>CAZFLK010000001.1:0-31915 GCA_964519245.1 uncultured Verrucomicrobiota bacterium
GACGCCGCCGCCTGAGGAGGGAAACCCACCAGTCTACCCGTTCCCGGGGCGGAGCAACAACGTGGGTTTCGTTAAACGCTTACGTTCAAGCTGCCCCAAACCCTTTCCGGCATCCAACGGGGAACTCGGCGCCACACAGGATTGCCGCCCAGCGTCAGCCCCTCGCCTGTTCGACCCCGATTATTCCCCGTTGGCGCCGGCGGGAATGGGGATTAACCTTTGCGTTCCATGTTGAAGAAACGTCTCTCTCAAGGAATGGTCCTGCCGGCAGTCCTCATCGGCGCCGCTTTGGGCGCTCAGTCGCTGATCGCCGCCTCGGCCGCGCTGGAATTCGGCTTCACCGGGCCCGAGGTCTTCCCGATCCAGAACCAGATCGCCAATCTTCGGTCCGCGGATCTCGACGGCGACGGCCTGAACGATCTCGCGGTGGTCAACAATCTCCGCTCCAAGATCACCCTGCTCTACAACCGGTCCGGTTCAGAGAAGATGGCGGAGGCCCTCTACGCCCAACGCGAGCTGGAGATCAATGAATTGCCGCCCGACGCGCGCTTCCGCATCGAATCCATCTCCTCCGAGAAACGGATCGCCTGCCTCGAGCTGGTGGACCTGAACAGGGACCAACGACCGGACATCGCCTACTTCGGCGGGGATCCCAAGGAGTTGGTGGTCCAATACAACCGCGGCAAGGAGGGCTGGTCGGCGGCGAAACGCTGGCCGCTCAAATCGGCGCCGCTCAACCCGAACGGACTGACGCACGGGGATCTCAACGGCGACCAACGGGAGGACCTGATCCTGATCGGGGAGAATGTCTGCCACGTCTTCTACCAGAACCAGGACAAGCAGCTGGACGCCCCCGCCCGCATCCCCTTCTCCGGAGAGGTGAAAGCGGTGCAGATTCTGGATGTCGACGGCAACGGCCGACAGGACATGCTCCTGGTCAATTGGGACAGCTCCAACCCCTTCCGCTTCCGCCTCCAGGGCGACCAGGGCCGCCTCGGACCGGAGATTCATTTTGCGCAGCCGCCGGTGCGCTCCTATTGGGCGGATGATCTCGACGCGGACAATCGCTGCGAAATCATGACCATCGCCGCGCATTCGGGCCGGGCGCAGATTTCCCATTTTGTCCGGCAGCCCGCCGAGGCGCTCAGCGCCGGACTGAAACAGGGGCAGTTCGCCGTCACGCCGCTCAAGCGCACCGGCAAGCCGACCCGCGGCTCCGTGTGGGCCGATCTGAACGACGACGGCTCCGAGGACCTCCTCGTCGCCGAACCGGACAGCGGCGAAATCTCGCTTTACCTCCGGGACGCCGACGGGGACTTCGCGCCGCCCCGGTCGTTTCCCTCCATGACCGGCATCACCCAGATTGACGTGGCGGACTGGGATGGCGACGGCCAGGATGAGATCTTCCTGCTGAGCGGCGAGGAGCGGCAACTTGGGGTCGCCCGGCTCGACGCCAACGGGCGCATCGCCTTCCCCCGCTCACTGCCGGTCGAGGGGCGGCCGATCGTTTTCGCCGTTGCCAGACGCGGAGCCGACGACCAGCCGACGCTCTCCGTGATCGTCGAGGACAAGAGCCGCAAGAAACTCGTGTCACTGCGCGCCGACGGCGGCTCGACGGAACAGGAACTCGACAAGGAATTCCGCTCCAACCCCACGGTCATGCTGCCGCACGACATCGATCAGGACGGCGACAACGACCTGGTCATCCTCATCCCCTACCAGAAGATCAAGATCCTGCGCGCCAACCAGGCCGGGGCCTTCGATGAACTGGACATCGCCCCCCCGGGCGGCAGCATCGAACAACCCTGGGCCACCGCCATGGACGTCGACGGCGACGGCCGCGCCGAACTGCTGCTGGCGCAAAAGAGTTTCGTGCGGGCGGTGACTCTGGAAGAGAACCCGTCCAAGGCCGCCGGCTCGCAGGCGTGGTCCTTCCAGGTGAAGGACCAGATCAATGGCGCCGGGAGCCGCTCGCGGATCATCGGGGCCGCCTCGATACAACGCGGGAAGGGAAAGACGCCCAGCCTGTTCCTGCTGGACGCCGAGCAGAAATCGCTTTCGCTCTGCGAACGCAACGACGCCGGGGTCTGGAAGATTCCCCGAAATCTGCCGCTGCCCGTCTTCGACTTCAATCGTCTCGCATCCGTCGCCCTGGGCAAATCCGGCGCCCCGGCGATCGCGTTGGAAGGCGTCAACTCCGTCGCCACCCTGCGCTTCGATGGCGACATCTGGACCATCGAGCCGCTGGACGCCTACGAAACGCCGATCAAGAACGGCTTCCTCATGGACGTCGTCACCGGCGACCTGAACCAGGACAAGACCAAGGACCTCGTCTTCCTCGAGTCCTCCAAGAACCACCTCGACATCGTGAAATACGCGAAGCCCCACAAACTCGTGCCGGCCAACCGCTGGAAGGTCTTCGAGGAACGAACGTTCCGGGGCGGCCGGGGCGGCGGACCGGAACCGAGAGAGGCGCTGATCGCCGACCTGACCGGCGACGGCAGAAACGACCTCGCCATCATCGTTCATGACCGCGTGCTCCTCTACCCCCAGGAGTAGAGACCGAGAAGGGTGGAAAATGGTCGGGGCGACTGGATTCGAACCAGCGACCTCCTGAACCCCATTCAGGCGCGCTACCAGGCTACGCTACGCCCCGACCGAAGGTGAAATCTGCTTTGTTGAAAGCAGAGCGGGATAGTATGCCCCGCCAAAACGAATTCAACAACTTTCGCAGGCAAATTTACCGCCCCCATCGGGCGCGCCTTCAGCGATTGGAATACAACTCCCAGGTTCCGGACTCCGTGATCAACCGCAACTGGGTGTTCGTGGTCAGCTCCTGGAAGTTGCGATACCCGTTGCGCCAACCCACCACCACCACACGCCGATCGCCCTCCAGCAGACGGACAACATCGGGAACATTGGTGATCACCAGGTCACCCAGACGCTCCCGGTTGACCGGATACTCAAAGGGAATCCGATGCAGCGGCAGTCCGGCCAGGTAGGGTCGATTGTCCGGCGTGATGACGTCCTGCGCGTAGAGCGGCAATCCCTGCGGAAGCCGATGCCAGATCATCACCGCATCGCCAGGCTGATATGTCTCTGACAATGCCCCGCCGATCTCCTTCAGGGTCTGGTTGCTGCGGAGTTCCGTTTCAACCCGTGGAACCATCGCCACCAGCAGGGTCAACTGAAAGGCTCCCAACCCCACCGCCCAGCGGCGGCACCGGGCGGACCGCCACGACCGCGTGACCACGCCGAACGCCGCCATGGCCAGCGCCGCAATCGCGACCTGGACCCAGATCCAGTTCTGGTCATCGACCCGGAACGCAAAACGGTAGATCAACGGCATCGCGATCATGGGGACGAAGGGACTGAGCCCCACCGCGCGCCAGACCCATTCCGGCATCGGAGCCGGATCCGATGCCTCCCTCGCGGGCGACTCTTCACCCAAACGCCAGCGCAACGTCACCAACAACGCCAGGGCCGGAAACATCGGCAGGATGTAGGCGGGCAGCTTCGAGCTGTTGATCGAAAACATGGCGAAGGTCAGGCATGCCCAACCGCACAACATCGCCCAGGCCTCGCGCCGGACGCCCGTCAGGCTGCGCCAATGCGCCTTGCGCCACAGCCACCCCAGCAAAATCGTCCACGGCAGGAACCCGATGGCCAGGATGCCAAAGAAGAAGAAGAAGGGCTTGGAGCGGTTCTTGGCGCCGCCGCCCGTGGCGTGCCCGACTACCTGGTCCACGACCATGAAGCGGAACGATTCCGGCTCCGCCTGAAACACCATCAGATACCATGGCAGGGCCAACAGACTGAAAACAGCGACGCCGACCAGCGCGCCAAGCGCCAACATGCTCCAGCGGACCCCTTCCCCGCGTCGCAGCCAAAGCAACGGCCCGATGGCAAACAGGGGCAGGATGAACGCCAGCGGCCCCTTCGTCAGAAAGCCGCCGGAAATCGCCGCCCACATCGCCGCCTGCCACCCGACAAACTGCCGCCCGGCCCGCCCCCGTTCGCCGGCGTCCTCACTCGAAAACACATCGAGACACCGCCAACTTCGCCAGAAAAAATAGACCGTCCAGGCCACGAACTGCGTGAGAAAGATGTCCGTGGTCAACATCCGCGCCATGGCGACATAGAGAATCGAGACGCTGAGGATCAACACGCTCCAGCGGGCCGCGCCCCGACCGGCGATGGACAACGCCAGCAACCAGGTCGCCCAGGCCCCGCTCAGACCCGCCAGCGCGAGGGGCAGACGAAGCGACCATTCACTCACCCCGAACAACTTGAAGGAGACGGCGACGCACCAGTAGGTCATGGGCGGTTTGTCCAGATGCGGCACATACCAGATGTGCGGCACCAACCAGTTGCCCGTCTGGACCATCTCTCGCGCAATCTCCCCGTAGCGTCCCTCGTCCGGCTCATTCAAGCCGCGCGTTCCCAGCAGCGAGAAGTAGACGAACAACACCAGCGCCAGAAAAAGACGATGGCGCGTCTGTTCTGTTAATCGATCGAGCACGCAGGGGTTTTACGGGAGGCCCGGAGTCGGAGCGAGTTGTAAATCGGCGCGAACGCTTCCAGACCGCTCCGCCATCCCCATTTCTTGCCCTTTTCCGGCAATCCGTCGTTTAACGCTTCCCAGAGACCGCCCCGCTCAGGTAAACCATTCCCGGCTGCCATGAGTTCTGAAGATTCTCCGCCCCCATCCGATCCTGAACCGAAGAAGAAGGTCAAGAACCTCGAGATCAAGGACCCCCGGCTGATTTTCAACTCCATCTGGGAGGACCTTGAAAAGGATCTGGGCCACGATCAGCTTCGCTTTCCCAAGGAGATTATTCTACTGGGCGGCGCGCCTGGCTCCGGCAAAGGCACCAACACCGGCTTCATCATGCGGGCCCGAGGCTTCACCTGCCCGCCCATCGTCGTCAGCGACCTGCTCAACAGCCCCGCCGCACAACAACTCAAGGACACGGGCAACATGGTCGGCGACCGCGAGGTCATCGGCGTGCTGTTCCGACACATGCTGCACGAGGAATTCCGCGACGGCGCCATCCTCGACGGCTTTCCCCGAACCAGGGTCCAGGTCGAGTGCATGAAGCTGCTGGTCGAACGGATCAACGCCCTGCACCGGGAATTTCATGACACGCCGCTCGCCGTCCACTTCCGCAAGCCGACCATCCACGCGATGGTCCTCTTCGTCGAGGAAAGCACCAGCATCGCGCGCCAACTCAAGCGCGGACGCGAGATTGCAGCCCACAATGCGAAGGTCAAGGAGCGCGGCGTGGGCGAGATCCAGGAACAGCGGGCCACGGACCTCGACGAAGCCGCCGCACGACATCGATACCGGGTTTTCAAGGAAAAGACCTGGGACGCCCTGCAATCGCTGCGCGAGGTCTTCTTCTACCACTTCATCAATGCGGAAGGCGCGATCGACAAGGTGGAGGAGAACATCCTCAGCGAGCTGCAGTACCAAAGCTCCCTGGAGCTCGACGAACGCACGTTCGACCGGCTGCGCCCCATTCCACTGGCCAGCGAGATCATCGTCCACGCGCGTCAGGAACTGGTGCGCCGCCTCGACCGGTATGAACTTGAATACGCGGAACTCTTCGCTCACGTGGTGGAGATCGTGCAGGAGCGCTTCATGCCCATCGTGGTTCGCCACGCCATTTCCGGCCGCGCCACGGTCAACTCCATCGACGAGGTCTTCGACAACCCCTTGGCGCTCGCCATGTTGATCGACATCTTCTCCGAGCGGGGCTATCACGCAGTGGTGGACAAACGACTCGAACAGATCCCGGAACGCATCGACCTCGAAACCGGCCGCGTCGAGTTGAGACAATCTCCGGTCTACCGGATTCACATTCGTTTCCAAGGCTCCGAGATTCGCCGCGGCGACTAGCGACGAGCGGCGCGGCCTCGGAGCTGCGCATCATGAACACCCCTTCGCCAACCCGCCCCCGCATCGTCGGCCTCGGCGAGATCCTTTGGGATGTCTTTCCGGATCGCCGCTGCTTCGGCGGCGCGCCCGCGAACTTCGCCGCGCACGCCGCGGCCCTCGGCGCCGAGGCGACCCTGGTCAGCGCGTTGGGCAGGGACGCCCCCGGCAACCAGGCAATCGAGGAACTTCAGGCGCGAAAGATCGGGGTCGAACACGTCGCGCGCACCGATCGACCGACCGGCGAGGTGACCATCACCCTCGATTCCGAGGGCAAGGCGGACTACGTCTTCGCCGCCGACGTCGCCTGGGACGCGCTGGAGTGGAACCCCGCACTCGAGCGCCTGGCCGCGCGGACCGACGCCGTCTGCTTTGGCACGCTCGGTCAACGCGACGCCCAATCCTGCGGCGTCATCCAGCGCTTCGTCGCAGCCACCCCCGAGAGTTCACTCCGCATCTTCGACGTCAACCTCCGCCAGCGCTTCTACAACGACGATATCATCGAGGACTCCCTGTTCCTGACCAATGTGCTCAAACTCAACGACGAGGAGATCGATGTCGTCGACCCGGAAGGCGCCGGGCGCGACCCTGCGGATCGACTGCGTGATTTGTGTCGCCGACACAACCTCCGAGTGGCGGCCTTGACCCTGGGCGCAGAGGGAGCCCTGCTGGCGACTCCGGACGACGCGACCCACGTTCCCGCCGTGAAAGCGGATATCGTGGACACCGTGGGCGCGGGCGACTCCTACACGGCAACCCTCGCCCTGGGACTGCTTCATCACGCCCCCCTCGCTGAAATCGGACAAAAAGCCTGCGAAGTTGCCGCGTTTGTCTGCGGTCAACCCGGTGCGACGCCGGAACTGCCTGACCATCTGCGCCGTCCTTTCCAAGGTTGAATCATCCACGCAGGACGGCCATGTTGGCGTCCATGCCTTGGCTCCCGCTCAATTCTCACGTTCGCCTGATGGGCATCGCGCTGCTGTTCATCACCTCCGTTTCCGCCTCGCCGCTGACCGCCGCCGAGGGCTTCTCCGACCGCTTCGGCCCCGCCATCAATCCGGGACGCGTCACCTTCGACACCCAGATGGCCACGACGCAAACGCCCGATGGCGCTGCCTGGGCGATTTGGAAAACCTACTACAAGTCGAAGGAAATGATCATGGCGCGGCGACTGCCGGCCCGCCGTTCCGACCCGGGCGATCCGGCCGTGCACCTGTCGCTTGAGGCGGGCATCATGGACGCCCCCATCCTGGTCGCGTCGCCGAAGGATTCAAGTCTTTGGGCCTTCTGGTCGGCTCGACGTCAGGGTCGCTGGCAGATCGAAGGACGCTCATTCGAACGTGGAAAATGGTCCGCGCTTCGGGTTCATTCCGCCAAGGACGTTGACGCCATCAAACCCAGCGCGGCGGTCCGCGCCAACGGCGATGTCCTGCTCGCCTGGCAGGAGTTCGCGCAGGGACGGCCGTCGCGCATCCACGCGCGACGACTCGCCGCCAACGCCTGGCTGCCTGCCTCGATCGTGAGCGACGGCGACCACGATTCCTTCCGGCCCGCGATTTCCAGTTCGTCCGAGGATGCCGCCTGGTTGTTCTGGGACGAGTATCGCAATGGGGAGTATGCCGTCAAAGGCCGGCCGTTGACGCCGGAAACCGGCCCCATCGAAACCATCTCGCCTTCAGGTCAACGCGGACAACGCTGTCTCAAACCCGTTCCACTGCAATCGGAACAACACGGCCTCTGCGTCGCCTGGCTGAAATTGATCGATGTCATCGGCGGCGACGGCGTCATCGACATGTTTCACACGGCTCATGTCTCTGTGCGCAGGAACGGACAATGGACTTTGGTTCGTGATTCATCGGGCGACGATGAGGGCGCGGTCATGCTCAACGGCCTCCTGCCGGACCTGCGTCCCGGCAAACGCTATCCCAGCGGCTACATCGGCCAACGACGCCACCCCATGCTGGCCGAGGCCGACGACGCCATGTGGCTCATCTGGGAACGCAAGACCGAGCACGGCGGAAGCGGAACCAAGACTGCGGGGCAGTTGATCGGACGCCCCTTCGCCGACGGCCGATGGGGCGAGGCCCGCGAATTGGTTCACGGGTTGATCGACTACCAGATCGCCCGCCCCGACCGGGTCAAGGACCAGCGCCTGGCGATCACGGGCTCCCAGATTCCCCGCGGCTGGATCCGCCCCTACCACCATCTTGTCGCCAACCTGAAGGATTCGAAACCCTTCCAACCCGAAGACTGGCGCGAGCAGTTCAAGCCGGTCGACCTCCTGAACGCGCCGCAGCCATCGCGCCGCAAGATCACGGTCGCGGGAAAGACCTATCAGCTCTATTGGGCGGACCTGCATTGCCATAGCGGTCTGACCGGCGACGCCGAGGGCGAACCCGATGAGATCCTGCTCTACGGACGCGACCGCGCAAAACTCGACGTCATGGTCCTGCAGGACAACGACGACGTGCACGGCTGCCTGCTGACCGAGGGCGAGTACTACCTCGGCATGCTGCACTCCCAACGCTTCACCGAACCCGGCCGCTTCATCGCCCTGCCCGGCTACGAGTGGACACAACGAAAGGGCCGGCCCGGAAAAGCGTTCGACCCCTGGAAGTCCGTCTACCTGCAGCCCAGCCGCAATTCCTACCCCAATCACCGCACCGTCATCTACCCGTCAACCGGGGGCCCCATCGTGCGCTACACCGAGGTCGGCGGCGACTTCGACCGCCTGACCCGGACCGTCGCTGAACACGGCGGCATTCTGAACGGACAACACCGGACCTTCGACATCGTCGACAGCCCTGTGGAAGCCAACATGGAAGTCACCTCCTGCTGGGGCATCTACATCCACGACGTGCCCGGGAAATTTCACGGCGAACTCGACGCCGGAAAACGACTGGGCTTCGTCGGAACGAGCGATTCCCATCGACGCAATCCCGGACTCTGCGGCGGACTCACCGGGATCTGGGCGGAGGAATTGTCCGATGACGCGATTCTCGACGCTCTCCGCTCGCATCGATGCTTCGCTTCCAACGGCTCCAAGATTGTTGTCGATTCGCGCGTGGCGGGTCGCCTGAGCGACACGCCGCTGACGACCCGCGAACCCCGCATCCAGTTGGATCTTCACGTGATCGGCACGACGAAACTGGTTTCCGCGACGCTCAAGACCAACGGCGGAAAGACCGTCCGCGTCTATCCGGGCGACGGTTCGGCAACCCTCCGCGTGACGCACATCCAGGACGACCTGCCCAAGGGAGACCATTGGTTCTATTGGGAAATCCGACAGACCGGAAGCTCCCGACAATACACCGGCAACATCAGCGTCGCCCAAGGCAGCCTCGCCTGGTCCAGCCCCCATTTTGTCACCGTGGAGTGACCGCGCTTCGACCGTCGATGCCCCCCGTCCTGCCATCGTTTTTTTCGATGCGATTGCGGGTTGTTCCCGCTCCCCGGCGCCCCCTACACTCCCGCCCATGGATTTACTGGAACAACTGACGACGACGCCCGGCATTCCCGGGCGCGAGCAGCGCATTCGCGCGTTGATCGAGAAGGAAACCAAGGGGCTGTTCGATGAGACGCGGGTCGACGCGCTGGGGTCCCTGATCGGCATCCGCAAGCCGCGGGTCGCCAAGGGCAGGAAGACCCCGAAGAACCCGGTCAAGGTCATGCTGGCGGCGCACATGGACCAGATCGGCTTCATGGTGCGGCACATCGACGACAAGGGCTTCCTCCGCCTGAACCCGGTCGGCGGTTTCGACGCCCGCAATCTCTTCGCCCGCATCGTGACGATCTGTACGGACAAGGGCGACCTCCCCGGCGTCCTGAATCCGGGCGGCCGCCCCGTTCACATCGCCTCGCCTGAGGACCGGAAGAAGATTCCCGAGGTGGGCGAGTTCATTGTCGACCTCGGACTCGACGCCCAGGAGGTGAAGAAGAGGGTTCAGATCGGCGACATGGTCGTGCTGAAGGCTCCGACCCAACAGATCGGGAACATGGTCACCGGGCAGTGCTTGGACAACCGCGTCGCCTGCTGGATTGCGATTCGCGCGCTGCAGAAGCTCAAGAAGCACAACTGCGAGATTCATTGCGTGTTCACCGTGCAGGAGGAGGTCGGATTGCGCGGCGCTGGCACGGCCGCGTTCGGCGTGCAACCGGACATCGGCATCGCCATCGACACCACCCTTTGCGTCGACACCCCGGGCGTGCCCACCGAGGAACGCGTGACGGCGTTCGGCGCGGGCGCGGCCCTGACCTGCATGGACAGCTCCTTCATCAGCGACCTGTCCGTGCTCAACGCCATGGAAGCGGCGGCCAAGAAACACAAGATCCCGCACCAGCGTTCGATCCTGCCACGCGGCGGAACGGACTCCGGCTCGATGCAGCGCGCGGGCTCCGGAACCCGGGTCTTCACCCTCTCCTGCCCCACCCGCTACATTCACACGGTCACCGAATCAGTTCATCTCGACGACCTCCACGCCTGCCGCGACCTCCTGGCCGCCTACTTGTCGGACGTCTGATCCGCGGCGAATGAAGACCATCATCCTTTGCGATCCGGAGAACGGATCGAGGCGCATTGCGGCGTTGACGCTGCTGGATCGCCTCGTCGTGGCCGCGCATCGGGCTGGGGGAACCGACATCACCATCGTCTGCGAGGGGGAGGTCCCCGACCGGGATCGGGCCGCGGCGCTGGGGATTGAGACCGCGATCGCACCCAAACCGCCGCCGCTTTCGGAAAAGACCCTCCTGATCGAGACGTCCTGCCTCGTGCAGGCCCGCGACATCGAGCGACTGATCCGGACCGGTGAAGGACGCCTGGCCACGGGCGACCAACGCGACCTCCCCGTCGGCATCGTCACGGACTACCGCGGCCCCGTGGGCCGGGAGCAGAAGCGAATCATCGTCGAGGGCGTCGCCGGCCCCGTGATCGACGCCGCGTCCGCCGCCCAAGCCGAACGCGCGCTCTGGGCCGCGCTTGGCAGTTCGACGGACGGCATGGTCGACACCTGGTTCAATCGTCCGTTGGGGAGATTTCTGTCCAAGGCGCTGATCCACACCCCCGTATCGCCGAACCAGGTCTCCGTGTTTGCCATCGCGGTGGGCGTCATTGCCGGATGGTTCTTCACCCGCGGCTCGCACTCGGACATGGTGATCGGCGCCATTCTGCTCCAGCTCTCCGCAGCCATCGATTGCGTCGACGGCGATATCGCACGCGTGGTCTTCAAGGAGAGCAACTTGGGCAAGTGGCTTGACATCATCGGCGACCAAATCGTTCACATTGCGGTCTTCCTGGGCATCGGCGTAGGGCTTTGGCGCCAAGGTATCGAGGCGCCCGTGATTCCCCTCGCAGTCAGCGCCGGGGTGGGAGTGGTGATCTCGTTTCTCGTGGTGCTGCGCGGCATGACGGCGCCGCCGGAGAAGCAGAATGCGCGCCTGCAGGCCCTGATCGACAAGATGACCAACCGGGATTTTTCCGTCGTGCTGCTCGCCCTCGCGATTGCGGACCAGATGCAACTCTTCCTCTGGATGGTCGGGATCGGCGTGCATGTCTTCTGGGTGACCGCCCTGGCGGTGCAATTGGCCGGACCGGGCAAGCGGGCGACCGCCTGACATCATGAAACGCAATCTAAGAGTCTTCTTTTTTCTCCTGGGACTGGGGATCTTTGCCTTCTTCGTTCACCAGACGGGCTGGGACAACATCTGGCCGACGGTCTCCAGCCTGGGTTGGAAGGCTCCACTCTGCCTGCTCCCTTACCTGTCGGTATTTGTCTTTGATTGTCTGGCCTGGAAAATCTCCTTCGGCAAGCATGGGACGCCCGGCGTTCGTTGGTGGACCCTGTTCAAGATCCGCTGGGCCGGCGAGGCGGTGAACTATGTGCTGCCGACGGCCTACGTGGGCGGCGAGGCGATCAAGGTCTACCTGCTGCACAAGCGCGGGATCGATCCCAAGGTCAGCGCCGCCGCCTCGATCGTGTCGAAGTCATCCCAGACGCTGGCGATGGTCATCTTCATCGCGATCGGCGCGGTGCTGTCCCTCAACTACATCCCGCCGGATACCGGGGCCCGGCAGGGAATGCTGGTGGTGACGATCCTCGCCTTCCTCGCCGTGGGCGCGCTGTTCTGGATGCAGAAGCACGGACTGTTCACCTCCCTGTTGCGCTTCCTGCGCTTCTTCCGGATCCGCGTCAAGAAGCTGGAAGAGCAGGAGGAGCACCTGCGCCACATGGACGAACTCACCCTGAAGTTCTACCTGGAGGAGCGGCGCGCCTTCGTGGAGACAACCCTCGTCTTTCTGGTGGGTTGGTTCGCGGACGTGCTGGAGATCTGGTTCGTCTGCTGGCTGTTCGGCCTCGACCTGGCCTTCACCCAGGCCTTTGCGATTGAGGCCTTCATCAGCGTGGCCAAAGCGGTCGGCATGTTCTCGCCCGGCTCCATCGGCGTTCAGGAGGGCGGTATTGTCTTCCTCTTCAAGTTATTCGAACTTTCGGCGCCGGTCGGCGTCGCCTACGCCTTGATCCGTCGCGTCCGCGAACTGCTTTATGGCGTGGTCGGCTGGCTGTTGATTTACCAGGAAGAGGGCGAGGTCAAGGGCATCACCGCCAAGGCCAAGGAAGAGGCCAAGGCTCTGGACTGATTTCCAAGCTCAGTTCGAGTTTCCATCCTTGTCCGGCCCGCACGACGGACAACCGCCCCCGCCGCCGCAGCCTGGGCCTGAGGAGGATGAGCCAAAGCGAATGACGTCCCGCACATAGGCGACCAGATAAGAGACCGCGCCGCCGACAATCAACGCCACCACGGCCACCTCAATCCACTGCAGCGCGCTCATGACTCCGGTCCCCTACAGGAATTGCATCCCGACCTGGTAGACAAGAACCGCGCCAATCCAGGCGAGGCCGGTCATATAGACGAAGGTGAACGCCGCCCACTTCCAGTTCGATTCCTTGGCCGTCACGGCCAAGGTGGAGCCGCACTGCGAGCAAAGGGCGAAGAAAACCATGATCGCAAAGACGACAGGCAGGTTGAACACCGTGCTTCCCGCGCGGGCCCCGTCGTCCCAGGTCTCCTTGCGCATCGCGTCGCGAAGGCTTCCGGATTCCTCATCCACATCCCCGCCCAGGCTGTAGATGATGCCGAGGGTGGAAACGATCACCTCGCGCGCGGGAAAGCTCGCCAGCACGCCCACCGTGATCTTCCAGTCAAATCCCGCGGGCGCGAAGATGGGCTGCAAGCCCTTGCCCATCCGGCCCAGCAGACTCTGATCGACGTAGGCCCCGTCGATGCGGGCCTGCAACGCGGCGGCGAGCTCCTCGTCCGATTCGAGGGCGGCCAGGGCTTCCTCTTCGCTGACGCCGGCGGTCTGCGCATGCTCAGCGGCAAAGGCCCGGGTCTCCTGCGCCTCGAGATCCGCAGGACGCGGGAAATAGAGCAACGCCCAGATGATGATCGTGATCGCCAAGATCACGGTGCCCGCCCGCTGCACAAACTCCTTGCCGGCTTCATACATGCGGAACAGGACGTTCTCCATGCGCGGCGCATGATAAGCCGGCAACTCCAGCACAAAGGGCTGCGGCTTGGTCTTGATCAGGAAGCGGGTGAACACGAAGGCCAGGATCACCGCCACAAACAACCCCACGAAATGCATCGCAAACAGGGTCACGCCCGCCCAGAAGGGCCCCAACTGCGGCTCCACAAAGGCCCCGATCAACAAAACATAGACCGGCAGCCGGGCGGAACAACTCATCAACGGCGCCAGCAGGATCGTGGTCAGCCGCGCCTTCGGATCTTCAATCGTGCGCGTCGCCATGATCCCCGGCACGGCGCAGGCGTAACTCGACAGGAACGGCACAAAACTCTTTCCGTTCAGGCCGCACCAGTGAAACAGCTTGTCCATGAGAAAGGCCGCGCGCGCCATGTAGCCGGTATCTTCAAGCAGCGCAATGAAGAGGAACAGGATCAGAATCTGCGGCAGGAAGATGACGAACGCGCCGACGCCCTCGATGACGCCGTCCGTGACCAGGCTCTGGAGCATCGGCATGCTGTCAAACCAGGGGCCGACGAGATCCTGTGTCCAGCCCTTGGCTGCGTCCACCAGATCCATGAGCGGTCCGGCCCCCGCGTAGACCGCCTGGAACACGACAAACATCATCCCCACAAAGACCAGCAGGCCCCAGAAGCGATGGATCAGGATGCCGTCGATGGATTCACTGCCCCGCGGCAAGGCCTCCTCCGGCGACAGGACCACCCCGTCCAGGACCTCCTTCAAATGCGCGTACTGGAACAGGGCCTCGGCGGCGAGAGGATTGACCCCCGCGTCCCACAACGGCTTCCGCGCCGCTTCAATCACCTCGCGCGCTTCCTCGTGATTCCACCCCACCCGCTCAATGATTGCTGAGTCGGCGTCGAACAGGAGTCGCTGCAGTTCCAGTTCCTTGAGCTGCGACCGAACCGACTCCGGAATCGCGGACCGCAGCTTCGCCTCGGCCTGCGCGGCGCTTTCAGGCCATTCGATGCGCCGCATCCGCGCGGATTTCTCCAAGGCCTCCACGATGGCTGCCCGGAGTTGCGGCAAGCCCTCCCCGGTCCGGCCGATGGTCGGAACCACCGGCACGCCGAGCCGCTCCGAGAGCAGCTCGACATTGATGTTCAATCCCTGCTTGCAGGCCGAATCCCAGAGGTTCAGCGCCAACACCATCGGAATGCCAAGCTCCGCAACCTGGGACACCAGAAACAAATTGCGCTGCAGGTTCGTGGCGTCGACCACGCACACCAACGCCTCGGGCCTTTCCGTGCCGGAAACATGCCCTGTCAAGACGTCCACCACCACGCGCTCATCCGGCGACGCCGCAGCCAGGCTGTAGGTCCCGGGCAGATCGATCAACTCCGCCTCGCCCTTGCCCAACTGCATGACGCCCGTCTTCTTCTCAACCGTGATGCCGGGATAATTGCCAACCCGCTGCCGCAACCCCGTCAGGGAATTGAACAACGAGGTCTTGCCCGTGTTCGGATTCCCGAGCATCGCCACTCGCGCCAATCGGCGCGGCGTTTCCACGGCGCTTGCCATCCCTTCAATCAATGACAATCAACGCCGCCTCCGAACGCCGGATGCTGATCCGCTGCCCCGTGAACTCAATCGCGATCGGATCGCCCAACGGCGCCACCTGCACAATCTTCACCATCATGCCCGGCAGCAACCCCAGGTTCATCAAGCGCTGGTTCGCCGCGCTCTCCGCCGGAATCGACTTGATCCGACCCGTCTCGCCAACCGCCAGCTCGCTCAGCACGGTCATCCGGTTGTCCGCTTTCGCATCGTTCATCACAGTTCTTTTCAACTTAGTTGATACTGAGTCTCATTTACAACCGGATATTCGAAATTTGTCGGGTGAATTTCCCTTTTCGGGAAGGGCGGGATTCGGAACGATGCGGCCGTGACGGTTCTCGAAGTCATCCAGAAGAGCGGGGAGTTTCTTGAGCGCAAGGGAGTGGAGTCGCCGCGGTTGCAGATTGAGCTGCTGTTGGAGCGCGTCTTGCAGCTGCCGAGACTGGAGCTGTATCTGAATTTCGAGCGCCCGATCACGGACCAGGAACTTGGGAAACTGCGCGATTGTGTGCGCCGTCGCGGCCAGCGCGAACCGCTCCAGCACATCCTCGGCTCAACTTCCTTCTGCGGCCTGGAGATCAAGGTCGGGCCGCAGGCTCTCGTGCCGCGCCCGGAGACGGAATCCCTCGCTGAACTGGCTTGGAAACGCCTGTGGCGACTCGAGAATGCCGGCGATTGCCCCGCCCCGAAAGTTCTGGAGATCGGTGTTGGCACGGGTTGCCTGAGCATCGCCATCGCCACCAACGCGCCCAAGGCCAGCGTCGTAGGCGTGGATTGTTCCGCCGAGGCGCTCGCCCTGGCGCGGGAGAACGTGAACGCCTGTGGTCTGGAGGCGCGGGTTTCCTTGCTGGAGAGCGATGTCTTCGCCGCGCTGCCCGACGGCGAGGAGTTCGACCTGATCGTCTCCAATCCGCCTTACATTCCCCGCGCGGAGATCGACACACTGGAGCCGGAGGTTCGCGATCACGATCCCCGGGCAGCCCTCGACGGCGGCGAAGACGGCCTGGATTTTTATCGCCTGTTGGCGGAGCACGGAGCGATCTGGCTCCGTCCAACCGGCGTCATGGCGCTTGAATTCGGCGATGGACAGGGCCCCGCGTTGAGGGACCTGTTTGCCGCCCACGGCTGGCTGGTGGACGCCGTGGAACGTGATTTGGCGGACCAGGAGCGCTTCATCATTGTCAGCCCGAACCCGACATGAGAAGAACGTGATTTCATTTCTCGCCGCCGCTCGTCGTCAGTCGGTCGTCAGCGCCCGGAACCCGGTCATCAACAACATCTCATGGACAGTTTACTCATCAAAGGCGGAACCCCCCTGAAGGGGGAAGTCGAAATCAGCGGCGCGAAGAACTCGGCCTTGCCGATCATGGCGGCAACCCTGCTCACCGCCGAACCCTGCGTCATCCGTCGGATTCCGGACCTGAGCGACGTCAAGTTCATGACCCAGATCCTGGAATCCCTCGGCGCCACCGTGGAGCGCCTCGGCGAGGGCGAAATCCGCGTGCAGGCGAAGAAGATCAAGAGCGTCGGCGACTACGAACTCGTGCGCAAGATGCGCGGCTCCATCTGCATCATGGGTCCCCTTCTGGGGCGGTTGCATCGGGCCAAGGTCTCGCTTCCCGGCGGCTGTGTCATCGGAGCCCGGCCGATCGACCTGCACCTCAAGGGCATGAAGGGTCTGGGGGCGTCGATCTCGATCAAGGCCGGCTACGTGAATGCGCGGGCGGCCAAGCTGACCGGCAATGAAATCTTCCTGGGCGGCCGCAGCGGCCCGACCGTCCTCGGCACGGCCAATGTCATGATGGCCGCCGTGCTCGCCGAGGGCGTCACCATCATTCACAGCGCCGCCTGTGAACCGGAGGTCGTGGATCTCGCCGACTTCCTCATCTCCATGGGGGCCAAGATCCAGGGCGCCGGCAGCCCCACCATCACGATCACCGGCGTCAAATCCCTGCACGGCGCGGAGCACGAGGTCATTCCCGACCGGATTGAAACCGCCACCTTCATCATCGCGGCCGCCGCAACCAACGGCAACGTCACCATCAAGGGCGCGCGCCTCGACCATCTCCAGGCCGTCGTCGACAAACTGGAGGAAACCGGCGTCATTCTCGAACGCAACGGTCCTGAGATCCGCGTCCGCCGCAAGCGCAAGCTGAAACCGATCGACGTGACCACGCAACCCTACGCCGGGTTTCCCACCGACGTGCAGGCGCAGATGAGCGTGCTCATGACCCTGACGCCCGGCATCAGCATCATTACGGAGCGGATCTTCGAGAGCCGCTTCATGCACGTCAGCGAACTCTCCCGCCTGGGGGCGGACATATCCATTGAAGGGCCCAGCGCGATCATCAAGGGCGGAGCCCCCCTCAGCGGGGCTCCGGTCATGGCCAGCGATCTCCGCGCCTCCGCGGCCCTCGTCATCGCCGGCCTCGTCGCAGAGGGAACCACCCAGGTGAACCGCATCTACCACCTCGATCGCGGCTACGAGAAAATTGACGCCAAACTCCGCGGACTCGGAGCCAAGATCGAACGCGTGAAAGAGAAGTAGTCCATCACCGCGGCCTGACCCGAATTCCCGGCTTACGCGAACCACGCCTCGTCCGCTCGCAAGGGCCGGCCGATCACCCCTCCGGGCAGTTCTCCGAGCGGGATTGGAGGCGTCCTTGAAGGAGTCATGACGCAGGTCTTCCCGGAACCGAAAGCCCCTCTTCGGTCCCGCGCCATTCGTTACCGGCCCTTCAAGAAGGCGAGCAGGTCCGCGAGTTCCTGCTTTGAAATGGTCTTCTCCAACTGCTCGGGCATGAGCGAAAGACTGGTCGAGCGCATGGAAAGGATGTTGGAGCGAAGGACAGTTTCCTCAACGCCCTGGGCCTGCCGGATGGTGACGCTGCTGTCCGACTCGGAGGCCAGCAGGCCGCTGAGGCTGCGGTCGTCCCGGGTCTCGATCTCGTAGCTGGTGTAGCCAGGCACCACTTCGTAATTCGGCATCACGATGTGCATCAGCAGGGCCTCCGCGGGTTGGTTGCGCATGCCCGTCAGGTCCGGGCCGACCTTCGCTCCCAGGCCTTCGTAGACATGACACTGCGCGCAGATCCTGGTGTAGACCGCCTTGCCGTTGACGCCGTCGCCTTTCATGGCGGCGACCGCCTTCGCTTCCTCGTATGCCTGCTTGCGATCGCCGGATTCCAACTCCCCAAAAACCTTCTTCGCCATGGCCTGCACCCGCTTGTCGCGATGCTTCAGGAGCGACGCGCGGCGACGCGGCTCCACCATCCAACTCTGCACGACGCCCGAACTCATTCCCTCCAGCAAATCCGGCAGCAGGCGACTGTTCGACAACATGGCTCCCGCCACCGCCCGGCTGATCGTCGGCGGATAGCCGCGCCACTTGCCCGGCTCCACCAACGCCGGACCGATTTTCGGATCCACGATTCGCGTCAATGAACGGATCGCGGCCTGTTGCAACTCGATGGCTTCGCGCGATCCGACCAGCCCCAGCAGAGTCTCCCCGCAGGTCGCATAATCGGAATGCGCCAGCAACTCCACGGCGGCAATCCGGGACCGCGACGAGGCCTTCGTGTCGCCGGCGTCGGCGGCTGCCTGGCTCATGATGCGCTCCACGTCCGCTTTCATCCGGGCGCCCGCCTCGGAACCGCTGACCAGGGCGCGGAGCGACGACCGTTTCGACCGCAGACCATCGGCGATTCCCGACAACAACGACCGTTGCCAGGCCGCATCGGAAGGCTGGGCGGACCTGACCGCGGTTGAGAAGACCGCCTGCGCGTCTTCCGGCCCGCCGCTTGCCCCCAGGATCCGCCCTGTTTCATTCATCAGGGCGGACAAGTCCCGGGACCGGGCGGCGTTGCCGAGATAATGCAGCCCCAGCAGGTTCATGGCGAAGGCCTTGGTATGGCTGCCGATTGAGCTTAGCGCCGCGACGCGCGTCCACTGGTCCTCGGGCGTGTTGAAGGCGATGCCCGCCAAGACGGCCAACTTGGCCTGACCCTCGAACTCCCCCAGGGCCAGAGCCTGGTGAAAAGCGACCTTGGGATCCGCGTCCGCGCCCCGGGCCATCAGCCGTTCGGCAAGGGCCGGATCATCCTTGATTCGCGGCTCGCTCAACCGCATGCCCGCCTCGCGCACACGCGGATCCTTGTCCGAGACTGCCGCGTACAACATCGCCTCGTCCAATTGATCAAAGTTGGCCAGCAACCACAAGGCAGCCACCCGGCCGCCGGAAGTTTCCCCCTTCGCCGCCAGGCGGCGCAACGGCGCCACCGAGCCCGCATCCCGACGTTCCAGCAACAACCGCCGGGCGGTGTCGCGGCTCCAGCCATTGTCGATGTCGAGTTCCCGCACCAGCCGTTCCGCTCCCGCTTCCGCCAGGGAGTAACTCTTCCAATTGCGACGGCTGCCCGCCTCCGACACGACCCGGTAAATCCGCCCCTGCGTATTGCCGCTGATGAAGTCCGCGGTTTCCCGAACGTGCTCGGGAAGGTAGCGCGGGTGGTCCAGGGTCTTGCGGTAAAAATCCGTAAGATAGAGTCCGCCCTCGGGCCCATGATCCGCATACACGATGCGCGACCAGGTGTCCGGCGTAGCCAGGAACTCCTCGCCATCCTTGGCAATGCGCGCGTCGAAGGAGCCGCCCGTGGGCGTCATGATCCGCCGCTGCACCAGATTCTGCGCGGGTTCGCAGATGAACACGTTCCCGTAATGGGTGGCGGGCAGGCGATTGCCGCGAAACACCAGCGTCCCGCAGGCCGAGGTAAAAGAGCCCAGGTGCAGCTTGGTCAACAGCGTCGGATGAAAACCGGCGGTCGTCGTATCCCGACTCAAGGGATAGACCACCGCATCCGCGCCGTCCGTCCCCACCGTGTTCACGGTCTGGGAGAAGGCGTAACGCGGGTTGCGCTTCAGATGATGCGGCTGCAGGACCGTGTGGTCGATCGGCGTCCGGTTGTCGCAGACAAACTTGTTGCCGTAGTCGTCGAAGGTCAGGCCAAACTGCCCCTGCCCGGAGACCGTCGTGAATTCGAACGTGTCCGGGTGAAACCGCCCGTCGCTCTTGTTGTAGGAAACCTTGGCCTGTTGCTTGTTCAGCGGTGATTCGACATCACCGCCCTGCAATCCCGCCGTCACCCAGACCCAGCCGTCGAGTCCGAGCTTGGGATGACTGACGCGAAGCTGGGTCGTGCTCTTCGTGCTGAACCCGGTCAGAACCACCTTGCGCACATCCGCCTTGTTGTCGCCATCGGTGTCCTTGAGATAAAAAATGTCCGGCGCGCAGGTGACGAAGATCCCGCCGCGCCAAGGCAACAGGCCATTCGGATAGCTGAGGCCCTCGGCAAAGTTGGTCCGCTTGTCGAAGACGCCGTCGCCATCGGTGTCCTCCAACAGGGCCACGACGCCGGCCGGCGGCCTGCCCTCGCCCGGGCCGGTCGGATAACCGCGGTTCTCCGCAACAAACATGCGGCCATCCGCATCGAAGGCCGTGGCAACCGGGTCCACGACCAGGGGCTCGGCCGCGACCAATTGGAGCTGCAGGCCTTCCTCCAACCTGAAGTGTTGCAGGGACTCCCTGGGGGAAAGCGGCCCGTCGATCTCAGCGGCGTGAACGGAGGCGGCGGCGACAAGGGAAACGGCGGCAAGGACGACTGATGTCTTCATGATTTCGAAGCGGATCCGGATACTGCGATTCTTTGCATTCATCCCTTGAATTCAAGCGGCAAATTGGAATCCCGGAGCGCTTCACGGGCGGATCACGCCCAACATGGGATTGCTTCCACCTTGGGCATTCCATGGACCCTGACGCCAAAAACCGATTGCCCCCAGCGCCCGACTCACCTAGTCTGGGGACTGAATGAACCAAAACCGACGCCATTTCCTCTCGACCGTCGCCGGCAGCTTTGCAGGGATGGCTTTGACCGACATTCTTGCCCGCGACGGCGTCCTGCGCGCCTTGCACCATCCGCCCAAAGCCAAGCGGGTCGTCCAGTTGTTCATGGCCGGCGCGGCGAGCCACGTGGACCTGTTTGACTACAAGCCGCAACTCGAGAAGGAGCACGGCAAGCAGTGGGACCCCGGCGAGGAGGTGGAACTGTTCCAAAGTTCCCCCGGAGCCAGCGCGAAGTCTTACTGGGAGTTCAAGCCGCGCGGCCAATGCGGCAAGCCTTTGAGCGAGATTGTCGCGCCGCTCGGCGACGTCGCCGACGAATTGGCCTTTGTGCACAATGTCGTCGGCCAGACCGGGGTGCACAGCCAGGGCACACTGCTGCAGACCACGGGTTTCAACCGGCCGGGTTTCCCCAGCGCCGGCTCCTGGGTCAGCTATGCGCTGGGTTCCGCCAACGACAACCTGCCCGCTTTTGTCGTCCTGCCCGACCATCGCGGACTTGCCTCCAACGGCGTCAAGAATTGGTCCTCCATGTTTCTGCCCGCAGAGAACCAGGGCACTGTCATTCGCCCCGGCGACAAGACGCCCATCAACGACCTCTTCCCCCGCGCCGAGGACACATTCATCACCCGGTCGGCGGATCGCGACGCGCACGCCCTGATGCGCAAGCTGAACGCCAGGCACGCCCAAACGCGCTCCGGCGACGACCGGCTCCGAGCCCGCATCCACAGCTACGAACTCGCCGCGCGCATGCAACTCAGCGCCACCGAGGCCCTGGATGTCGCCCGGGAACCAAAGCACATCAAAGATCTCTACGGCCTCGCCCCGGAGGGTCCCGGCGTCGACGACTCGAAGATCAACCCCAAGGCCGAGGCGGAGTTCTTCGGCCGCAAGTGCCTCGTCGCGCGGCGACTGCTCGAGCGCGGCGTCCGCTTCATCCAGATCTGGAGCGGCAATGAGAATGGCTTCCCCCGCCGCAACTGGGACAGCCACGAGGACGTCAAACGCGACCACGGCCCGCTGGCCCACGGCATGGCGGTCGGCGCCTCAGCCCTGATCAAGGATCTCAAGCAGCGCGGCATGCTGGATGAAACGCTGATCATCTGGACCACGGAGTTCGGCCGCATGCCCTGCGCCCAACGCGGTTCCGGCCGCGACCACAACCCCTTCGTCTTCACCAACTGGCTCTGCGGCGGCGGTATCAAAGGCGGGGTCACCCAAGGCGAAAGCGACGAATGGGGATTCAAACCCGCCGACCGCAGCGACTTCACCCAGGTTCACGACATCAACGCCACCGCGCTGCATCTGCTGGGGATCGACCACGAACGCCTCACCGTCCGGCAAAACTCCATCGATCGCCGCCTCACCGACGTGCACGGGCATGTGATGGACGGGATATTGGGATAAGGGCACGAATCCCGCTTGCCACCTGAACGCAGACAGTGTAGCGCTTTCGACTCTCGTTCCTGCGAATCTTGGAACCAGTCCAAAGCCATGTCTGATCCGACCATCATCTACACGAAGACCGACGAGGCCCCCGCCCTCGCGACGCATTCCTTCCTGCCCATTGTCCGGGTGTTCACCAAACCCACCGGCGTCGCCGTGGAGACGCGCGACATTTCACTCGCAGGTCGGATCATCGCCAATTTTCCGGAGAAACTGACCGAGGAGCAACAGATCGGCGATGCGCTGGCGGAACTTGGCGCGTTGGCGAAGACGCCCGAGGCGAACATCATCAAGCTGCCCAACATCAGCGCGTCGATCCCGCAGCTCAAGGCCGCGATCGAGGAACTGCAAAGCCAGGGCTATCACTTGCCCGACTATCCGGATGAACCGCAGGACGAGGAAGAGAAGGAGGTCAAGGCGCGTTACGACAAGATCAAGGGCAGCGCGGTGAATCCCGTGCTGCGCGAGGGCAACTCGGACCGCCGCGCGCCTCAGGCCGTCAAAGCCTACGCCAGGGCCAACCCGCACTCCATGGGCGCCTGGTCCAAGGAGTCCAAGACCAACGTCGCCACCATGGGCAAGGACGACTTCCGGTCGAACGAGCAATCGGTGACCGTCGCCGAAGCCACGACCGCGAAGATCGAGTTCATCGCCGAGGACGGCGCCGCCACGACGCTCAAGGAAGCCACGCCCCTGCTCGCCGGCGAAGTCTTCGACGGCACGAAGTTGAGCAAGAGCTCCCTGATCGCCTTTCTCGAAGAACAGATCGCCCGGGCGAAGAGCGAAGGCGTTCTCTTCTCACTGCACATGAAGGCGACCATGATGAAGGTCAGCGACCCCATCATTTTCGGCGTTTGTGTCGAGGTGTTCTTCAAGGATCTGATCGCCAAACACGGCGCGACATTTGAAGAAATCGGCGTCAACTTCAACAACGGCTTCGGCGATCTGGTCGCGCGACTGGACGAACTGCCCGCCGACAAGCAGGCGGAGATCCAGGCCGACATCGACGCCGCCTTCACCGAAGGGCCGGACCTGGCCATGGTGAACTCCGACAAGGGCATCACCAATCTGCATGTGCCGAGCGACGTCATCATCGACGCCTCGATGCCGGCCATGATCCGGACCTCCGGCCAGATGTGGAACGCCAAAGGCGAACAGCAGGACACGCTCGCCGTGATTCCGGACAGCTCCTACGCCTCGGTCTACCAGGCCACGATTGACTTCTGCCGCGAGAACGGCGCCTTCGATCCCACCACCATGGGAACCGTGCCCAACGTCGGGCTCATGGCCCAGAAGGCCGAAGAGTACGGCTCGCACGACAAGACCTTCCAGATTCCAGCGAAAGGAACCGTCCGGGTCACCGACGCGGAGGGCAACACCTTGCTCGAGCACGCCGTTGAAGAAGGCGACATCTGGCGCGCCTGCCAAACCAAGGACGCCCCGATCCGCGACTGGGTGAAGCTTGCCGTGAACCGGGCCCGCGCCACCGGCTGGCCCACCATCTTCTGGCTTGATGAGTCCCGGGCCCACGACGCGCAACTCATCGCCAAGGTGAACGAGTATCTGAAAGAACACGACACCGAGGGATTGGACATCCGTGTTCTTTCGCCGCTGGAGGCGACCCGGGTTTCACTGGAGCGCATCGCCAAGGGCGAGAACACCATTTCCGTCACCGGCAATGTGCTGCGCGACTATCTCACCGACCTCTTCCCGATTCTTGAAGTCGGCACCAGCGCCAAGATGTTGTCCATCGTTCCACTGATGAACGGCGGCGGCCTCTTCGAAACCGGCGCCGGCGGTTCGGCTCCCAAGCACGTCCAACAGTTCCAGGCGGAGAACTACCTGCGCTGGGATTCCCTTGGTGAGTTCCTGGCGCTGGCCGTTTCACTGGAGCACCTCGGCGACGCCTTCGACAATCCCAAGGCCAAGGTCCTGGGCGACGCCTTGGACAAGGCCACCGAGAAACTCCTGACCGAGAACAAGTCCCCCACCCGCCGACTCGGCGGCATCGACAACCGCGGCAGTCATTTCTACATCGCGCTCTATTGGGCCGAAGCCTTGGCCGCCCAGGAAGAAGACGCCGAACTGAAAGCCCACTTCACGCCCATCGCCGAACAACTCGCCGCGAATGAGCAGACGATCGTGGACGAACTGATCGGCGTTCAGGGATCGGCGGTTGACCTTGGCGGCTACTACCAGCCCGACACCACCAAGGCCGCAACCGCCATGCGCCCAAGCGCGACCCTGAACGGCATCATCGGGTAACCCCCGCCACTTCGATCATTGCCGCGCGGGAATCCGCCTGGCCGGCAGTTTCCCGGGCGTGAGAACCGGGCGGCCGTTTTCCCAATCGACGGGCACAACGGAGAGATGCCACGTCCGGCCGTGGCTGTCGTTGCCCTGGTAGAAGAGGTAATCCTGTCCATCGTCATCCTGGAAGAGAAAGGGATGGCCGGACTCGCTGGAGTTCCAACTCCCGGGCGCCCCGTTCGGAAGCAACGGAGTATCCGACAGGCGCTTGAAGCGGACGCCGTCATCGCTCACCGCAACGCCGATCTGCTGGGGATCATTGTTGTAGCCGCCGGCATAGAACATGTAGAGGCGGCCGTCGCGCCGCGCCATGGCGGCCGCTTCAATGCATCTGGTTTCCCATCCCAGATCCAGATCCGCCGCATCCAACTCAGTCGGAGCGCCCGGCGCGAGGATAGGACCATCCGGGTTCAACTGGGTCCACTGCCCCCGGCCAAATCCGCCGCCCAACGACGCAGCGGCAACGCCCTGCATCTGTATCTTCATCTGCGGATCGCGAGTCGCCCAGTAAAGCAGCAACTTGTCGCCATGCACAACGACGTCGGCATCGATGGCTCGCCCACAGTTCCAGTCGCCGACGGGCCGAAAAACGGGGTTGGTCGGGTTGCGGGTAAAGGTCAAGCCATCCGACGACCAGGCATGACAGATGGCGTCCTTCTCCCGGTTTCCGTAGGTCTGGTAGAACAGGTGCACCCGACCCTCGAGCACGATGGCGCCCGGCGCCGTGAACCCCTTCTCTTCCGCCTTGCCGGTGTTGCGCAGTTCCCCCGCCTTCGTCCAATCCACCAGGTTGTCGCTCGTCGCCACGCCAATCGTCCATCCCCGCGTCGGCTTCCCCTTGTACGGAGGCACGGAATAGTAGAGCCAGTAACGGTCCCGAAAGCGCACCACGGCCGGATCCTTCGTGAGAGGCCTGCCGCTGACGTGATCGGCAAAATACATTCTCGGCAGACTCTTGGCGGTCTGAATCAAGGCGACGGGTTCGGCCAGGACCGCGAGCCTGAAAGCCACAATCCGAAACCCGGAACTCCCCGGATCCGCATCGATTCCGGCAAAGACCGCGGCCAACGCCTGCTCAACCTCCCCCCCGCGAACAAACAGCCCCAGCGCGGACACATCAATCATGCCGTCCGTATCGCCCCGCTGCCGCCGGCCTGCATCACGCCGGTTGACGATGTGATAGGATTCCCCATCGCCAACATAGGCAAACTGAATCCCCGTCAATTGCCAACCCAACCCGGGATCGAGGCCCGTCGCATCCAATCCCAGAACAAACCCTTCCCGCTCATTGATGCCGTTCGTCCCTCCCCGAACGCCAAGCCTGCCCGAGTTGTCGCGATCAATATCGCCATCCACTGACTTGGCTCCGAAGTCGGCTGCGGCATCCGCGCTCGCGACGGAGATCGCGTCCAAGTGGAACCCCAGAACGGAACCGCGCGCGCGCGGGTTCGCAACCGAACCAGACGCGGTGAAATCGCCTGCCACACCCGCGCTTCCATCCGACTGGATTCGCAAGGTTGTCATCCTGGCGGAAACCCCCTCCGTTCCCTTGACCGACTTCAGGATGATGGAATCTCCCGCCACGCCCGCCGCCTCCGCTCCCGGGACGCCCACGCCAATGCGGTGGAAGGCAAGCATTCCCAAGACCAGCAATGGCATCGCCCTCATACGGTTCTCCAAATCTTACTCACGCTTCGGCGGCGCTGGCTCGCCCCATCACGTCAAGCCGGTGAGAGCGCCCGTGCTGTCCCCGAAACGATCGGTCTCGACGCCCAGGGCCTGAAGCATGGTGACGAAGAGATTGCTCATCGGGACGTTCTCACTGAAGCGCAGGTACTGATTGCGCTTGAGTCCGAGACCGCCGCCGCCAGCGAGCAGCAGCGGATAGTTGCGATTCACATGTGTCCGGCTGTTCGTGCTGCCATAGAGCACCAGGGTGGTGTCGAGGAAACTGTGACCCGAATCGCCGTCCGGCGTGTCCTTCAGCCGTTGCACGAAGCGGGCCAGATTCTGCGCCAGGAACTGATCGAACTTGCCCAGCACGGTGGCTTGCCCCTTCTTGTTCGCCTTGTGCGCGAGGCTGTGCCAGTTCGGCTCCAAGCCGATGGCGGCCGGAAAGGTGCGCGCAACCGTCGGTCCGTAGCTGCCGATCTGATAGGTCGCAATCCGCGTCAGGTCCGTCTGGAATGCCAGGAACATCAGATCATAGATCGCCGCGATGTAGTCCTTCGCTCCTTCCGGATCCGCGTCGAGCGCGACGGAGCCGGCATCCACCTCCGGCAGGGGAACCTCCAACCAAGCGCGGGAACGCGCCACCCGGAGCTCCACGTCGCGAACCGACGTTTCATACTCGTCCAATTTGAGCCGGTCGGCTGACCCCAGACTGCGGCGCAGATCCTTGGACTGATCCAACACCAGATCCAGAATGCTGCCTGTGCCTTCCAGTCGCGCCCGGTCGCTGCGACTGGCGTCGTCCTGGCCAAAAAGACGATTGAAGATCTGCTTCGGATCGGCCAGGGCGGGAATCGGCTGCCCCTTGGTTGAATAGGAAAGCGTGGTCGAGCGGGTCCGCGGGCCGACGCCGCCATCCGTGGAAAGCGTCAGGGAAGGATGCCGGGTCAGATGCCCCAAATGCTCTGCGGCAACCTGGTCCAGGGAAACGGTGTTCTGGTAGACGCCATCGGTCAGGCGGCTGCCGGTCAAGAAGGTGTCGCCCGTGTCATGGCCGTTCATCGCGCGACAGTCCGGATGGGACAATCCGCCAAAGATGGAGACATCCTCCATCAGGGACTCCAACGGTTTGAGCACATTGGTCAGCTGGTAGTCGCGGCCTTCGCCGCGCGGAAACCAACCCCAGTCGCGCTCGGGATGATCGTCCTTCGGCACGGCAATGCCGTAGGGAAACATGACGGAGCACAACCGGCGCGCAGGCCGTGCTGAAGGCTTCCTTGGCGCGCCGTGAGACATGGCTTCCAGCCAGGGCAGCGCCAGCGTGACACCCGCCCCCTTGAGCGCGGTTCTTCTATCGATTCCACGAAAGTTCATCGTTACTTCGTTTGAAACGCTTCGGTCTTTACAAGCGCGAGGATCAGTTTACGCAATCGGAAGTCGGCTTCAATGAATTCATGGGTGAGTTGTTCGACGGTTTCCCGGTCGCCGAAATCGAGCGAGCGGCCCAGGGCATAGGCCAGCATCCGCTTGACCACTGCGCGGGCGAACTGTTCCTGTCTCTCGGTTTTCAAATAGCGTTTCAACGCCGCGGCGTCAGCGATCTTCGAACCGTCGGGCAGCGTCGTGGCCGAGTCCACCGGCGCCGGCTTGGCGGGCTTGACCTGCTTTTTTCCGATTCGAACGGGAGCCCGCTCACCCCATTGACCGATCGCATTGTAGCGCTGCAACGGCAGGCCCCAGGGATCAATGCCGCGATGGCAATTCGCGCAGGCCTCACGCTCGCGATGAAGCGCAAGCTGTTGCTTCACCGTAAGACCGGCCAGATCCGGGCTCTCGCTGTCGAGTTCCGGCACGTCCGGAGGCGGGGGCGGAGGCGGCGAATCCAACAGCCGATCGAGAATCCATACCGCTCGCTTGATCGGGTGCGCAAACTCGCCGCCGGATTGGCTGAGCAGGAACGAGGCCTGCCCCAGGACGCCACCGCGCCGACTGTCCGCGGGCAGCGGCGCGCGGACAAACTGATTCGAACGCGGCAATGGCTGGAGCCCGTAATGCCGCGCAAGGTCGCGATTGAGCAGCGACCAGTCGCTGTCCAACACGTCGAGACAACTCAAGTCCCGGCGCAACAACTGACCAAAGAACCCGATTGTTTCCCGCCGCATCGACTCCTTCAGGTCGTTGTCGAAGGACGGATAGAACTCCGGATTCACCGCGACCCGATCCAACGCGCCAAGATCGAACCATTGATCCGTGAAGTTTCGCACAAACTCGTCCGAACGTGAGCTCTCCAACAGGCGCGCCACCTCATCCGCCAGCGTCTTCCCTTCCTTCAACCGCCGCTGCGAGGCCAGCCTTGACAACCGTTCGTCGGGCATCGAACTCCAGAGGAAATAGGACAACCGAGAGGCCAATTCGTGATCCGTCAGCGGCTGCGGGTCATTCGAGCCGGGCTTCCGGGTTTCGACCCGGTAAAGAAAGTGCGGCGACACCAACGCGGCGGCGCAGGCCTCACGCAGCGCTGCCTCAAAGGAATGCCCCGCCTTCCGCATGCTGGCAAAAATGGCTTGAAAAGGCTTCACTTCCCGACCCTTCACCGAACGACGAAAAGCCCGCGCCAGAAAGCGCTTCAACGCCAAGCGCGCGCGTTCGCCTTCGGGAACGTCCTTGCTGATTTCGCCAACCAGACGGCGATGACTCACTGGCGGCCATTGCGCGTGATACGGCGTCTCGAACTCCAACGAATCCACCTTGACCTCCAGCCGTGATCCAAAGGTCGGCGGGTCGGGGCGGGGCTTCGGCTTTTTTCCCTTCTTCGGCTTGGCCGGCGGCCGGACATACTTGCGGTCGGGATAGCGCAACTCCTTCCCATCGGCGTCGAGGTAATCGAGGAAGAGAATCATGCCGGTGATGCCGGTGTTGCCAAAGGGCACGTCGCCCGCCTGCGGGTAATCCTCCATCCAACCGGCGAACTCAAACGTGCGCGGCTCCTCCGAGGTCAACTCCACTTCGCCAATCACCCGATGCGGCACATGAACAATGCCCGGAACATGCCCCAACGAAATGCGAATCCGTGGGAAGCCCGCGCCGGCCGGGATCGCCGCCCGCGCCGTCAGCTTCATCCGGAACGGCCCGCGCCGCGGATACTCCTTCACATCCAACGCAAACTCCGGATTCACCGGGAGGTGGCCGGCGACCTTCCTGGTCGGCAGCTTCGCAGTGACCGTGTTCGTCCTCACGTATCGATGAACCTTCGGCTGATCGCCCTCGACAATCGCAATCTCCAGCGCCCGACGCGCCGCGGCGAGGTAGGTTTCGATCTGCATGGGGGACATCTCCAGCGTCGCGCCGTTGTTCAGGAAGCCGTCCGGCGACATCGGCTCCGGGGGCAACTCCTTGGAAAAGTCGCGATCGACGCCCAGCAGATCGCGCAGGGTGTTCCGGTACTCGTAGCGGGTAAGCCGCCGCGTCAAAACCCGACCATCCGCAAAACGTTTGGCCTCGGCGGCGCGCTTCAACTCCCCCGTCATCCAATCGGCGAGGCCTTTTCGCTCGGCGCGGCTCGGCTGGTCCGCCTTCGCGGGCGGCATTTCGCCGAGGTTCAGCTGATTCAAGGCGTCGTGCCAGGTCTCCGCGTCCCGCCCTTCGACCATGTCCGGATCGAGCTGATCCATCCGCAGGCCGCCCTTCTGTTTGTCCGGTCCGTGGCAATCGAAACAATACTTGGCGAGGATGGGCCGCGCAGCCGTCGCAAACTCCGCCGCACCCAATGCTGGGGCGAAGACAGTCGCAACCAAAAGGACGAGCCACCCCGGCCTTCGGAAACGGAATCTGGACTTGGATCTCGTCATCGAACGCATCATCTCTACCAGATTGCCGCAATTTTGCAGCGTCGAATTGAGAACGGGATTCTTCAAATCTTGGACGACGCGCGCAATGGATATCCCAAGACACATTCCAGCCGGACGCCGCATGGCCTGACGATTCAGTCGTTCCAGCAAGGTCGCGCCCCGCTCCTTAGCGCGCAAACCGCAACGAATAGAGATCCGCCTCCCGCATCACAAAGCGCAGGCGAATCGCCCGACTCGCCAAACGGCTGACGTCCCCGGATTTCCTCCAAGTCACGACGTGCTTGATGGCATCGGTGTAGATCGGGTCGCAGTCAGTCGCGGCAAAACCTTCGATCGGCCGTCCCTGCTCGTCCTGGATCTCCACCTTCACCAAGCCTCCGGCCGCCGTGCTGAGGTTGAGTTGCAGTTGCTTTCCTTCGAAGTGCAGCGGCCTGGTGACCAGTTCGCCCGCCTCGACATCGGCGTTGACGGAGATGAAGCCATCCGTGCGCACGGTGTAGCGGTAGCCATTCTTGTGCCACATGGACATCTCGTGCGGACCGGTGGGATGGACATTGAGCGCAAGATAGTTCGAACGGTTTCTCCAATGCTTGGACGCCAATCCCGGCCGGATGAAGGCGCCGGGGAAGGGGCGATCGTAATGGGTCGATCCCGCGCGGGTGGTCATGAAGGCAATGTCCGTGATGTCGGATCGTTTCTTGAAGTAGCGCGTGGGCAGCGCGATGTAGATGTGCGGCGCGCGGAAGTAGGGATGCGTCTGGCTGGTGTAGAGCCGTTCGCCTTCGCGATTGGGCGGAACGAAATCCGGCTTCGTCCAGTCGCGAAAGTCGGGCGAGGTCGTGCGCGTGATCGAAGGCAGCGATCCCCACGGCGTCTTGTAGGTGCGGAAGTAGCAGACGTATTGCCCCTCGGCCTCGGACCAGAAGGAAACATTCTGGGAATCGAAGGCATGGGTTGTATCGCGGGGATAGGGAATCACCTCGCCGATCATCTTCCACCGGAAACCGTCCGGCGAAACAAACGCGTGCAAACCGCTGCCCGGAGCGCCCCGCTTCTCATAGTAGCCCGGATGACCGCCCAAGGCCTTGTAGCGCTCGCTCGCGGGCGTGGCCGGATTCGTGTCGATGAACGGGCAGAAATTTGAAAGCAGCGGCGGCATGTCTTTCAGGATGACATTGTTCTCCTTTGTCCCCGCGACCTCCACGAGTCCCAGTTGGGGAAAGGTCCAATCGTGCCCATCGCTGCTCTCCGCGTAGCGCACCACCGTCCCGGGATGACCGGCAAAGTAATCCCCCGCCCGGATCCGGTCGGCTTTCATTCCCGTCGCCTCCACGTACTTCGCCACTTGCTCCGAATGCTCGGCAAAGTATTTCTTTGCTCCCGGATAGTCCGGATCCTTGTCCCGCCAATAGGCGCGAAACGTGTCCCCATCCTTCAAGATCGTGCAGTAGAACCGATCCGGCAGCGGCGCCTTGGGCCGGGGTTGCCGGATGGGTTCATGCAGCTTGCGCGCCACCCCATCCATCCGTTCGATCAGGAAATCGTCGACAAAAAGCTCCAGGCGGGAGTCGATATTGACTGGCGCAGCAACTGGATCGGCGGTCAGTGACAGGGAAACCGCGTACACGGCCAACCAAACGGGAATCAAGCGCGTCATGGGAGCATCGTGGCAGAAGGCCAAACCGCGCGCCAGCCTCGGAACCGCGCGC
>CAZFLK010000001.1:32015-117731 GCA_964519245.1 uncultured Verrucomicrobiota bacterium
AACCGCGCGCCAGCCTCGGAACCGCGCGCGAAGGCATTCCAAAACACCATTGCCTGTCCCGAAGCAGCGTGACAGTCTGCCTGCCGCAACTTCAAAATCCGTTATCGTTCAATGGATCATTCTCGCATGAAAAGGCGCCGCTTCCTCACCCCGCTTTCACTGTTGACCGCCGCCCTCCTCGCCGGCGCCGCCGCTCCCGCAGGCAGCGCGGAATTCCAGAGCGATTGGCCGCCCCGGGGCGAGCGCATCTGGGTCGGTCCGGGACTCTGGGCCAACCGGCTGCAAGATTGGCGGGTCGTCGACGGCCGCTTGGAATGCCTGGAGGGTCGCCCCGGCAAACCCATGCGCACCGTGCACCTCCTGACCCACCGGCCCGATCCCCGCGGTGGCAAGTGGAACCTGCGGGTGGAGATCGGCGGCTTGAATCAAGGCTCCCCGTATTCCCGCCAGGCCGCCGCCGGCTTCCTGATCGGAGCGGGCGGCAACGTGGACCCCAGGGCGGCCGCCCTGGTGCACCATAGTTGGGGCAAGGGCGCCGGCATCTTCGCCGGGGTCGACGCCTCCGGCATGGTGTTCTTCCACGACCTGGAGGTCGGCCCCTTCAAGGGCGCCGACCCGACGGCCAATGCCGCAGCGGAACGCCCGCGAAGAAACCGCAATTGGAAGATCATGCACGTGGATTCAGAGGAGGCGGGTTCTCCCGCTTCCAACGCCATCGACGGCGATCCCGCCACCATCTGGCACACGGCATGGAAGCAGAAGAAACCGACCCACCCCCATGAGATCCAGATCGACCTGGGCGAGGTCCGATCCGTCAACAGCGTGCGCTACACCCCGCGACAGGACAACGTCGCGGGCCGCATCAAGGACTTTGAAATCTACGCCAGCGAGGACCCCAACAACTGGGGAGCCCCGGTATCCCACGGCAACCTGCCGGATTCCACGCAACCGCAACATCTGGTCTTCAATCGTGTCGCCGCCCGATACATCCGCCTGGTCGCCTTGTCGGCGCACGCGGGTCGCCCGTCCACCACGGTGGCGGACCTGGATGTCTTCGACACCGCCGAAGGCAGGGCCGCCCCCGTTTCGCCGGGACTGCCGGGCGTCGCAAACCGAAACCCTTTCGGGCGCATTGTGCTCCACCTGTCGGTGAACCGGACTGCCTCCACGCATCTGCTCACTCTCGCCGCCATCGACATGGCAACCGGTGAACGCATCAGCCAGGTGGAATGGCGCGAAGCGCCCGCCGACCGACTGGCCGACAATCTGGCTCTGGTCTCCCATCCCGGAGCCAGCTCAGGCCGTTTCTCTTTCCGCAACTGGCGGGTCGATGGCCCCGGCATCATCGAGACGCCTGAACACGCCGCCGGCCCCATCCTCGGAACGCAATACACCGTTCACAACAACGTCCTCAAATTGACGGCCCAAATGATGCCGGTGGGGAACTGGGACAATCGCACCGTGCGACTCCAAACCCTGGATGGCCGGGCCTGGCGAACGATCGCGACGACCGGCATCATCGCCCCCGGTTGGACCGCCCCCTTCCGGATTCCCGATTGGGACGCCGCCCGGGACACCCGCTACCGCGTGCTCTACCAGTGGCGCACGCAGGACAGCGACCTTCGGGATTTCACCTGGGAAGGAACCATCCGCAAGGACCCCGTGGAGAAGCCGGTCATCGTCGTCGCCGGATTCACCGGCAATCACAATACCCGAGGCAGCGTCGATCGCGGACGCTACGAGTGGACGCGCAACGGGCTGTGGTTCCCCCACACCGACATCACGTCCAACGTCGCCAAGCACAAACCCGACCTCCTGTTCTTCTCCGGCGACCAGGTCTACGAGGGAGCCAGCCCGACCGCCGCCATTCGCGGCCGGGGTGAAACAACCATGCTCGACTACCTCTACAAGTGGCATCTGTTCAGCTGGGCCTACCGGGACCTCACCAGGGACATTCCCACCATCACCATTCCGGACGACCACGACGTCTACCAGGGCAACGTCTGGGGCCGCGGCGGCCGCAGAACGGATAAGGACGACAAGGGGGGCTATGTTGAAAGCGCGGCCTTCGTCAAGATGGTGGAGCGCACCCAGACCAGCCACCTGCCCGATCCCTATGACCCCACCCCCGTCGATCAGGGCATCGGCGTTTACTACGCGCCCCTGAACATCGGCCGCGTCAGCGTCGCCATCATCGAGGACCGCAAATTCAAATGGGGGCCCAATGGCGTTGTCCCGCCCACCGACACCGGTCGCGCCGACCACGTGAACGACCCCAACTTCAATCCCAAAACCGCCGATGTGCCCGGCGCGCAACTGCTGGGCCAGAGGCAGGAGCGGTTCCTGCGCGAATGGGCGGCCGATTGGACGGGCGCGGACATGAAGATGGTCGTTTCCCAAACCATCTTCGGCAATCTGGCCACCCACCATGGCGGCAAGCTCAGCTACCTTGTCGCCGACTACGATTCCAACGGTTGGCCCCAATCCGGACGCGCCCGGGCCCTGCACGAGATGCGCCGCGGCTTCGCCTTCATGCTCGGCGGCGACCAGCATCTTTCGACCATCGTCCACCATGGCATCGACGGATTCGACGACGCGGGCTGGTCCTTCTGCGTGCCCTCCATCGCCAACTTCTATCCGCGCGCCTGGAATCCACCGAACGGCCGCGCGGTGAAGGACGATGCCTGGCCCGCGGACATGCCGGATTACACCGGCCGTTTTCACGACGGCTTCGGCAACCACGTCACCGTCTACGCCGCCACCAACCCCGGCAAGGACATGGGCCACGAGCCCAAATCCCTGCACGACCGCATGCCAGGCTACGGCATCGTGAAACTGAACAAACGCGACCGCACCATCACCATGGAGAACTGGCCGCGCTTCAGCGACCCGGCGAACAAGAAGACCGCTGTCCAATACGACGGCTGGCCCAAGACCATCAGACAGACGGACAACTATGGCCGGAAACCGGAAGCCTGGTTGCCGACCATCAAGGTCTCCGGCATGCAGGATCCGGTGGTCCAGCTCACCGATTCGGACTCCGGCGAAACCGTCTACACCTTGCGGATCAATGGAACCGAATTCCGGCCGTGGACCTTTGCCAAGGGACACTACGATATCCGGGTCGGGGAGCCCGAAACGGACACCTGGCAAATCCGCAAGCGCCTTCGGGCGCACGCCGAAAACGACGCCGCAATCCGATTGGAATTTTGAGGCGCGAAGATCTTACTCGCACATGCCCATCACCTGGTAGCCGCTGTCGACGTAGATGACCTGACCGGTGATGGCCGCGGCGCCCTCGCTGGCGAGAAAGGTTCCCGTCGCGCCCAATTCCGCCGGCTCGACATTGCGCTTCAGCGGCGCATTGGCCTCGTAGTGCTTGAGCATGGAGGAGAATCCCGAGATGCCCCGAGCAGCCAGGGTGTTCATCGGACCGGCGCTGATGCAGTTCACCCGGATCTTCTTCGGCCCCAGATCGTAGGCCAGGTATCGGGTCGAAGCCTCGAGCGCGGCCTTGGCGACGCCCATGACGTTGTAGTGGGGAATCACCTTCTCCGCGCCGTAGTAGCTCATGGCCACGATGCTGCCGCCATCCGTCATCAACGGAGCCGCCGCGCGTGACAGCGCCACCAACGAATACGCGCTGACATCATGCGCCGTGGCGAACGCCTCACGGCTGGTGTTGACAAACTCTCCCTCCAACGCCTCTTTCGGCGCAAAGGCGACCGAATGCAGCATCAGGTCCAACTTGCCGAACTTCTCGCCCACGGCGCTGAACACGGCGTCGATATCCTCGTCCTTGGTGACGTCACAGGGGAGCAGGAGCGTATCCTCGCCGAAAGCCTCGACCAGGGGCCCCACCTTGTCCTTCAGACGCTCACCCTGGTAGGTGAACGCGAGCTTCGCGCCCGCCTCGTGCCAAGCCTGCGCGATCGCCCACGCGATGGACCGTTTGTTCGCCACGCCGAAAACGACGCCCGTCTTGCCTTCCAGAATTCCTGCCATGATTGCCTTGGTCTAAATTGGTTGATTCGATGTTGAAGCGGCTAGCTGTAGGGGAATTCGAAATTCGTGGCAAGGGAGTAAGAGAGAAGAAAATGGTGCGCGGTATTGGATTTGAACCAATGACCCCCACGGTGTGAACGTGATGCTCTACCACTGAGCTAACCGCGCACGAACTCCCGGAATGTGCCTCAGCTCGACCGCGAGTTCAAGAATTCGTTTCGATTGGCAACAGGATCTGCTACCGCTCCGGGAAGACAAATTTCACCATGGAGAAATCGTCCTCGAAGGCGCCGCCGCCAACCCACTCGGTGACCTGGTCCGCCACGACCTCGATCTCATTCTTGCCCGCGGGCGGCGGCTGGGCGACCAGCTTGACGAAATCCTTGAATTCCCACATGCCGCCACCGGGCAGGTCGACCTCGTAGACGCCGTCGCTGAAGAGGAACAACTCGTTGTATTTTCCCAGTTTCTGCGTGGCGTTGTGGTAGGGCATGTCGGGCATGGTGCCGATCACCAGTCCCGGAACCTTGAGCTCGACCGGTTGCGCCGAGGCCCGGTCCTCACCGGTCAACAGCACCGCCGGCGGGTGCCCCCCGCAGGAGTGCGTGATGGTGTGATCCTTCTTATTGTAAACCCCATACCAGATGGTGAAATACATGTTGTTGTGCCGCTCCATCTGAAAGGTTTCGTTGAGCGCCTCCAGGACATTGCTCGGATTCTTGAAATCCGTGTCCGGCAACGAATGCGCGCGCATGACGTTGATCGCCGAAATCGAGAGCAGCGCCGCTCCGACCCCGTGACCGCAGACGTCCAGCAGGTACATCGCGAGATTGTCGTCATCCAACCAGTGATATCCGAAGGAATCGCCTCCCAACTGCGTGGACGGAATGAACTTCCATTCCGTGCTGACCTCGCCGCTCAGGGGAGCGGGCAGGAGTGAGATGACGTAATCCGCCGCTTCGGCCAACTCCGCCGCCAGGTGCGCCTGACTTTCCTTGAGCGCGGCGTAAGTCTCCTGCTCCTGCTCGTGCAGTTGCTTCTTCTCCAGGCAGGCGGTGATGCGGGCGCGCAACAGGACAGGCTTGTAGGGCTTGGGCAGGTAGTCGTCGGCGCCCAACTCGATGCAGCGGGCCACGGTGTCCAGTTCATCCAGCCCGGAGATCATGATGACCGGAACCTCGCGCAGGTCCGGATCCCCCTTCATCGCCTTCAACACTTCGTCGCCTTCAATCTCGGGCATCACCATGTCGAGCAGCACGAGGTCGAACTTCTCTTCCCGCAAACGCTTCAAGGCCTCGCGGCCATCCCCGACCGTCTGGACCTGGTAGCCCTCCAGCCCCAACCGCTCGGCCAGGATATCGCAGTTCATCCCGTCGTCGTCCGCGACCAGGATGCGGAAATGCTCCGGCGTGATGCGCGTGAGCGGACGCCCCCCTGAAACCGGGGACTCGTCCGGGTTCGCGCTCGAGTCAGTGGTGGTTTCGGCTTCCGTCATTTGAATCCTTCGAAATGAGTGTTCATTATGGGATTGATCTAAAACGCAACCAGCAAAAAAGAGGCCAGTCGCAGCAGGTTGCGGACGAATGACGGAGCGCCGAACGCGGCTCGGAGGGACGAGACTGTGTCGAAAACCAGCCGCAACAACGCCCCTCGCAGGCGGCGTCAACAGGCGACTTGTCGCGATTCTGGGTCCTCGAACAGCGGCAACTGATCCCGAAGACGGGACACAACCGCAATCAACCCTCAATCGAACCGCGCCGCCGGATCCTGGCCGAAATAGTCGCTCAAGGCCCCGTACAAATCCGCGTGCTTCTTGCGCAACTGAAGCGGTTTCTCGAAAAAGCATTCCACCGCCACCGCAAAGAACTCGCCCGGATCGGTGGCTCCATAATCGTCCAGCAAGGTCGCTTTCCGCTTCCGGGACGCCTCAACCAACGCCTCGTATTCGCGCCGCATCACTTCGGCCCAACGGGCATGGTCGCGCCGACTCTTCAAGGGCGGCGTCCCGTTCACCACGCCGTCTCGCAGGTCGAGCTTGTGGGCAAACTCATGCAGAACCACGTTGAGGCCGTCCTGTGAATTGCGCCCGCCCGCCTTGGAATCCGCCCAGGACAGGATCACCGGCCCACCCTCATAAGCCAACCCGAGCGCGGTTCCGGAGGACTCGTGCATCACCCCCGATTCATCGACATCAATCATCTCATGCGGCGTGAACTGCCTCGGAAAAACCAGAATCGTTTCCACATTCTGAAAATAGTCGTGCTCGATGCCCAGCAACAGGAGGCACGCCTGCCCCGCGATCGTCACCTTCATCTCGTCGTCCAGCGCCAACCCCTTGCAGCCTTCCCAGGTCTTCTCGGCGATGACCACCTGGACCAACTTGCGCAGCGCGTCCTGCTCCTCCGAGGTCAGACGGCCCCAATGCGGGACCCGACGGACCAACCACTGATTCCAGCCTTCCGGAAAAGGTTGCGTCAGTATCCGCTTCCGCCTGCGCCGCTTGAGCCATCCGAATATCACGGCCGCAGCATACCGGGTCCAATGCGATTGGGAAATGCAGGCGTTCGGAACAACGCGAACAAATCCCCCCCTTCAGGCTTGCTCCGGATTGCCGCGACGCGCAACATCCCCGGCTTTTGACGCGACCATGTTGACCCTGACCGAAATCTCGAAGACCTATGCCGGCCGAACCTTGTTCGAGAAAGCCGGCCTGCAGGTCAATCGCGGGGACCGGATCGGCCTCGTGGGCCCCAATGGCGCGGGCAAGTCCACGCTGTTCAATATCATCCTCGGCGACATCACGCCGGATTCGGGGGACATTTCCTTCCAGCGCGGATTCACAGTCGGCCACCTGCCCCAGGAAAGCGCGCCGGTGGGCGAGAAAACGGTTCTTGAGTTGGCCACGGCGGTCAGCGACGAAGTCGTGGAGCTGCAGCGCAAGATCCACGCCTGGGAGCACGAGCATCCCGATGCCCCCGAGGAATACGACCACGAGATCCACTCGCGCTTCGATGAATTGGGCGGCTACCAGTTGGAGCCCAAGGCCAAGCGCATTCTCAGCGGACTGAGCTTCCGCAACTCGGATTTCAACCGCCCCCTGAAGGAGATGAGCGGCGGCTGGGTCATGCGCGCCCACCTGGCGCGGCTGCTCGTCATGGAGCCCGACCTGCTCATGCTCGACGAGCCGACCAATCATCTCGATCTCGAGTCGCTGCTCTGGCTGCAGGAGTACCTGAGGAGTTACGACGGCGCGATTCTGCTGATTTCCCACGACCGCGAGTTTCTGAACCAGCTCATCGGCAGCACGATCGAGATCCGCAACACCAGCCTCGTGCGCTATCGCGGCAACTACGATTCCTACCTGGTCCAGCGGAAAGCCAAGGACGAACAGCAGCAGGCCGCCTACGACAACCAGCAGCGCGAGATCCAGTCACTGATGGCCTTCGTGAACCGCTTCCGGGCCAAGAACACCAAGGCCTCGCAGGCGCAGAGCAAGCTCAAGCAGATCGAGCGCATGGAGAAACTCGACCCCCCGCCGCGCGACGACCGCAAGATCAGCTTCAAGTTTCCGCAGCCCGAGCGCAGCGGCCTGCGCGCCATCCGGCTGAGGAACATCGATCACGCCTACGGCTCCAACAAGGTCTACGAAGGCATGGAGTTCGAGGCGGAACGCGGACAAAAAATCGTATTGGTCGGCCCCAACGGCGCGGGCAAGTCCACCCTCCTCAAGATCCTCGCCGGCGTGTTGCAATTCCAGTCGGGCGAGCGGGAGGTCGGGCACAACACCAAGGTCGGCTACTTTTCACAGTATCGGACCGACACCCTGGACCTGACACGCGACGTCCTGACCGAGGCCCTCAGCGCCGCCGGACAGGTGACCGAGGAGTCCGTCCGCTCCCTGTTGGGCTGTTTCCTGTTCAGCGGCGACGACGTGTTCAAGACCGTCGGGGTCTTGAGCGGTGGAGAGAAGAGCCGCCTGGCGATGGTGAAGATCCTCCTGAATCCGCCGAACCTGCTGCTGATGGACGAGCCGACCACGCATCTCGACATGGCCAGCATCGAGGCCCTGATCGCGGCGCTCAAGCAATACACGGGCACGCTGATCTTCATCAGCCACGACGTCTACTTCATCCGCTCATTGGGCAACAAGGTCGTGCACGTCAACGCCGGCGAACTCACGCACTACGCCGGCGATTACCAATACTACCTCGAGAAATCCTCCGCCGATTCCGCGCGCGCCGGACTGACCGCCGGACTGGCCGGTCAAGCCGCGCCCGGCGCGGGGCCCAAGCCGGTGAAGCGTTCACGCGAAGAAATCAAGGCCCAGAAACGCCGCGAAGCCGAGGAACGCCAACGGCGATCCGCCAAGCGCAAGGCCGCGCAGCAGGCCGTCCATGACCTCGAGAAACGCATCGCGCGACTCGAGGAGAAACAAGCCGAACTCACCGCTGAACTGGAAAAGCCGGAAACCTACGAGAACCCCGGCAAGGCCGTTCAAATCAACCGCGACCTCGCCGACGTCAGCCGCAACCTCGAAGCTCTCACCCCGCAATGGGAACAGGCGGCCGCCACGTTGGAGGAAATCGAGTGAGCCGGCTCAAAGCTTGAGCTTCAACAGCCCGACCTCCAGCGCCAGGGCTTCCTGCACATTGGTGTGAAGCAGCCGCTGGGTGCGTTCGATGACCGCCAGATTCTCCATGGCTTCTTCGGGTGAAACGCGGGCGGCGACGGCGCGGACGGAGCCCGCCAGGCTCGGCAGCGCAAGCAGGGATTCAGCGGCGTCGAGCGCGCTCATCCAGATGTCGCGCAACCACCATTGGACGCGGGCCAGCAACTCGGCGCGTTCGCGGCGATACTCGGCCTCGATGGCGGCGGTCAACTCGGTCTCCCAGCGCTTGCGCAGTCTCTCGTCCACGTCATCGTGGCGCTGCAACGGCGACCTCTCGTTCAACGTCGCCTCGACGCGCTCCTTGATCTCGTTGAGCCGGCCGATGAGACTGCCCAGCAACTTGTAGCGCCCCAGCAAACCGCCCTTTGCCCGCGAGGCCTGCTCGGCAAAGGATTGCAGCCACGCCAGCTCCTCCTCCTCGATTCGCAACTTGCCGCCGCCGGCAAAGTTCAGCCTCAGGCAGCGGGAGAGAATGGTCTCGAGGAGTCGCTGCGGATCCGTCGACAGAAGGATGAGAATCGATTTCGCGGGCGGTTCCTCCAGGGTCTTGAGAAAGGCGTTGGCCGACTCGACGTTCATGCGGTCGGCAGCGACGATCACGGCCACCTTGAACTCGGCGGCCGTGGGCTTGAGATTGACGGCGCGCATCATCTCGCGGGTCTGATCAACCGTAATAATGCGCGATTTGGACTCCGGGCGCACCCAATGCACATCCGCGTGATTCAGGTCTGAAATCTTGCGGCAGTTCAAACACCGGCCGCAGGAATCCACCGCCGGCCCCGATGGCGCATGCCGGACGGGCTCCAGGCAGTTGAGGGTCATGGCCAGGGTTGCAGCCATGTCCTCCAGCTCACTCATCTGCGAACCGGTGAACAGGTAGGCGTGCGCGAGGCGGCCGCGTTCGAGACTGCGCTGCAGCAACTCGACGACCTGCGCCTGCTCTGGAAAATCGGTGAAAGGCATCGGGTGTTGATCAACGATAGGGCTGGTGCAACTCGACGTTCTGCTGCGCCTTGGCCTTCGCCCGCATCTTGATGTTCAGAATTTCGACGCCGACCGAGAAGGCCATCGCAAAGTAGACATAGCCCTTCGGCACATGGAAGTGCATGCCCTCCGCGGTCAGGACCATGCCGACCAGAATCAGGAAGCTGAGCGCCAGCATCTTGAGGGTGGGGTGCTTGTTGATGAAGTCCGAGATCGCATGGTTGAAGATGAGCATGAACACCATGGCCAGAACCACCGCCGCAATCATCACCGGCACCTGCTTGACCATGCCCACGGCCGTGATCACGGAGTCCAGCGAGAAGACAATGTCCAGAATCATGATCTGGATGATGACCGCCTTGAAGGTGACATTGCCCATGCTCTTGGTGGCGTGACCGTCCTCGCCCTCCAGCTTGTCATGGATCTCATGCGTGCTCTTCCACAGCAGGAAGAGTCCGCCGCCCAGCAGGATCAGGTCCTTGCCCGAGAGGCCGTGGGGTTCATGGATCCAGGACCAATCCGGCAGCGGGATGATCACCGTGGTCAGCTTCATGATCCACGCGAGGCTGAGCAGCAACATGATCCGCGTGATCAAGGCCGCCGCCAATCCGGTCTGGCGCGCCTTGCGTTGCTGCTCCTCGGGAAGCTTGTTGGCCAATATTGAAATGAAGACCAGGTTGTCGATGCCGAGCACGATTTCGAGCAGCGTCAACGTGAACAAGCTGATCCAGACAGAGGGGTCTGATAACCAATCCATGGCCGGAGTCTAGGCCCCGACGCCGCCGGTGTCAGGCAATTCTTGTCGGCAGGACGATTATGACGATCCGGCGCCAAACGGGACGAAACGGCTCAAGACCAGTACATTGGCCTTGTTCGGCCGGGCGGTTTTCTTCATAAACCCGCGTATGGAAATCATCGCACTGATGCCGGGGAGTTTCTATGTGACGGATGGCGCAAACGCGCTTCTGGCAGGGTGCCCGCCCGAGATTGTCAAGGTGATCCGCCAGCGCAGCCTGAATGCCCCGGGCGCCATCCTGCTTCCGGACAAGCCGATCGCCATGGGCGAATCCCAGACCGCCGTCGAGTTCCCCCTGTATCAGCATCTCTTCTTCAGCGCCAGCGAGGAGAAGAAACCCCTAACGCTCATCGGCAGCCGGCGGCGGATCCGCGCCGCCGAGGAGTTGCTCGAATTGACCCTGCTCGGACCTGATGAATCGGATATGCGGGACTGGGGACTGGAGCCCGAGGCCGCCGAAGCCTTGGCCCGCGAAACCCGTTGGTTCCATCCCAAGGACGACGACGGCAAGCAGATCCCCTTGAGCGCCATGGTGACCAGCGCGGAGCTGGAGTCCGACAGCTGTGATTTCGGTTGGATCAAGGTGCGCCGCATCGAACAGAACGTCTTCCGGCTCACCTGCGGCGAGGACACCCAGGACATCAACCTCAATGTCCTCGTCGAACAGGAGCCGCCCTACCCGGTCACGACCGACTTGACGGTCTCCACCCTGGTGAAGTTGGGCGTTGAAGTGCTGGGCGGCGCGACCGGATTCAGTTCCGCACAGGCTTCGTCCGGCATGGCGCTTTGCTACAACGGCAACTACGTGCTCATCGACGCCATCCCCTACCTGAACTTCCACCTGAAGTCGCGGGGCATCGCGCGGAACCAGATCCACTCGATCTTCCTGACCCACATTCACGATGATCACTGCAACCTGATCTCCCTGTTGCAGTACAACCGCAAGATTCGCGTCCTGACCACGCCGGTCATCTTTCACATGATGCTCAAGAAGCTCTCATTGATGATGGACCGGCCCGTGGATCGCCTGAGAGCCTACTTTGATTTCGAGCCGCTGACGCCGGGGGAGGAGACCGACTTCTTCGGGCTCAGGATCCTGCCTCACTATTCCAGCCACCCCATTCCCACCATCGGCGCGCAGTTCTCCACCGTCCACAACGGCGCGAACTATCACCTGATCTACACCGGCGACAACCAGTCGCTGGCCGACATCAAGCAGATGCAGAAGACCGGCGTCATCGATGGCGAACGCTATAACGAAATTGCCGAGCTGTATCACATGCGCAGCCACCTGCTGATCGCCGATGGCGGCGAGGGCGTGATGCACGGCGACCCGGCCGACGCGCTGAACTCGGAGGCCGAACGAATCGTCTTCCTGCACTTGGAGCAGCTCAGCGATGAGTTCCACGCGCAGTTCACCGTGGCGTCGTCCGGCAAACGCTTCCCCATCCTTCGCGGCGACACGGACTACAACCTGACGCGCACGATCGAATACCTGCTGGAGTACTTCCCGGAGATGCCGCCGATCTGGATTTCCAACCTCCTGGCCAACCAACAGGTGCACAGCTTCAATGCCGGCGACATCATCATCCGCCAGGGCAGTCGTTCCGACTCCAATGTCTACATGATCCTCACCGGCTACGCCCAGGTGATCCAGCATGACGGCCGCAAAAAGAACACCCTCGCGCAGATGGAGGCCGGCGAGTTGATCGGCGAAATGTCCATCATCACCGGCAAGGGCCAGCGCAACGCCTCGGTCGTCGCGTTGAGCCCGGTCACCGTCTGCGCCATTTCTGAAAGCGCCTTTCACGGCTACATCCGCCACCAGCGCTACGAGAACAAATTGCGCACCATGTGGCAGAACCGCGAACTGCTGCAGAACTTCCCCTATCTCCGACCGCTGCAACAACCCGTGATCCGGGCGCTCAGCGAACGCGTCACGCTGGAGTACCTCACCGCCCGCAATGGCGCCGAAAGACTCGAGAACATCGCCGAGGAAGGCGGACTCATGTTTCCGCTCGGCATTGACATCGAGGTCGAACGCCGCGGCAAAGCCGCCGAAATCCCCGCGGAAAGCGAACCGGTCTTCTGCAGCCCCGGCACAATGCTCAAGACCGAGGCCGAATTCCAATACCTGCTCCTGCGCACGGCCGAAGCCGCCTCGCTACGCCACGAAATCCCCGCCTTCCGCTACTTTTGGGAGGAGACCCTCGGCCTGCCCGTGCCCACCAGCGGGTAGGCCGGAACGAATGCCGGCCCCGTCGGGTTCGCTCGCCCGCGCCTCGCGCCCCCCGTTCAAAAGCCCTTCCCGAAGGACGCGGCTTCACCTAGACTTTTTCCATGTCAGAACCCGAAGCCAAACCCGCGCATTTCCTGTCCGCCGAGTCGGCGGCGTTCCGCTACGTCGAGAAAACCAATCCGCACACATCGAATCTCGATTTCCTGACCTATGGAGTCTTCGAGTTGGATGGGCCGGTCACCAGCGGATGGATCTCCCATTCGGGCGAGGAGGCCCTCCTCTTCACCTGGAAGGGCGAGGTGACCGTGAACCTGGAAGGCACGGACTACAACCTGGATAGTTACGACGTCCTCTACATTCCCAAGGGCGGCGCGTATCGGATCCGCCACGACGGCGAGAGCGAGGCCAGGGTCATCGTCTGTCGCGCAACAGCGGAGAATGTCCATCCCGTCCACCACGCCAAATGGGCGGAGGTGTCCAAGGATGAGAGCCGCATCCGCCACCTGAAGGGCAAGGATGTGTTCCTGATGTTTGACGTCAGCGAGGGCGCGGACAAATTGATCGCGGGCTACACGATCTTCGAACCCAAGCAGCGTTCCTGGCCGCCCCATAATCACACGGATCAGGAGGAGATCTACATCTTCACCCAGGGCAGGGGCGCCATGTCGGTTTATCCTGACGACGAGAACAAGTGGTTCGTCAACTCCGTGGAGGAAGGCGACGCCGTCACCATACCGATCTTGAATTACCACCCGGTCTTCAGCCACGACGAGGAACTCCACTTCATCTGGTGCATCGCCGGCGAACGCTATTGGGTCGGCGACAAGAACCAGGATTTCATGGACGCCAAGGTGGACAAACTGACGACCTGAATCCCGCCGACTCGACTCCTGCCGCGCTTTGAAGATGTTCCGACTTTCCTCCATTCGACGCGCCCTGACGCGGGTCCGCGCCCCCCTGCTCGCATTCGGATTCGGCGTCGCGGCATCGCCCGGTTCTTCCACCGCGGCGCCGGTCCCGGAGTTTCGAACGCCCGACAACTTCGAGGTGTCCCTCTACGCCGACGACGATCTCGCCCACGACATCTTCTCCATGACGGTGGACGCCCGCGGACGGATCGTTGTTTCCGGCCAGGGCTACATCAAGGTTCTGGAAGACACCGATCGGGATGGCGTGGCGGACAAGGCGGTGACTTTCTCCGAGTTCCCCAAGGGCGGCGCCTACGGCCTCTACGCGGGCGCGACCAACATCATCTGCGTCGGCGATGACGCCGTCTGGAGCCTGACCGACACCGACGGCGATGGACGCGCGGATGGCGAGCCCAGGGCCCTGCTCAAGGGAACGCGGCAACGCGGCCATTCCGCCAACGGTCTGGTCCGCGGGCCCGACGGCTGGTTCTACCTGGCCTGCGGCAACGACGCCGGCATCAATGATTCGCACGCCGTGCTGCCCGGATCCCCCGTCAAGGCGGTCAATGCCGGAGCCATCGTCCGCTTCTCGCCGGACGGACGCTTCTCCGAGGTGATCGCGGACGGCTTGAGGAATCCCTACGATCTCGCCTTCAATCCCGCGGGGAACCTGTTCACGGTGGACGCGGACGGGGAGCGCGACCGGCACCTTCCCTGGTATTCTCCGACTCGCCTGTTCGATATCGCCTCGGGCATGCATCACGGCTGGGCGCTGCAAGGATGGACCCATGCGTGGAACCGGCCCGGCTACTGGCCGGATGTCGCGCCGCGACTGGATGAGATCGGCCGCGGTTCGCCGACCGGCATGCTGGTCTACCGCCATCGTGCCTTTCCCGAACGTTACACGCGCGGCGTGTTCAGCCTGTGCTGGACCTTCGGACGGATCTACTTCTTCCCCTTGACCGCAGAAGATTCGAGCTACACCACCGAGCGGGAAATCTTCCTGGAATCCACCGGCGGCTCCGGCTTTGCTCCGGTTGACATGGAGGTGGGCCCCGGCGGCGACCTGTTCGTGGCCATCGGCGGCCGGGGCACGCGCGGCGGCGTCTACCGCGTTCGCTACAAGGACAGTCTGCGTGAGCAACCCGGCAAGGACGATCTCCTGCGCCGCGTCCTGGGCGCGGATCAACCCCTGGCGAGCTGGTCCCGGGCCACCTGGCTTCCGCTCACCGCCGCATTGAGTCGCAGAGACCTCGAGCGAGCCGCCGCCAATGTGCAACTGGAGATCACCCGACAGGAGCGGTTCCGCGCGTTGGAGATCCTGGTGGAGGCCTACGGGGGCATCACCCCGAAACTGGCCAGGGACTGCATCCTCACCACGGAACCCGAACTTTCCGCCCGGGCGGTCTGGGCCCTTTCCCGCAGTCTCGATCAACGACTTGAACCCGAGGCGCACCAACTCTTTGCCGACGCCACGAGGCACGCCAGCCCCCTGGTGCAGCGCGCCGCCTTCGAGGCCATCGCCGCGCTGCCCGCCCACATGGTGCAACTCCAACCCGAGGCGGACTGGCTCGGCGGACTCGACAGCAAGGATCGCCGGGTTCGCGCGGCGGCCGTGCTCGCGGCGAGGGGACCCGGCCTCATCAGTTTCGAGAACGTCATGGCCGACAACGCCGGACTCGCCACACATCGCCAAAGGGTCGGCTTTCTCCGCGTGTTCGGACCCTTCAAGGGACCGGACCATTTTTCGAAGGACGCCGACTGGACCGCCCATTTCTTTCGCGAGTGTTTCCAGATTCTGAAGAACGCCGTGACGCCGCAGACCCGGTTGGAGGCGACACGCCTGCTGCAGCAGGCGCTCGGCGACATCAGCTTGACTCAGGACCAACCGAATGTCGGCGACGGCTTCATCGCCGCGGCGCCAAACCTGATTTCGCCGATGCTGCGCGAACAAGCGGCGAAGGAGCTGACCGGCGTGTTTCCGACCGGACACGCGGAGACGGACCGGGAATTGGCGCGCACCTTGGCCATGCTCAAGGCCGGCGGCCAACGCCTGCTGACCCGGACGGCGGCGCAATGGTCCGACGGCGCCCCGCTCGAGGACGACATCCACTACCTGCTGGCGGCCGTGCAGATGCCGGGTGAGCGTCCCGATTACTTCACGATCAAAAGCGCGCGCGCGTTTGCCCTGCTCCATCACAAAATGAACCACGAGCAACGCGACGTCAGCCGTTTCTGGCCCGCCCGGATCGGCGCCGCCTACCTGGAACTGAGCAAGCAGGATCCCGGCCTCGCGGAAGCCCTGATCAACGACCCCGCCTTCGGGCTTCCCGAGCACAGCCTCTTCACCCGGCACATGCCGGAAGAGCAGAGAACGGCCGGCCTGCGCAAGCTGCTGAAACAAGCCCGGCGACCAAACCCCTTCAAGGAGCGACGCTGGACGGCCGGGCTCGCAACCGCGCTGCGCGACCTGCCCGCGGCCGAGGCGTTGCCGGCCCTGCGGGAGCTCTGGAAGTCCGAACCGGGATTGCGCGACGCCATCGCCGGAACGCTGGCGTTCCACCGCGCGCCCGACGACCGCGGGCCCCTGATCGCGGCGTTGGCTTCATTGCAGCCGGAGATCGTCGAGCAAGCCGCCACGGCCTTGACCGCCTACGAGGGCAAGGCAACCGGCGACGAATTCAGGCAGGTCTTCAACTCGCTGAACCGCCGCCTCGCGGACAAGCGGGATGCGAAGGTCCGCGCCGCGTTGACCGGACTGCTTCAAGCCTGGTCCGGTCAGGCCCTCAAGCTGAAGGAGAGCGGCAACCTGCGGGAGGCGCATCAGCCCTGGTTCGATTGGTTCCGCGCCGCCTACCCGCAGCAGGCGACAAGCCTCGCGTCAGGCGAGACCGGCAAGATCCAGGATTGGGAGCGACGCCTCCGAGGCCTCACCCTGACCGGCGGCGACGCAACCCGGGGAAAAGAGATCTTCGAAACACGCAGCTGCGCCGCCTGCCACAGCGGCTCCAGTCGACTGGGCCCCAATCTGAAAGGCGTCGCCACACGCTTCGCGCCGCGCGATCTCTTCCTGGCGATCGTCGATCCCAATCGCGACGTCTCCCCCGCCTATCACACCAAGACGGTGACGACACGATCCGGAGAAACCCATACCGGGGTGATGATCTACGACTCGCCCGCCGCCAAGCTCATCCAGACCTCGGCCGACATCACCGTGCGTGTCACCGCCGCGGAACTGGCCTCGGAATCCGCCTCCGCAACCTCCTTGATGCCGGTCGGTCTGCTGGAGGGACTGAACGACGCCCAACTCGCCGACCTCTACGCATATCTCAAGTCCTTGGGCGGGGGTTGAATCCGATTGCAACGCACGCCCGGTTTCCGTTTTTGAAACATCCACCAACGCTCCCATGAAGAAGCCCTCCTCCAGTTCCCTTTCCCGTCGTGAAATGATGCAGACGACCGCCGTTGGCGCCGCCTCCCTGGCCGCTGGCGCGAGCGCCGCCTCGGCGCAATCCGCGCAAGGTCCCGCCGCCACCAACCAGCGCATCAAGCAATCCGTCGTCTTCTGGTGCTTCAATGTCGCCGGCGAGGAGTGGGACCTCGACACCACCTGCAAGAAGACGCTCGCCCTCGGCGGCAAGTCCGTGGAACTGGTCGGCGCCGAGGATTTCCCCACGCTCAAGAAACACGGCGTGGACTGCGCCATCGCCTCCAACGGCATGCCCGGCGCGCCCTTCATGCGGGGCTTCAACAACCCAGCCTATCAACCCGAGGTCATCGAGCGCACGAAGCAGGCCATCGATGCCTGCGCCGAGTTCGGCTTCAAGCGCGTCATCGCCTTCACCGGCTACCGCTGGAAGGACGCCGACAACCCGGATAGCGGCGAGATTTCCAATGACGAAGGCGCCGAGAACTGCATCAAGGGCCTGAAGAAAATCGCGCCCTACGCCGAGAAGAAAGGCGTGACCATCTGTCTCGAACACCTGAACACCCGCGACGATTCCCACCCGATGAAGGGCCACCCCGGCTACCAGGGCGACGATGTCGACTACGTGGCGAGCTTCCTCCGCGAGGTCGGCTCCCCCTATGTGAAGATGCTCTTCGACGTCTATCACGTGCAGATCATGAACGGCGACATCATCCGCCGGATCGAGGAGTGCAAGGACGTCATCGGCCACGTCCACACCGCCGGCAACCCCGGCCGCGCCGAACTCGACGACCAGCAGGAGATCAACTACCCGCCCATCATGCGCAAGCTTCTGGAAGTCGGCTACGACGGCTACGTCGGCCAGGAATTCATCCCCACCCGCGACCCGAACAAGGGACTCTACGAGGCGATGAAGCTTTGTGATGTGTGAGGAAGGGAGCCGAAGGTCACATTTGCCTCGCCGGTTTGGGCCGTGTCAACCGGGTGAAGATTACATTCGCGGTGGTTGTCCTGCCGTTTGTGCTTCTTCTCAATTCCTGTTCGCAGGCCTTCCATTACCTTGTCTTCAACAACACGGGATCTGAGATGACGGTCCGGTCCACGTGGAAGAACTTTGATGACGATGGAAAAGGCAGAACTGTCGTTCCGGCCGGGGAATCAATAATCGTGGATTATCGGGATACACTCGGCATTTCAATCCCGGGAAAAACACGGAACTACGACAGGCATTTGCCGCGAGCGCGGGCATATGTCGATCGGACTGCAACGCCTCCAATCGTGAGGATTCAGGTGGAAACCAACGGTGTATTGCACGTGCTGCCGCCCAATTGGAATCGCATCATGAGGCCGCCGCCGACAGAACAACCGGATGGATTTCCGCTGAAACCGCGCCGGAATTCAACGCTTCAACCTCGACGGGCTGTCGATCACGAGTTGGTCCCGGGCTGAAGGCCGGGGCTTTGTGCGGTTGGGCTTTCAGCCCATGATTTCGGACGATTCGATCTCGACATTCTTCCACACAGTCAATGAAGTCCCGTCCCAAGCCTTCGACCTCCTTCTCGTAGTGACGCGCGGATCTCAGGAACTCCCGATTGGCCTCCGGGTGAAGGACAGCTCTACTCATCGAGCAAACGCCTGGCTTCCGCGAAAGCGGCGTCGGAATCCATGCCTTCCACCTCGCCGTTGCAAATCTCGGCGCTTCGCTTGGTCAATTCCCGATCCCAGGCCGTCTTCAATTCGTCATCTACAAAACTGTCAACGCTGTTCAGGATCCGCTCGGCAGACTTGACTCGTTCCTTGGCCGGCAATGCGAGGGCTTCGCGTTCCAATGAGGCCGTGACGGACACGGTTTCAAGATTCGATGAGCCGGAATATTTTGCAACCGTGAATTCCACTTTGTCCGCAGCTACTTGCCCTCCAACTCCGACTGCAGCTCCCTCAAATGCTCCAGCCTCTCGGTCGTCGGCGGGTGGGTGTGGGCGAAGTTCAACCACGTCTCGTGCTTGCCGTGGTATTTGTCATGGAGGTGTTCGAAGAACTCCATGTAGCCGTCCGCGCTGCCGTAGACGGAGTGCGCCAAGCGGAATCCGAAGTCATCCGCCTCGCGCTCGGCGTTGCGGGAATGCCCCTTCTCAGCAAGGTCGACCGCCTTCGATACGATGCCGCCATCCGAGGCCCCGAATACCAGGCCGATGGCGATGGAAAACACCGCCTTGCGACCGATGCCTTTGAGGGTGTGCCGATGCTGGTGATGGCCGAGTTCGTGTCCGAGCACGAAGGCAATAGCGGTGGTGTTGGTGGTGGCGTCGAGCAGGCCCTTGGTCACCATCACCGTGCCGCCGGGCGCGGCGAAGGCGTTGGGCTCCGGCGTGGACATGTAGCGCAGCTTGTAGGGCAGCGGACGAAGGCCGGGCTGCTCCAGCAATTTGTCGAAGACCTCCTCCGCCCGGGCAAACTCCGCGGGCGGATTCTCCTCGGTGGGGAACTCGATTGACTGGAACAGCTTGGCCTCGGTCTCCTCGCTGATCCGGGTGACCATGAACTCGGCGATGAACCCCAACAGAAGGTAGATCAGCGTGACGCCGACAATGATGATGACGACGTTCTTGGCCTTCTCGCGCCAATGCTCCTGACCGCTGGAATTCTCCGCGGCATCCTCGAGGGGTTTGGGGACAAACTTCATTCAGCGGTCTTGTTCAACCGCACGGCCGTGCCGTAGGCGAGCACCTCCGCGCAGCCGACCGCCTTGCCCTTGCCATTGGAAACGGTCGACGTCTCGAGACGGCAGTTGAGGAACATGTCCGCATCGGGGCAGGCCTCCTTCATGCGGAGAATCGCCTCGCGTCGCCCACGATCAATGACCGAGGCGTAGCTCTTCATCTCGCCGCCGAAGATCATGCGGAACTTCGACAGCCAGCGCTTGAAATGATCGACTGAAACGACCACGGAACCGACGACCAACTGACTATCGTAGGCGGTGGGAAGTTCGGGGACCTGTTTCCCGGTCAGGGCCGGGATGTGAACCCAGGCGGATTCGCGTTCGCGAATGCTCTGGTAGTGTTTTTTCTCGGCCATTTTGCCGATGATCCACGTGCCCAGCAGCATCCAGATGGGCGCGGTATAGAAGAGGATGACGATGATCAGGACGACCATCGGGACTTCTTCCTGGGGAGGTTGGGGTTGCATGGCGCCTCCTGATTACTGGCAGAGCACGGCCGTTCCGTAGGCGAGCATCTCGGCCGCGCCCTGGGTGACGGAGGTGGTGGTGAAACGCACGTTGATGATCGCGTTGGCGCCCAATTGCTGCGCCTGTTCGATCATGCGGTTGGTCGCTTCCTGGCGGGCTTCCATCATGAGCTCGGTGTAGCCCTTGAGTTCCCCGCCCACAATGTTCTTCAGGCCGGCCATCAGATCGCGCCCGACATGTTTCGCGCGTATCGTGCTCCCCTGCACAAGGCCGTAGTGTTCGGTGATGGTATGCCCGGGTATCGATTCAACGTTGGTCAGAATCATGGTTTCTCTTTCTGGATGGTTGTTGGTGTTGCGCCGTTGGCTGGGTGTTCTTCCCAACGACCTCAACAAGTTGCTCAGCCGTAAGATCAAAGGAAAGATCAAAAGAACAGGAAAGAACCCAGCGCCCAGCGCAACTCTCCGGAAACCCGAGTGTTTCTCATCCCTGAAAACACTGGCTCCCGCCGAGTGGCGGGGACAGGGGCCCGGGACAGAAAATGTCGTGTGCTTGTCCCGGGCCCATCCCCCCCGCACCAGGCGCCACGCACCAGGCGCCACGCACCCCGAACCCCGAACCAAGAACCACAGCCCCCCTCCTTCGCCGATTTTCCTTTTCCCTGGTTGGCGGTGACCGTTCAATCCGTGGATGCCGCGTGACTACCAGCTCAAACAGTTCCGTCCCCAGGTCGATTTTCAGATCGACTACGCAGCGGAATTGAACGAGCAGCAGCACGCCGCCGTCACGTCTCCTCCGGGCCCCTCCCTGGTCATCGCCGGCGCCGGGTCGGGCAAGACCAGAACGCTCACCTACCGGGTCGCCTACCTCATCGAGTCCGGGATCAAGCCCGAGAACATCCTGCTGCTGACCTTCACCAACAAGGCGGCCAAGGAGATGATGGGCCGCGTCCGCGAGTTGCTGGGCTCGGATCTCGCCAACCTCTGGGGCGGCACCTTCCACTCAATTGGCCATCGACTGCTGCGGCGGCACGCGGACAACGTCGGCTTCCGACGCGATTTCACCATCCTTGATCGTGAGGATTCCAAGGACCTGCTCAAGGCCTGCATCGGGGCGTTGGAGTTCGATCCCAAGGAGACGCGCTTCCCCAAACCCGACGTGCTGCAGAACGTGCTCTCCATGGCGGCGAACATGAGCCAGTCCATCCCGGAGCTGCTGGGGCGGCGCTACTCCAATTTCGCGCAACTCTCCGAGCCGATCGAACGGCTGGCCAAGCTTTATGCCGAGCGCAAGCAGGCGGCCAATGTGATGGATTTCGACGACCTGCTCACCTTGTGGCATCGCCTGCTGAAGGACGACGCGGAGGTCCGGGAGCGCTGCCAACGACGTTTCCGCTTCATTCTGGTCGACGAATACCAGGACACGAACGAGTTGCAGGCGGACCTGATCGACATGCTTGCCGCGCCGCCGCCCGGCGACGACCGTCCCGCCAATATCACGGTCGTGGGCGATGACTCGCAGAGCATCTATTCCTGGCGCGGGGCCGACTACCACAACATCCTCAACTTTCCCAAGAACTACCCGGGCGCGCGGTCCTTCAAGATCGAGGTCAACTATCGCAGCACGCCGGAGATCCTGGCGGTGGCGAACTCGGTCATCCGGGCCAATGTCCACCAATTCGAGAAGGAACTGGAGCCGGCGAGACCAAGCGGCGCCAAACCGGCCCTGGTGGCCTGCAACGACGGCAATGAACAGGCCGCCTTCGTCGCGCAACGCGCCTTGGAGCTGCGCGAGGAGGGCGTCGAGCTGAACCAGATGGCCGTGCTCTATCGTTCGCATTTCCACGCATTGGAGCTGCAACTGGAACTGACCAAGCGCAACATCCCCTTCTCCATCACCAGCGGCATCCGCTTCTTCGAGCAGGCCCACGTCAAGGACGTCGCCGCCCACCTCAGACTGGTCTGCAATCCTCTCGACGAAGTCTCCTTCAAACGCGCCGTCATGCTGTTGCGCGGCATTGGAGCCAAGGGCGCCGACAAGTTGTGGGCCCTTTTCCATGAGACCAGGACGAACTTTGCGGCCGGGGCCAATGCCTCGGACGATGGCGATCCAGACTGGAGCGTGGACGAGGGAAACGATGCGGAGGCGCCTGCGTCCAACCCCAACGCGGCAACGCTGCACATCGGCGAGGCGATGCGTTCCATCACGGCCAAGGCCCCCAAGAAGTCGCAGTCGTCCTGGACGCAGTTGGCCGACACCATGCAGCAACTGGAGGAACCCGAACTGCGCAGCCGGCCCTCGGACATGATCCGACTCGTCCTGGACGCCGGCTACGAGGACTACCTCGGGGCCCAATACGAGAACTACCAGAGCCGCCTCGACGACCTGGAGCAGCTGGAGAGCTTTGCCCGGCAATTTGACGACATCGAGGAGTTCCTGGGGCAACTGGCCTTGCTGACCAATGTCGAAGCCGAGGCCCAGCAGGCGGCGGCGGACGACGAGCAGATCAAGCTGTCGACCATCCACCAGGCCAAGGGGCTGGAGTTCGACGTCGTTTTCGCCATCATGCTATGCGACGGCCTGTTCCCGTCAGCGCGCTCCATCGAGGATCCCGACGGCGAGGAAGAGGAGCGCAGGCTGTTCTACGTGGCGGTCACCCGCGCGCGCAATGAGCTCTACCTGTGCTACCCGCTCATCCGGGCAGCCCATGGCTACGGCGGCGACTACATGCAGTCGCCTTCACGCTTCCTCGGAGAAATCTCCCCGGACCTGCTGGACGAATGGAACCTCCAATCCACGAATTCCTTCGGAGACGACTACCCGGACTTTGATGACGACGAACCCTTTTGAACGGCGACAGTGTCCCGGCCTCAGAATCCGGGGGACTGCAGGGAACGCAACAGGTAGAACATGCCTCCAATCACCAGCGGCAGCAGAATCGCAACTGCGATGAAAAAGAAGACGGTTCGGCGCGAGCCTTTCACATGCCGGGGAGGCATGTCTCGGAAGAACGGCATGGAACCGGAAGCCTGGTCGTCGGACGCCTTCTCCCCCTCCTCCTCGTTGTCAGATTTCTGATTCACGGGTGATTCGGCTCCGACGCGGACGGTCGGATCAGAAGTAGGCGACGTATTGACGTCGTTTGAGGCGTTCGATGTACAAGTTGTAGAGCCGGTTCTGCTCCTGGCTCAGCAGGGTGTTCTCAATCTGCTCCGAAACCTCGGTGAGCGGACGGACGCCCTTCCCTTCCCGATCTTCAACTTTCATGATGAACGCGGCGTTGGCGGCGCCGATCACGCCGCTGTGCTTGCCTTTCTCAAGCGTGAAGGCCTGCTCCGCGAGGTCTTTTCTCAAAACCGATTTCTCAACCCAGCCCCAGTCGCCCCCATTCTGGGCGTGGGCGCCTTCGGAATAGACGCGCGCCATCTCCTCGAAAGCGGCCCCGTCATTGAGCTTGATGAGGATCTCCCGCGCCATCTTGGCGGCCCGGTCGGCAGGCGCGCCTTCCGGTTGGTTGACCACGATCATCCTCAACTTGACGCGCTCCTCGAGCTGGAACTCATCCTCGTTGCTCTCGAAGTACTCCCGAATCTTCTTGGGCGAGACGATGATGTCCGAGGACACATTGACGTGCCGCATCTGCTGCACGATGATGTTCTCCCGCTCCCGCTCACGAAATTTCTCATAGGTGTCGCCTTGAGCCCGCAAGGTCTTGGCCAGGGTCTTGCGGTCCCCGTATTGCTCGCGGATGCGGCGTTGGATCTGCTCTTCCACGACGGATTCCGGGAGGATGTAGCCCTCGGTCTTGTAGTCGTGCAGGATCAATTCGTGCGCCACCAACTGGTCGATGATCTCCTTCTGCAGGCGCGGAGCCTGGCGGTCCGCTTCCTCGGGCGGCATGCGTCGAAGCAGCGGAAAGAGAATCTCCTGCACCTGCCGGTAGGTGATGATCTCCTTGTTCACCTTGGCGGCAATTCCATTGACCGGTTCGGGCGCAGGTCCGGCCTGCAGGGACATCGACGCCGTCAAAAGCAAGAGCGCCACAAATATGAATGGGATGCGTATCATCTGATAATTCCGATCAGTCTAGGGTTGGCGCCGTCCCCGGTCAAGGCGGCCGCGATTGCGCAATTGACGCCCCCCCCTCGTTTGATAACGTCTGCCGAATATGAAGCAGCGCGACCGGCGATTTAGCAGTTTTGCGGGCGGCCGATATTATTTCGGCGCTCCCGAACCGCGCGCCTGGCTGTGAACGATTTTCACCCACCTCAATCCAGACCGCGGTTTCCAGCCGCGGTTTTTTTGTCGCCGCGGTCAGGGCCGCCAGCAACACCATGATCATTGTACTGAAACCCAACACGAAGAAGACGGAAGAGACCGCCGTCCTCAAGGAGATACGCAAGCTCGGCTACCAGCCGCATATCATGCGCGGCGTGGAGCATGTCGTCATCGGCGCGATCGGCGATGAGCGCACGCATCATACGCTGGAAACCCTGACCACCTGGCCGCAGGTGCAGGATGTCATGCCCGTGCAGAAGAAGTTCAAGCTGGTCAGCCGCGAGGCGCACCCGGCCAATTCGCGCATCCGCGTGGGCCGCAACCAGATTGGCGGCAAGAAGGTGCACGTCATGGCCGGCCCTTGTTCGGTCGAGGGCGAGACCCAGCTGATGAAGACCGCGGAGGCGGTCAAGAAGGCCGGCGCGACCGTGTTGCGCGGCGGCGCCTTCAAACCACGCACCTCCCCCTATGACTTCCAGGGCCTCGGCGAGAAAGGGCTCAAACTGCTCGCCAAGGCGCGCAAGGAGTTTGACCTCCAGATCATCACCGAGATGCTCTCCCAGGATCACGCCGACCTCATGTCCGAATACACGGACATCATCCAGATCGGCGCCCGCAACGCACAGAATTTCCAGCTCATCATCGCCGCCGCCAAGACCGGTAAACCCGTCCTTCTCAAACGCGGCATGAGCATGCAGATCCAGGAGTGGCTGCTCGCCGGCGAATACGTGCTCGCCAACGAGAATCCCAACCTCCTCTTCTGCGAACGCGGGATCCGGACCTTCGAAAACTACACCCGGAACACGATCGACCTCGCCACCGTTCCCATCGTCAAGAACGAGTCGCATTGCCCGATCGTCATCGATCCCAGCCAGGGCTGCGGACGCCGCGACCTGGTCATGTCCGTGTGCAAGGGCGCCGTCGCCATGGGCGCCGACGCCTTGCTGATCGAGGTGCACCCCAATCCCGCGGAAGCGTGGAGCGACGGCGCGCAGCAGGTGTCATTGGAGGATTTCGCCAAGCTGATGAAGGAATTGAAACCCTTCGCGGAGGCCGCAGGTCGAACGATCTGAGGGCAGCCCTGTCGCGCCAGGTTCGCGCACGCTCGACACCGGGGCGGAAGCCAACAAAAAACGCCGGCTTTGATCGAATCAAAGCCGGCGTTTTTGCGAAAGAGAACTGACCCTGAGCGCCTCAGCTCAGGGGCCGGTGACGTGAACCCGGGCGCCCGCGCGCTTCATCGCGGCGACCGCGCGACGCATGGGAAATTCCGGGATCGGATTGTTCGCCAGCCAGATCTTCACATAGGGCGCAAAGCGCTTCTCGCCCGCGGCATCCTCCTCGACCATGAAGACCAGGGGCGAAAGGTCCGTGATCAGATTGTCGTGGAGGAACAGGAACGACAACTGGCGAAGCCCATAGAGCGGCGACAGGTCGCTCACGCGGTTGCCATTGAGTTCCAGAATGGACAGCCACTTCAGCTTGGCGATGCCGTTGATGTCCTTGATGCGGTTGTCCGCGAGGTAGAGGCTGCTCAACTTCTTCATGCCCAGCAGCGGTGAGATGTCGGTGACCTGGTTGCGGGTCAGGTAGAGCGCCGCCATGTTCGTCAGCCCCGCGAGCGGGCTGAGATCGGCGACCTTGTTGTCGCTGAGCTCGATATACTGCAGCGCCTTGAGCGTGCCGAGGGGCTTGATGTTGGAGACAAGGTTGCTGGTCAGCGTGATCGTCTGCACCCGCTTCAACCCGGTGATGGGCGCGAGGTCCGAGACGAGGTTGCCCGCGATATTCAGGGCGGCGAGGCTGCGGCAATGCTCCAACCCGGAAAGGTCGGTGATGCCCATGCCGGTCGCCTTGATCGTGGAAATGTTCTCCACGTCCTTCGCCACAATCGGCTCATCGCTGTCGCGCTTCTCGAAAACATAACGCCGGACCGCCTTCTCCAGGTTCTTGTCCTTGAAGATCGACATGGCCGCCTTCTTGGCCGCGGCTTCATTCCGCTTCTTGATCTCGGCGTCAACCGCCCGCTTCATGGCCTCGGCAGCCTTTTTCTTGGCCTCCTCCTCGGCCTTCTTCTTGGCGGCGGCGGCGGCGGCCTTCTTCTTCGCCTCCTCTTCAGCTTTCTTCTTCGCCGCGGCTTCCGCCGCTTTCTTCTTGGCGGCCTCTTCCGCCTTCTTCTTGGCGGCGGCCTCTTCGGCTTTCTTTTTTGCCGCAGCCTCAGCCGCAGCCTTCTTCCCAGCGTCGTCTTCCTTCTTGGCCGGGGCCGGTTTCTTGTCGTCCGCCTTCTTCTTGTCGTCCGCGGCCTGGACGCCAAACGTCGACAGACCAAGGACAAGGGCGGCGGTGAGGAGGAATGAGTTCGTTCTTTTCATAAGAGGTCAATCGTATTGGTTCGCAACAAACGACGTGGAAACGAGCGGGATTATTGAGCGTTGGCGGCAAAAAATTCAACCCCTGTCTGGACGGTCGGCAAGATCGCCGTCCAGAACGCCAAAATCAGGGCTGCAGGACAATCTTTCCGGAAAGGGCGCCGTTTCCATGAATGGTGCCGGCTTCCTGGATCCGATGGGCCTCCGCCGCCTCGGACAGCGGCAGGACCCGATCGATGCGGGCTTTCAACGCGCCTGTTTCAAGCCAGCGGTTGATGTCTTCCGAGCAGGCTCGTTGTTCCTCCGGCGTCGCCTTGAACATCACAAATCCATGAAGTGAACACTCCTTCACATAAAAGGGGCCGACCGGAAACTCCGGGCGCGCGTCGCGTCCCGCCATCAGGACCATGCGCCCGCGCTCGGCCAGCGCGCCGACCGCCAGGTCGAAATCCGGTTGGCGTGCGGTTTCCCAAAAGACGTTGACGCCCTCCGGAGCGGTTTTCGCAAGTTCTTCCGCCACGTCCTGGCTGCGGTAGTTGATGGCGGCTTCGGCGCCGAGATCGAGGCAGGCTTGCACGCGTTCGTCGCTGCCGGCCGCCGCAATGACCCGGGCGCCCGCCGCGCGGGCCATCTGCACCACTGCCGATCCCACGCCTCCGGCGCCGCCGTTGACGTAAACGATCTCCCCCGCCTGCAAGCGGGCGTCGCGAAACAAGCCGAGATGCGCCGTGATTCCGACCAGGGCTGTCGCGGCGGCGTCCGTATCGGCAACCTTGTCCGGCGTCCGATAGAGCCAGCCTTCCTCCACGGCGGCCAGTTCCGCAAACGTTCCCTGCCGACCAAGCAGGGACTGGTTGCTGCCCCAAACGCGATCACCAACCTGGAATCGCCGAGCTTCCGGACCCACCGCCTCCACGACTCCGGCCAGATCGCAACCCGGCACGTAAGGCATCGGCAGGTCCATCGGAATCATGCCGCCGCGCACATAGGTGTCGATCGGGTTCACCGCAACCGCCTTGACCCGGACGAGGACCTGGGATCCGGAAATCTCGGGGTCGGGCAGCTCCGCAAAGCGAAGGTTCTCAGGCGGTCCGGTTTCTTCGATGTAAGCGGCTTTCATGGAATCAGTTGCGGCGTTGCTCTGTCCCCTCCTTCCTAACCGGACCGAACGACGCGGTAAAGCGGCGAATGCCGGATACGCCGATGTTGAGCGAAACCGCAGGGCCCAAGGCCAAGTCACTGCCCGACAGCATCACACTGGTGACAGGCTCAAGATCGAGGACACGACTCAAAGTCCCAGCAATACGGCGCGATTGAGCCCGCGATCCGGATTGCCGAGCATTGCTCGGCATTGGCTGTCGAAATTGGGTCCGGCCGAGCCATCACACTGGTGACAGGCTCAGAATCGAGGACATCGCGTCGATCTTGGGGGGGAAGGCATTGGATGGCTTGGGCGCGCCGCGCGAAGCGCCTTGGACTGCGGCGGCTTGACGCCGCCTTTTCGCGAGGCATGGCGCAGCGCCCGGGGAAAGAGGCTTCTCGGGAAAAGGCTTGGATCCGGCAAGGAGGGTTCGCGCTCTCAAAAAGTCCGGAGCCGCTTGTTTTGAGGGCGTTGGACCGTCACAATGCGGTCATGACACGCAGCTTTCCACGCTCCGCCGCCCTGGCGGCCATCGCCATGGTCACCGCCATGACCTTGATCCAACCCGCTCCCTCGGCGGCGGCCGCCGTCCAGAACGGCATTGACGCCCTGGCAGCTCGGGACTTCCGCGAACTCCGGGGCTCGCGGGTCGGCCTCATCACCAACCACACGGGCGCCGATCGCCAACGCAATCCCACGATCGACCTGCTTCACGAGTCCTCCGAGGTCAAGTTGGTCGCCCTCTTCAGTCCTGAGCACGGCATTCGCGGCAAGCTGGATCAGTCCCGCATCGACGACGGAACAGACGAGAAAACCGGTCTCCCCATCTACAGCCTTTATGGCAAAACCCGAGTCCCCTTGCCGCAACAGATGAAGGGACTGGATGCGATGGTCTTCGATATCCAGGACATCGGCTGTCGTTTCTACACGTATATCTCAACCATGGGCGGCGCCATGGAGGCGGCGGCGAAAGAGGGCTTGGAATTCTTTGTCCTGGACCGGGTGAATCCGATCGGCGGCGTTGTCGTGGAAGGCCCGGTGATGACCAGCAAACGGGACTTTGTCGGCTGGCATCCCATCCCGGTCCGCCATGGCATGACCGTCGGCGAACTGGCGAAGATGTTCCAATCGGAGCTGAAGATTGACGGCGAGTTGACCGTGATCGCCGTCAAGGGATGGCGGCGCGCCATGTGGTTCGACGAGACCGGCCTCCCCTGGATCAATCCTTCACCCAACATGCGCAGTCTTGCGCAGGCGACGCTCTACCCGGGCGTCGGGCTCGTGGAGACGACCAATGTCTCCGTCGGGCGCGGCACGGACACGCCCTTCGAGGTGGTGGGCGCGCCGTGGATCGACGACATTGAGTTCGCGGCGGCGCTGAACGACGCGGGCCTCCCTGGAGTGCGCTTCGTTCCGATTCGCTTCACGCCGGACGCCAGCAAGTTCAAGGGGGAGGAATGCCGCGGCGTGAATATCTTTCTCACCGATCGCGACGCGTGCCCGGCCGTGGACATCGGCATCACGCTGGCGTTGACGTTGCGCAAGCTCCACCCGAACGACTGGCAAGTCGACAAGTTCTACCGACTGCTGAAACACGACGCCACGCTCGAGGCCGTGAAGCGGGGCGATTCCCTGCAGGCGATCAAGGCCTCGTGGCGGCAGGATCTGAAGGCGTTCGAACGCCGACGCAAGATGTTCCTGATCTACCGCTAGTCTTGCAGAGCGTATTCTGTCCGCGCGGGCCTTACTGCGCGGAGAAGACCTGGTCGGCTTCCTCCAGCGTTTCCTTGGAGCCGATGTCATACCACTGTCCCGGCACGGTCCAGGTGTAGACCGGCGTCTGGGGATAGAGCCATTGGATCAATCGGCCAGGTTGGTCCGGGTTGTTGCCGGCGGCGATATACTCGCCCACCTTCGCCACGAAGTCCCGGGGATAGAAATACAGGGCGATGCCGATCAGGCTGGTCTTGGGATTCTCGGGCTTCTCGACAAATTCAAGCAGGCGGCCGTCCTCAGCCAACTCGACCGCGCTGTAGGGTTTGGCGGCGTCGGTGGAGCCGACATCATAAAGACCAAGAATCGGGGCTCCCTTCTCGCGGCAGGCGTCGCCGAATCCGGTCAGGTCCTCGCTGAAAAGGTTGTCTCCCGCCACGACGATCAGGTCGTCGTTGACCCCGTGCTTCTGGATCACCAGATTCGTGTCGCCGATCGCTCCCAACTTGTTGTCATCATTGGTCGACTCGTCATTGATCACGGTGACCTTGACCCCCTCCGGGGCGGCGAAATCCCCCGCCCACTCCTCGAAGTGACCGGCAAACTTGTTGTTGGTGACCACGAAAACCTCATCGATGCCGCCCACCGGCAGGAGCCGGTCGAGCACATGCTCGATCATGGGTTTGCCCGCGATCTTGAGGAGCGGCTTCGGTTGATTGAGGGTGAGCGGATAAAGGCGCGTGGCGTAACCCGCGGCAAGAATGAGAAGTTTCATGGAATGGCGAATATCAGTCGGCTTCAGTATACAAATCCGGCAAGCTCTGTTTCGCAAATTCCGTGGCTTTTTCAAGGATTTCCGCGGCGGACTCGCACTGCAGGGCTTCCGCGGCAAGTTTCCTGGCCGCCCCAAGATCGAGGTTGCGTATCAGGTATTTGATCTTGGGAATGGAAGGGGCCGCGACGCTGAGTTCTTCGGCGCCCAACCCCAGGAGCAGCACGGCCAAGGTTGGATCATGGGCCATCTCGCCGCAGACGCCTGTCCAACCGCCGTTGCGGGCGGAGGCCTCAATCGTCATCCGGACAAATGTCATGATCGCCGGATGCGTCGGCCGGTAAAGGTGCGCAATCTTCTCATTCATGCGGTCGACCGCCAGCGAATACTGGATCAGGTCGTTGGTGCCGATGCTGAAGAACTTCGCCCGCTTGGCGAGATTGTCCGCGACCATGACCGCGGAGGGGATCTCGATCATCGCGCCAATTTCAATATCCGGATTGAAGTCCAGCCCCTCGCTCCGGAGTTCCGCCTTGCACTCCTCCACGAGCGCGTTGGCCTGATCCATCTCGCCCACGCCGGAGATCATCGGATACATCATGCGAACGTCGCCATGGACGCTGGCCCGAAGGATCGCGCGGAGCTGCGCGCGGAAAATCTCTTGTTCCTCGAGGCAGAAGCGGATGGCCCGCCAACCCAGGAAGGGATTCATTTCTTCGGGCACGCGGAGGTGGGACATGAACTTGTCGCCCCCCAGGTCCAGGGTCCGGATGATGACGGGACTCGGCTTCAGTTCGCGCGCGACCCGGGCGTAGGCCTCGAACTGTTCATCCTCGCTGGGCAGGGTATCGCGATGGATGAACAGGTACTCCGTGCGGAACAACCCGACGCCTTCGCCGCCATATTCCTTGACCAGTTGCGCATCGCTCGGGTGCTCGATGTTCGCTGAGAGCGTTATGCGATGGCCGTCCAGGGTCGTGGCGGGCTTGTCGCGCAGCTCATCGAGTTTCTCGGCCAGGTCCTGCTTGCGCCGGATCAAGAGGCCATACTCGAACTGCGTCTGCTCGCAGGGATCCACCGTCACCGTCCCGGTGTAGCCGTCCAGCAGGGCAAAGTCCCCGGTGGCGACCCGTTGACTGATGTCCACCAGGCCCGACACCGCAGGGATGCCCAGGGAGCGGGCCATGATCGCCGTGTGGGAGGTGGTTCCGCCGATGTCGGTCGCGATGCCCAGAACCTCCTTGTCGCCCAACGATGCAGTGACCGACGGCGGCATCTCGTGGCAGACCACGATCGCCGGTTCGGTCAGGGCGTCCAGAAAATCCTCATTGTTGCGCCCGGTCAAATTGTCCATCACCCGGGCCCCCACATCGCGCATGTCCGAAACCCGTTCCCGGAGGTAGGCGTCGTCCACTGCGGCGAGCGTCGCCGTATACTTCTCCAACGCGCGATGAAAGGCCTGCTCGATGTTGACCGTGTCTTTCTTCAGCACGCGGATTGCCTCGTCGATCAACGACGGATCCTCCAACACCAGCAGATGCGCGTCGAAGATGCCGGCCTCGTTGGCGTCCATGGCTGAACTGACCTTCTCCTGGACCTCCCGGATATCCTGTCGCGTCTGGGCGAGCGCCTTCTCAAACCGCTTGATCTCATCCGAGATCTCATCCTGCGAAATGGTTCGGTGCGGCACGTCGTCGTCCGGCTTGTGCAGAACGATGAGCTTCCCCTGGCAGACCCCCTCTGAGGCCGCTATGCCGCGGAATACCCGTTCTCGATTGTCGCCGTTTTCAGACATAAAAGCCGCAGAGATTATCGAGGTTCGACGGCTTTGCAAATCACTTTTCCTGTTGATCTTGGGAGGGGGGCGCGGTCCGGATTGAGCAGGAATCTGCGTCGGTTCGCCCATGCATCGCCTCAACCGCGCCGGCCGAAACCGCGGACAATTCAGCCCCCCGGAACTCAGTTGAAACATGAATAATCGTGCCATCTGGCGCATTTTTTGGTTGTTTTACGCCATGGGCGGCCCGCGACATATCCGAAATCTTGCGCTGATCGGTTTCATGGGGACGGGCAAGTCCTCGACCGGCCAGATTCTTGCCCATCAGTTGGGCTTTCAGTTTCTGGACACCGACGCCCTCATTGAGGAGCGGGCCGGCGTTTCGATCGCCCGGATCTTCGAACAGCAGGGGGAAGCCGTCTTCCGCGAACTCGAAGCGAAGGTCGTGGCGGAGTTGGCGACGCGCAGCGACACCATCATCTCGACGGGCGGCGGCTTGGGCGCGAACGAAGCCCACCTCGCGAGCCTCAAGCATCACGCGCTCATCGCCTGTCTCTGGGCCGGTCCGGAGGCCATCTGGCAGCGCGTCCGCCACCAGTCCCACCGCCCCCTGCTGAACGGCCCGGACGCGCAAGACAAGATCCGCAACCTGCTGAAGCAGCGCGAGTCCGCCTATCGCCAGGCGGACATCCTGATCAACACTGAACTGCGCTCGGTCAAGGATGTCGCGCAACAGTTGCTCTATCATTTCAAGGAGGCGCGGAACGCCGCATGACCGACGTCGCCGCGCAGGTCAAGCGACGCGCCCGGGAATTGGGATTCGACGATTGCCGCATCACCTCGGCCGCGGCGCCCGAGGGAGCCGGGCGCCTGAAGGCCTGGTTGGAGGATGGCTGCCACGGGGAAATGGGATACCTCGAACGCAGCGCGCACAAGCGGATCGACCCCCAACTCGTGCTCTCCGAAGCGAGAAGCATTGTCACCCTCGCCGCAAGTTACTCGGGCGACGCCCCCGGACGCGAGTCGCCTCCGGGGACGGCCCGGGGCGACAGCGCGCAACAAGGCCGTATCGCGCGCTACGCCCGTTATGCCGACTACCATGACGTTCTCGCCGCCGAGCTGAAGGCATTGACCGCGTTCCTCGACGAGGCCGCGTCGGTCGAAGCCCGTTCACTCTGGTACGTCGACACCGGCCCACTGCTGGAGCGCGAGTTGGCGCAGCGCGCCGGCATCGGCTTCATCGGCAAACACACCAACCTCATCAGCCGTCGCCTCGGCAACTGGATCTTTCTCTCCGAGATCATCACGACCGCCGAGCTGACGCCCGACAAACCGGAGACGAATCACTGCGGAACGTGCTCGCGTTGCTTGGACGCCTGCCCCACCAATGCCATCGCCGAGCCATTTCGACTCGACGCCCGTCGTTGCATTTCCTACCTGACCATTGAGCTGAAGGGCTCCATACCCGAGGAGTTCCGCGCCGCCATTGGCAACCGCATCTACGGCTGCGACGACTGCCTGGAGGTCTGTCCCTGGAATCGCTTTGCCCGGATGGGAACGTTGATGCAAGGCGCCGCGCGCAGGGACCTGGATCAGCCGGCGCTGCTTGAGCTGTTGAAGCTCGACCAACCCGGTTTCAAGGCCAAGTTCAAGGGCACGCCGCTGCTGCGAACCAAGCGGCGGGGCGTGTTGCGCAATGTCTGCGTGGCCCTCGGCAACATCGGCGACGCCTCCGCGCTGCCGGCCTTGCGCATCGCGGCCGAGGATGCGGAGCCCCTGATCGCAGAACACGCCGCTTGGGCAATCGCTCAAATCGAAGCGCGAAGCGCGAATACCGCCGCCGACCGCCGTTGGGCCCCTGGGCCTGGCTGAAGTTACCGCAGCGTAACAACCTTTTCCGACGCCGCCGTCAACCTTGCCACGGTTGACGGCAATCCCCGAATTGCCGCTCTCATTGTGCCCGACGCCCGCGTCCTTGCCCTCCGTCCGCACCCGACCGACGGACCGCGAGGCGCGGGCGTCTTGCGCCGATCACTCCTTGGTGATGGTCTCGTCGAGGTTGAGCAGCGCGCGGGCGACGGCGGTCCAGGCAGCCTGGCTGGCGGCGCCGTGACCGGGAACTTCGGGCCAACCCGCGATCAATTCCCTGGCCTTTGCCGGGTCCGCTTTGAAGCGTTTTCGCTGGCGTTCCAACAGGGCCGTGAGGACGGTCAATTCCTCTTCGTTGGGCTCACGCGTGAGGCACCGGCGAAAGGCGAGGGTGAGCCGCTCTGCGTCATTATCGCCGCCCTCGCGCAAGGTCAAGGCCGCCAAGGCCCGCGAACACTCCATGAACACCGGCTCGTTCAGGGTGGTGAGCGCCTGCAGGGGAGTGTTCGATCGATTGCGCCGGACGCAGGAAAAGTCGCCATTGGGCGCGTCGAAGGTCTGCAGCATGGGATAGGGCACTGAGCGGAAGCGGAAGGTGTAGAGGGCGCGCCGGTGGCGATCCGAGCCCCGGTCCTCCGGCCAGGACTTGGGGCCATAGCTGGCCGGAGGCTGAAAGAGGTGCGCGGGCGCCGGCGGGTGGACGCTGGGTCCGCCCACGGTCCGGTCCAACAGCCCGCTGGCGGCCAACGCGATGTCCCGGACGATCTCGGCGTCCACCCGGAACCGGGGACCCCGGGCGAGCAATCGGTTGTAGGGGTCGCGGGCGTGAAGCTCCGGAGTGACATGCGACGATTGCTGATAGGTGGAGGAGGTCGCGATCAATTTGTGCAGCCGCTTGAGACTCCAGCCTTTGTCCATGAACTCCACCGCCAGCCAATCCAACAGTTCCGGGTGGGAGGGCGCCGCGCTCTGGGAGCCCAGGTCCTCGCTGGTCTCCACAATCCCAATGCCGAACCAGGCCTGCCAAACACGATTGACAATGGAGCGGGCCGTCGTCGGCGAATCGCGATCCACCAGCCAGCGCGCAAAATCGAGACGGGTCGGGTTGTCGTCCGACTTCATCTCGTGAAGAAACGCCGGAGCGCCGGGACGAACCTCGGCTTCCGGTTTCAACCAGTCGCCGCGCGCGAGCATCCGGGTCATCCGGGGCCGCTCGCGTTCCTTCAGCGCAAGCTGCGTAACGCTCTCCGGATGGCTCCGCCACAAAGCCTCGATCCGCTCGTTCGCCGGACGCCACGCCTCCACGGTCGTCCGCCAATGGCTGAACACCGTGTTCAACTCTTCAGGCGAGCGCTCGGGCATCGGGATTGACAGGATGCGTCTCACCTGACGGGGCAAGGGATCCGCCTTCGCGCCGGAGGCCGCGGTCGCGGAGAGCCGGAAGCGGCCCAGGTTCATGGTTTTCACGTCGTCGCTGTTCCAGCCGCCGTGGTTCTGTCGAAAGGAGACGGTCAGCTTTGTGCCTTGAGGGAAGGCGATGTTTTGGTCGGCGACAAAGACCGCCTTGCGATCCTGGTTGCGCCGGCCCGGGCCGGCGTCGATGCCCCAGGCCGTGTCGTCCTTGCCGTCGATGGCGTAGCTGGCGGGACCGGTGAAGCCCCGCTTCCCATTGCGGTCGGCATAGAGCGGCCCCAGTTGCCTGCGCTCATTGGCGAAATCCGCAGTCGCGCTCACAAACTTCACCTGTCGTTTCTTGCCGGGATCCGTCGCGTCTTCAGCGACCACCTTGAACTCGGTCAACGCAAACTGCCCGTCGATCGCGCGACCGGGGCCGTGGGCGGGAAGATTGGGATCGGTGAACATCTCAAGCCGGAAGGCCCGAATCTCCGGCATCGCGACCGTGTTCGTAAACGAGGCGGTCCAACGGGTCGGCGCGTAGCCGTGGGCGACCTGCGATCCGTCATCCCGGGGATCGTAGCGCTGGGAATTGTTCCCGGAGTTGCGAATATCGAGAACGTTCCACTCGGGTTGGTTGTCCTTGCCCGACGCTTCCCAGGTCGCCAAGCGGCGCTTCCAGTCGGGCGTCCGATGCTTCAGGTCATCCTCGATTTTCCGGATTTCACCAAGAATCCTGGCGCGCTCTCCAAGCCCGTGGGGCGTGTAGACCGCAATGCTGGCCTCGTGCGAATTGTTCAGGAAGGCAAACATCCGATAGTATTCCTCTCGCGTGAGGGGATCGTACTTGTGGGAGTGGCATTGCGCGCATTGGATGGTCAGCCCCAGCACGCTCTTCCCCAGCGCATCCATGCGATCGAACATGGCGTCCATACGGAATTGCTCGGGATCGATGCCGCCCTCCTCGTTGACCATGGAATTGCGCAGGAACCCGGTGGCGACGCGTTGATCCTGCGTGGCGTTCGGCAACAGGTCGCCGGCGATCTGTTCGATGATGAACTGGTCGTAAGGGAGGTCGCGGTTCAGGGCATCGATCACCCAATCCCGGTAGCGCCAAACCGTGCGGGGCTTGTCCTTCTCGTAGCCGTCTGAATCGGCGTATCTCGCGGCGTCCAACCAGAGACGCCCCCAGCGTTCACCGTAATGCGGCGACTTGAGCAGCCGGTCCACCGCGCGCTCATACGCCCCCGCCGAACGATCCGCCAGAAAGGCGTCGGTTTCCTCGATTGTCGGCGGCAATCCGATCAAATCAAGGTGCAGGCGACGCAGGAGGGCCGCCCGGTCGGCGCGCCGGGAGGGACGCAGGCCCGCCTCCTGCAGCCGACGCAACACGAACGCATCAATGGGATTGGCGACGAAGGCGTCGTCGTCTGCTTGGGGCGGGTCCGGCCGGACAGGCGTCTCGAACGCCCAATGCCCAGACCATTCAGCGCCCTCGGCAATCCAGGCCTTCAGGGTGGCGATCTGTGCGGTCGTCAACGATTTCCCGGAATCGGGCGGCGGCATGCGATCCTGAGGATCCGTGGCGGTGACGCGCGCGATCAACTCGCTTTGCCCCGCGACACTGCGGGTGACGCTAATGGCCCCTTCCTGCGTATCCAGCCGCAGATCCGCCTTTCGCTCGTCCGCGTCGGGCCCGTGGCACTGGAAACAGGCGTCAGACAAGATGGGCCGCACCTCGCGGTTGAAATCAACCGCTTCAACCCGGGGTCCGGCAAGGGCCAGGACAGCCGTCGCCGCCAAGACGATCAGATCGTGTCTAGCAGGTGTCATACTCCCGTCAATCTAGTCTCCAACAATCCGACATCCACCAAAAAAAATGGCGTTCGTGGAGGATGGCGCAGGCGGCGTCTCGTCCGAAGATGCCGTCTTGATCCCACTTTTTCCGGAACTCATCTCACGGGGTTTCCCGCCCCCTGAAAACGCGCAATTTTTTGTGTCCATTCCGGCGTCTTTCGAGCGTCTAACCTTGGCATGCATCCGGCACAGAAACAGCTACCGTCCAACTGGTTGCGTCGCTTCGCCCTCACCGCGGCAACGCTGGGGGCGGGCGTGTGCTGGTTGACCGGCGGGGACGCGCAGACCAGGCCCGCAGGCGCCCCCCGGACCCGGCTGGCCGCCGGACCCTGGGGCATTGCCGAAGTGACGCCGCTTGCGCTGCGCCCGACGCTTGACTCCATTCATCCCGAGGCAATCCGGACGAAACCGATGACTTGGTTCTTTCCCGGGTGGAGCAAGGATGAGGCCCGGGCGTTCCTGGAAAAAGCCGGGTGCGACGTCGCCTCGGCGAGCCCGGCCTTCCGACGCGAGGCGAGCGGGATCTGGATGGCTCCGACCCATGACTGGATCATCGCGCTGCCTGCGGAGGCGAGATCAATCGTGTATGCCCATCTGGCCCGGGACGAGCGCAATCCAACCCATCGCTATCCCTTCACTTTCCGAAGCGAGCGTCTGGATCGCGAATTGGCCGCGAGCGGGTTGAGCGCCGCCACGGCAGACCTGGTGCGGCGGCTGATCTGGCTGAAGGGCGATTCCTGGATGCTGGCGGACACCGACCTGATCCTGGAGCGTTGTATGGACCGCTCGGAGAAGCAGCGTTTTCTCCGGTTGCTTACGACCCATTCCGCTGTGAGTCTGCGATTGAGTCTGCCCCGGTCGGCGGATCTGGAGGCCGCAGTGCGGTATTGGGGCGCCGGCTCCCGGACCCCGACTGCGCGCGCGCTGCTGGAGGCCCTGCAGGATTCGGCAGGACGCAGTTCGCTCGACATTGCCTACCTGCTTCCCCCGTTGGCCCGAAACCTTCTGCTGACCTATCCGGACGCGGGAGCGTCGGATCGACCGCACGCCGCTTATCGGAACTGCTTCTGGACCGCTCTCAACTTTTTCCTGCCAAGACCGGACGACCGTTTCGTCGAACTCGCAGCCGCGAATGAGGCGTTGGACAGATCCTACAAGCTGGTCACGGACGCCAAACAGTTCGGCGACGTCTTGGTCTGGCGCGATTCCGACGGACAACTGATGCACATGGCGGTCTGGATGGCGGCGGATGTGGTCTTCACCAAGAACGGATACGACGCGTTGCATCCCTGGACGTTGATGACGATTTCCGAGCTGAACAGCCGCTTTCCCTTCCGCAGCGCCGACAGCCCCACCTGCCATCGTCGCCGTTGAGCGCGTCCAGTTTTCACTGGAAAAGGCCCCTTCCGCGGCTTAACGTCGTGCCAAACCAGACCTCAACTTCGGCTCAACCATGGAACTAAACTTCAATTGCCCCCAATGCAGCCAGGAACTCACCGCGGATGAAACCATGCTCGGCGTCGAGATCGAATGCCCGTCCTGCGGGGAGGCGATCATGATCGAGGGCGAGGCCGCGCCCGCCGAAGGCTACGAGCAGCCGTTGGATTCGGGCGCCTTCGAAAGCGCGCCGGCCGAAGCGCGCGCGCCGATCGCGATTCCCACGTCGGCCGCCTCGGCGGACATGATCAAGAAGCCGAAGGCCAAGCGGCTGGAGGTGGCGGCCAAGGAGGAGATGAGCGTTCTGTGCAAGACGATCCTCTTTTCCAGCGAGGGCAAGGACACCGCGAAGTATGACGCGGCCGTCGCCGCGGCGCTGGTGGAAATCGGCCGGCCGCACATCATCAGCGTTCATCCGGTCAACCCCGGCGAGGGCGACTTCGGGCTGATGATCATCTACGAGAAGCAGCCCTGAGACCGGGCCCTTTCCAGTTTCCCCTTCGAAGCAAGAAGGCCGCGGCATCGTCCGCGGCCTTTTTGTTGGGCGGGGCCTTGTTCGTCAGCCCCTTTGAAGAATGACGCTCAGGCGGGGCGCAACAGGATTTCCTCGGCGACCGCGTTGGGCGGCAGGTTGAGGCAGAGCATGACGCAGGCGACCAGGTCCGCGGGCTGCAGCATCTTGGGCCGCAGTTCGAGCGCGGGCGGATTCGGGCGCTTGTCCAGCAGGGGCGTGTTGATGTCGCCGGGATAGATGGCGCAGGCGCGAATGCCGTTCGGGCGCTCCTCGGCGTTGATGGCCTTGGCCAAACCGGATTGTCCGAACTTCGCGCAGATGTAAGACGCTCCGGACTTGGTGTTGGCCCAAAGCCCGGCTTCGGAAACAATGTTCACGATCGTTCCGCTCTTCTGCTCGCGCATGCCGGGCAACACGGCTTGGGCGCAGTAGAAGGAGCCGTTCAGATTCACATCGATGATCTCCCGGAAATCGTCGGTGGAGAGGACGTCGAAGGAGCGGTTCTTGGTGTTGGTGCCCGCCGAGTTGACCAGGGCCTGCACGGCGCCCCACTTCTCTTGCACCGCCCGCCCCATGGCTTCGACTTCACCCGGATCGCCGATGTTGCAGGGCAGGACCAGGAAACGATCCGCGTGTTCCGGACCGGCAAGCTCGACCGTTTCCCGCAATGCGCTCTCCCGGCGGCCGAGGATGGCGACGTTCCAGTTCTGTTTGACAAGTTCGACAGCGACGGCCTGGCCGACGCCGCTGCCCGCTCCCGTGACGATGGCGGTTTTCCGTTCGCTCATTGGCTGAGTCAGTCCTTTCTGAGTTTGACGGCGTTCTTGACGAAGCCGGGTTGGCGCGTGTTGCGGCCCTCCGTTTTGTGTTCGGGGGCGTCGTCGCCCAAGTCCTCGCGGGCCTTTGCGGCCAGCGCCAACAGACGATTCACGACGTCGGGCCTGGCCTTGGCGAGGTTGGTCTTCTCACCAATATCCGAGCTCAAGTCGTAGAGCTTGTTGGGCAGCTTCGTGGTCTTGGCATTCTTGCCCCGGCCGCGTTGGGCGCGGGCCAGGTGCAACTTCCAATCGCCGCTGCGCACGGCCTGCAATTGGCCGCGGTAGTAATAATAGAACGCCTCATGAGGCGACCTCGCGCCGGGCTCGCCGAGGAGCAGCGGGCGAACATCCCGACCGTCAATGACCCGGTTCTGTGGGGCCGAGCCCCCGGCCAGGGCGGCGAATGAGGGCAGCAGATCCATGGAGGTGGTGAGTTCGCGGCAGACCGTTCCCGCGGGCGCTTTGCCCGGCCAACGAATGAGGAACGGCACACGCTGCCCGCCCTCCATGGTGCTGCCCTTGGCTCCCGACAAGGGATGATTGCTCGCGCCCCAGCGCGTCGCGCCGCCATTGTCGCTCAGGAAGACGACGATCGTTTTCTCATCGATGTCCAATTCCTTCAGGGTCTTGAAAACTTGGCCCACCGACCAGTCGATCTCCTCGACGGCGTCGCCCCATTTGCCGTTGGCAGACTTGCCGGCAAAGTTCTCCGAGGAGAACTGCGGCGCATGCGGCATGGTCTGGGGAAAGTAGAGGAAGAAGGATTGGTCCTTGTGAGCGCGCAGCCATTTGACGACTTCCTTCGTATAGCGTTGCGTGATCAAGCGTTGGTCCGGCTCGGTCTCGATCACCTCTTCATCGCGCAAAAGCGGCAGGGGTGGATAACCGCGGTTGGTGACGACCTCCCCTGCGCCGTTCATGGCCCCCATGTCATTCGAGTAGGGAATCCCGAAGTAGCTGTCGAAACCCTGGCGCGTCGGGAGAAACTTTTTCTGATCGCCGAGGTGCCACTTGCCGATGCAGCCCGTGGCGTAGCCTTGCCCCTTCATGATCTCAGCGATGGTGATTTCCTTCGGGTTCAACCCCCGCTGGTTCCCGGGAAACAACACCCAACGCCCCTGCTCGTTCTCATGCAGGCCGACGCGCTTGGGATAGCACCCGGTCATCAACGAAGAACGGGAGGGCGAGCAGACGCCGCTGGTAACATAGAAATCCGTAAACTTCCGGCCTTCCCTCGCCATGCGGTCAAGGTTCGGCGTGCGATGCTTCTTCGAACCGAAGGGACCAATGTCATTGTAGCCGAGGTCATCGCAGAAAATGACGATGAAGTTCGGGCGTTCCGCGACCGCGCGGGAGGCCGCGGGCGATAGGAACAGGAACGAACCGAGAAAACAGAGAAGGGCCGTCCGGAATTTCATTGGCGGGGAGGTTAAAATTCCAAGGGAGCCGATGTCCATGAAATTGCTGTTGTTGAAGCGGCGTTCCCCGGTCGCGGGAGTCGTTGGCAAGCGCCCGCAGGAAAGGACGCCCGGAGCGCCGAGCATTGACTCGCAGCGCGTGTCGTCCGAAACTGCCGGCATGAGGAGGAGAACCCCATGTTGAAGGGCTGTCTGATCGCCGCGGTGGTCGCGTGCGCGCTGGCTTTCGGAGGCGCCGTGTTCGTGTGGACCCAGCGAGACGCGATTGTCACCGGCGTCAAGGACGCGTTCAAAGTCCCTCCATACGGAACGCGCGAACACATCGAACCGCTCTACGGCGACCTGTTCCAGCGGTTCGACGCCGCGGCCGACAGCGCGGACTCGAAATTCAGCTTCGGGGCTGCGGTTGAAAAGATGGAGCTCCCCGACGAGGTCGTCTACCTCGGGATTGACCATGCCAACGAAACAACCGATGTCATCAAACGCAAGTCCTGAAACGGGCATGGGCACACCGTCATCAACGGCTACGGAGCCGGGCATGTGACCGTCGATGGCCAGCGAATCGAGATCATGATACGAAACCGATCCGGCTCCTGGGGTTACATGGACGGCTACGTCGTTTACCTGGAATTCAAGGAAGAGGATTCAATGGAGTCACCCGCCGCCGCGACGAACGCCGTTTCCCAAGGCGGCGGCGACGACAACTGATCCGGATGCCTGTAACGGCAGGACGACGCCGGCAGGAGCGGCTGCGCGGACACCGTAGCGCGACGTTCCCGGCTGCGGGTCTCCGTCTTTGTTTCCGTCTATTCCGCGTATTCCGTCGTTCTCAACGGAGCCCTCACTTCTTCGCCACTTGCCCCGGGGCGCGGACGCCCTTGCCCTGGCGCTTGGTCAGCCGGTCGCCGAGTTCGGCGCGGGCCTTTTCGGCGAAGCGTTCCAGTCGCTTCACCACCTCCGGATACTTGGCGGCGAGGTCGCGGGTCTCGCCGATATCGTCGGCGAGGTTGTAGAGTTCGGGCGTGGTGACCTTCGCCGAATGATAGCGCACGGGCGTCCCGCCGGTCCCGCCAGCGCGATTGCCCAGCGTGCGGTAGGTGTGCGGGAAATAAAGCTTCCACTTGCCCATCAACACGGCGTGCAGCTCATTCTGCTTGTAGTAGAACCAATAGCCTTCATGCGGATTCTTGGCCCCTTTCTCCCCGGCGATCAACGGCCAGATGTTCAGACCGTCGATCGTGTGCTTTGGCAGCTCGGCGTCGATGAGGTGGGCGATTGTCGGCAACAAATCAACACTCATGGCCGGTGTGTCGCAGACCGTGCCGGCGGGAATGCTGCCGGGCCAACGCATGATGGTCGGCTCGCGTTGACCGCCTTCCCAGGCCGTGCCCTTGGCCTCGCGCAAGGGAAGCGCGGAACCGGCATGATCGCCATAGGAAATCCACGGGCCGTTGTCGGAGGTGAAGATCACCAGCGTGTTCTCATCGAGGCCATTGCGCTTGATCGCCTTGAGAATCTCGCCGACGGACCAGTCAATCTCCTGGATGACGTCGCCATAGAGCCCCTGTTTCGACGAGCCCTTGAACTTCCCGGACACATAGAGCGGCACGTGCGGCATGCTGTGGGGAACGTAGAGGAAGAAGGGCTTGTCCTTGTTCTTGTCGATGAACTCCACAGCCCGGCCGGTGTACCAGGTCGTGATCAGTTTCTGGTCCTCGCCGGTGACCGGGCTCTTCACCACCTTGTCATCCTCGATCAGGGGCAGATCCGGAAAGCGGTCCCCGGCGGTCGGGTGGAAGGGCCACATGTCATTGGAGTACGGCAACCCGAAATAGTCGTCGAAACCATGGTGCACGGGGAGGAACTCCTTGTGATGTCCGAGGTGCCACTTCCCGTAGATCGCGGTGGCGTAACCCTTCTGCTTGCAGACCTCGGCGATCGTCATCTCTTCCTTGTTCAGGCCGTGCGTGTTATTCGGCCCCAAGGCCCCGTGGATGCCGATGCGGTTCGGATAACAGCCCGTGAGCAGTCCCGCCCGCGACGCCGAGCAGACCGCCTGAGCCGCATACCAGTGCGTGAACCGACGCCCCTCCCGAGCCATGCGGTCCAGGTTCGGCGTCTTGAATCCATTCGCCCCGAACACCCCCACATCCGAATAACCCTGATCGTCGGTGAAGATGATCACCACGTTCGGCGGACGATCCTTGCCGGCAGCGAAGACGCCCTTGGGGAGCAGGATGGCAACCGCGGCGATGAGAGCAAACAACAATGCGAAGCAACGAGGGAAAAACGGTTTCATGATCGATTCAGGGTATTGCAATTGAACCGCGACGCTAACGACCGCGTTTGGCGTAGAAAAGGAATTTCCGGGCGCCGGGACAAGAGCGGACCTATCCTTCCGCCGCGGGATCCAACGCCTTGACGGCCGGCATTCCGTTCATCCGAGCCGCCGATCCTTCTCAGTCCACCCGTTTCCAGATCGCCGGATTGCAGAATTCAACGAAGTCGTTTCCCCTGGCTCGGGGCCCGAGGGCTCAGTCGAAATCCGAACAACTCATGAAGTAGTGGCACTTGGAGCAGCGAAGCTTGCACTTCTCGTTGTGAAGCTCGGTTCCGCAGCGAGGACACCAACGCCAATACTCACCGGGATCCCCGGAATCGACGGGGCAGGCTTCAGTCGATGAATCAGGCTCTGGACGCGGCTCGGCCATGAGCTCGACACTGCCAGAGCAACCGGATTCAATCGAGCGCAAATCCTTCTGCAAGACGATCCGGCGTCGGGCAAACCAAACACTTGAAACCGAGTCGATTGACGGTGAAACTCGCCGCCCTTGACCGCCCCCGTCACCATAACTGAACTCGCAAATCATGCGGCGACGCTGTTTCGGCGGAAGTTCGAAGCGGAGCCGGACGCGATCGCGGTGGCGCCGGGCAGGGTGAACCTGATCGGCGAGCACGTGGACTACGAAGGCGGCCTGGTCATGCCAATGGCGATCGACCGATGGCTGGCAGTGGCGTTGAGGACCACGCAACACCCGGTGATTCGCGGCGCTTCCGCAGACCTGGAAGCAAGCCGCTCCCAGCTGGTTGAGGGCGCTGCGGATGACCGCAGCGGAGCGGGACCCTGGGTCAAGTATGTGGCGGGCGTCCTGAATGGCTACAACGCACTCGGTTGGGACGTCGCCGGGATCGATATCGCCTCGGCTTCCAGCGTGCCGGCCGGCGCGGGTTTGAGCAGCAGCGCCGCCTTGGAGACCGCCGCCGCGGTCGCCATGGAGCAATGCGGCGCCCCGGAACTCGAGCCCGCCGAACGGGCCCGACTTTGTCAGCAGGCCGAGCACGAGTTCGCCGGCGTTCCCTGCGGCATCATGGATCAACTGGCGGTTGGCTGCGCCCGCGAGGGACACGCCCTGTTTCTCGACTGCCGGTCGCTGGCCTGTTCCCCGGTCGCGCTGCCCGCGGACCTCAGCGTGTTGGTCGTTGATACCGGCGTCCGTCATGAACTCGGCCAAAGCGAGTATCCCAAACGCCGCGCCGAGTGCCGCGAGGCCGCGAAAGCCCTCTGCGTCGACTGCCTGCGCGACGCCTGCATCAAGGACGTCGAAACCGCATTTTCCGGCAATGGCCACGCTGTTCTGCGCCATCGCGCCAGCCACGTGGTGAACGAGATTGCGCGCGTGGGCGCCTTTGCCGAGGCGTTGGAGAGGAACGATCGCCAGGGAATTCGGCGCGCCATGGCCGAGAGCCATGACTCCTTGCGCGATCTCTACGAAGTCAGCTGCAACGAACTGGACGCCCTGGTTGGGATTGGCCGCGAGTTCCCGGAGGTCGTGGGTTGCCGGATGACGGGCGGCGGGTTTGGCGGCAGCGTGGTCATGCTGGTGGACGCGGCCGCCGTCGGACGCGTCGCTGAGGCGACCCGTGATGCCTATCGGAGGTTGACCGGATTGGAAGCGGGCGTCTTGAAAGTCGTTCCGACGGCGGGAGCAACGCCGTTTGAGATTGAACCGGAGACGGCGCGGTAGGCGCGAGGGAACGGAAGGGTTCCGGCGCGGAATCACGATTTCAACAGAACACCCACATCAGACGCAGTCCAGATCATGAAAGTCTTTGTCACCGGCGGGGCCGGATACGTGGGCAGCGCAACCTGCGAGCGATTGATCGCCGCCGGTCATGACGTTGTCGTCTTCGACAATCTCCAACAGGGCCACCGCGCCGCCGTGCCCGAGGAGGCCGTCTTCATTGAAGGCGACCTGAACTCATTTGAGACGATCCACGCGGCGCTTAACGAGCATCGTCCGGATGGCGTCATGCACTTTGCGGCGAATTCATTGGTTGGCGAATCCATGGAGAAGCCGATGAAGTATCTCGGCGAGAACGTGACCAACGCCGCCAATCTGCTGAACGCGATGACCGAGACCGGCGTGAAGCGCTTCATCCTCTCCTCAACCGCCAACCTGTTCGCCGAGCCGGAGACCCTGCCCATCTCCGAGTCAGAGCGAATCGTTCCCGGCAGCGCCTACGGTGAATCCAAATACCTGATCGAGCGCATGCTGCCCTGGCTGGAACGCACCGTGGGCCTGCGCTACGCCTGCCTGCGCTACTTCAATGCAGCGGGCGCCACCGAAACCCGGGGGGAAGACCACGATCCCGAAACCCATTTGATTCCGCTGGTGCTTCAGGTCGCCCTCGGACAACGAGACAAGATCAAGGTCTTCGGTTCAGACTGGGAAACGCCGGACGGAACCTGTGTGCGCGATTACATCCATGTCTGGGATCTGGCCTCGGCGCATCTGAAGGCGTTGGAGGCCTTGGAAGAAAAATCGCGCATCTACAACCTCGGCAACGGCCAGGGGTTCTCCGTGCTCGAAGTGATTGAGGCCGCTCGGGAAATCACCGGTCATTCCATCCCCGCGGAAATGGCGCCCCGCCGCGACGGCGATGTCGCCAAGCTCGTCGCCGATAGCGCGTCCATTCGGAACGAACTCGGATGGGACCCGGAATTTCCGGAGCTGCGTTCGATCGTGGAAACCGCCTGGCGGTGGCATCGGGACCACCCGGACGGTTACGCCGATTGAGCCGCGGCGCTACTCGTTCACTTCAAAGAAGAGGATCGTTGCGGCATTCCCCTGGCTGCGGGCGTCCGCGTTCTCGGCCACCCGCAGCTCCAGTTGGTGATGCCCGCGTTCAAGACCCGTGTGAAACATCACGCTGCGGGGGTAATTCAGTTTCTCGCTGAACCGATGAAAGAGATTGAGGGTCTGCCAGGCTCCCTTATCGACGCGGGTCTCCACCATCCCCGCGTCCGGGCCGGCGAGGATGAAGGCGCCGATGGCCCGGCCCTTGAAATCGAGGGTCAGCGATTCGCCCGGTTGCTCGGCGCGGATGGCGTTATAGCCTTCATACTGGGAACGCACTCCGCCACGGGGCATGAGCTCCTTGGTCGCCTTGCCGGAGCGCCAACCCGGTGAGAGCTCTGCTTGGTCCGGCCCCACAAACACCCCGGCGTCGTGGCTGTTCGCATCAATCGGCGCCGGGAGCCCGACTGCAGCCAACTCATCGTCCCGCTCCAAGCCTTGTCGGACGGCCTCGTAAATGCGGATGGACGCGACGAGGTAGCCGAAGGGTTTCGGATGCACGCCGCCATAATCCTTCCAGGTGTATTCCCCCCGCTTGATGGAACCCGCCACTGAGGCGGCGACGTTCACGGAGGCAATCCGGTAATGCTCCGCCACCGCCTCGTGTGCGCGAATCGAAAGGGGCGTCTGGCCTTGGTTGATCGTTTCGACCATGCCGGTGTTGACGAAGTGAACCATGACCATCGCCGTTTCGGGCCGCTGCCGCCGCACGCGTCGCACGATGCCCTCCATGCCGCGCACACAATCACGATACGAATGCCCGGCGTCCTGGTCGTCATTGACCGCGAACTCCACGATCAACAAATCCAACGGCCCTTTCTCCAGGATATGCGATTCGAGTCGAAAGGCGCCGCTGGTCGAGCAGGTGGAGCTGAGACCGGCGTTGATGATGTCAAACTTCGATCGGCTGCCCATGTCCTTGGCCAGGGACGCCAGCATGTCGGAAACCATCCGCGTGTGCCCCTTGGCGTTCTGGGTTATCGAACCGCCAAGGTAGGCGACGCGCACCAGATCGCCCGCCGCCAACTTCGCTTTCAGCTGCGGCATGGACGAGCGGACGCGGACTGTCGACGCCAAGTCGTTCAGCGGCAGCGTTGACTCGGGCAGCGTCGCCTCAGCGACCGTCTTCAGGTGGGCGTGGTCCTTTGCTTCAGCGAGAACCGGAATCAGGATCAACGACACGAGTGTCAACAAGGGACGAGGCGACATGCCGGCAGTGTCAGGGATCGATGCGATCAATTGAAGCGAAATGCGTCGGATGACGCTCAAAGCCGATCGCCGGCCGGCTTGGAATCCTGCTTGCGGGTCGGTTGCGCGCCGCCCTGCGGAGCCAGTTGGCGAAGCTGCTGCAGGCGCATGCGATGCATTCGTTCGAACCGACGACGCTGATCGGAATCCAACACGCGACGGATCTCCTCGTTGGCGAGCTTGAGTTCATCGCGAATCTCGGGGCCGACGCGTTCGGAGATCTTCTTCACCCGGTTCTGCCGCTTGCGCAGGATGCCGGAAATTCGGTCCCGCTGCTCCTCGCTCAGGTTCAATCCCCGGCTGATGCGTTCCAGAAACTCCACCCGCGACTTGGCCACGCGCTCGAAGCTCTTCTTCACCGGAGCCCTGTCCTTGGCGACGGGGCGGGCTTCGACCGTCGGCGCGGTTGACGGAGGAACGGGCGCGGGGGCCGGCGCGGGCAAGTTCGAGGTCGCGATTCCCGCCTGCGCCGGGGTCGGGTTGCTTTTGTAGACGTGACTCACCACCAGGCCGCCGGTGATGACGCCGCAGGCGAAGATAGCCAAGGCCGCGAGGATGGCATTCCAGTATTTCACCATGTCGCTTCCTCCAATCCGAGCTCCGCGATCGGCGCCAGCAGCACTTCGTCCAAGGCCGTCAGGTGCGCCTCGGCATGGACCGGAGCCGGGGGCGCCGGTTCATGCCCTCGCGTCCAGAGGGTGATGGCCAGCGCCACACAGGCGAAGGGAACAGCCGCCCGCCAGAGGTGACGTCCCCAGAGCGTCGCCAGATCCACTTTCGGCAGATCCTTCAAACGGGCCATCACGCGGCCTTCGAACGCGTACGGCACGCGATCGTCCGCCGGCCGTGAGCGGGCCGATTCAATCAGTTTTCGATAGAGCTGTTCGATGTTCATGGTTGGGAACGTCTTCAATCGCAGACGCGGGCGGTCAGGGATGGGTTACAGATACTTTTCCTGGCTGATTGACTCAAGGGCCTTGCGCATCTTGGCCCGGGCGCGGAAGGCGCGCACTTTGACCAACGACACCGACCATCCGGTCAATTTGGCGATCTCCTTCACTGTTTTCTGTTCAATGTCCAGCAGTGTGATCACCATTCGGTCCGCCGGCGGCAGTGAACTCAACAGGCGGTCTACCAACGCCTTGGCCGCATCCCCGTCTTCCGGCGTTTCGGCGGGGGAGCTGGCGACCGAATCCAACCAACGCTCCTCCTCATCGGTGATCTCAGCCAGGGCGCTCTCGCGATTGCGCTGATGCTTGCGGAGAAAATCATAACAGGTGCGCACAGCGACCCGCATCAGCCAGTGCTCGAACGGGGCGTCAGCCCGGTAACTCGAAAGCTTCTGGAAAGCCTTGATAAAAACCTCCTGCACGATGTCCTCCACCTCGCTCTCGCGTCGGGCATAACGCCTCGCCGTCGCAAACACCCGCGGCTGGTACTTCTGGACGAGCGGCTCAAAGGCGGATACATCGCCCTGCAGCACTTGGGCGATGAATTCCGAGTCCGGCGCGTCCATGGCGCGGGAATATTGCAAAGGCCGACCCCGGACAAAAGGGGAAAGGTTCGCTGACGGAACTGCCGGGATTGATTCCTTGTCGGCCCCGGCGGGGGCCGGGCGTGGCACATCTGGGTTCCATTCGCAGTGTTCTTCCTGAGGCGCCGGTCGCATGAGAACCGCCCAACGGCCCGCAATCGAAATGGCGCAGGGAGCCGCACAACCAACAACTCACCCCAATCCCTGATTGAACCGACGCCGCCACAAGCGCAGTATGAGGTTTTTCCAATGCCAAGACTGCTTGTCCAGATCCTGACGCTGCTGACGCTGGTCTACCCGATCGGCGCGGCGCAATCGGCTCCTTCGAGTCTCGAGCTCGGAGCGATCCGAGAAACGCACGTCCCGATCCCGATGCGCGACGGGAAGCGGCTTTCCGCCTACCTCTACTTCCCGCCCGGCGACGGCCCCTGGCCGGTGATCTTCGAACAACGTTACGCAAGCCTGGCCGGGGCTTCGACCCGCAAGGCCGCCGCCCGCCTGGCGGAAGGGGGCTACGTCGTCGCCATGGTCAACTTCCGCGGGACGGGGCTTTCCCAAGGGCATTACGTAGGCTACCGCGCGCTGCAGTGGGGCGAGCTTCGCGACGGTTACGATGTCTGCGAATGGCTGGGCTCGCAGGGCTGGTCCACCGGCAAGGTCGGAACCTTCGGCAGTTCGCAGGGCGGTTACGCGCAGAATTACCTGGCCGTCACCCAACCGCCGTCGCTCGTCTGCCAATACATGATCGACACCGGCTTGAGCCTGTTTCACGAGGGTTATCGGATCGGCGGAACCACCCGCCCGGAGCGCTTCAAGGGCATGGCCCGCGTCTGCCGCGATCCGAAGGACAACGACGCCGTGTTGGCGGAATGGTTCGCCCATCCGCATTACGACGACTACTGGCGCGCTGAGGATTGCGCGCTACATTTCGACAAGATGAACGTCCCCTGCCTCACGGTCGGAAGCTGGTTCGACTTCATGAACCAGGGTTCCATCGCCAGTTACATCGGACGCCAACACAAGGGCGGCCCGAACTCGCGCGGCAAGCAATGGCTGCTCGTCGGCCCCTGGCTGCACGGCCGTTACAACAAGGGCGCGAAGGTCGCCGAAATGCAGTTCCCCGAGAACGCCGCCTGGCCGGTCGAGGAGCACATGCTGCGCTGGTTCGACTTCTGGCTGAAGGGCGTGAAGAACGGCGTGAATGAGGATCCGCGCGTGCGCTACTACGCCATGGGGCCGGAAGGCGGCGCTGCAACCAAGGGCAATGTCTGGCGCAACGCCGACGACTGGCCCGTGAACGACAACCCGACGGCGCTGTTCCTTCAGGCGGGCGGCGGATTGTCGTCCAAAAAGCCCCGTGACGCTGCCGGCCACGCTTTGGCAGGCGCGGCTACCAGAACCTCCTTCGTCAGCGATCCAAACAATCCCATGCAGATCCCCGGCCGCGGGTTCCCCGGAGCGCGCGACTCCCGGAAGTTTGAGGAACAATCGGAGGTGCGGACCTTCACCAGCGAGCCGCTTGCTTCGCCCGTCGAATGGACCGGCCGCGTCTTCGCCGACCTGCGGGTGTCGTCCACGGCGAAGGACACCGACTTCATCGTGCGCGTCAGCGATGTCTATCCGGACGGGCGTTCGATGCTGTTGATCGACTACCCCTGGCGCATGCGTTATCGCGACGGATTTGAAAGCGAGAAACTGATGGAGCCCGGCAAGGTGTATCAACTGAAGTTTCCCGTCGGCTGGATCTCACAGATCTTTGAGCAAGGACACCGCATCCGTGTGACGATCGGCAGCACAGGCGCGCCTCTTTATGAACCCAATCCGCAGACCGGAAAACCGCTGACCATCGAGTGGCCGAAGGACGCAGTCGTCGCAACGAACACGGTGCATCATTCGGCCAGGCACGCGTCGCGGATTCTGGCGCCAGTGATGAGATGAGACTTGGGGCGATGGAAAACCGCATGGAAAGACAGTCAATCCCCACGGATGGCAGAGCCGACCCACGGATGAATTGCGTCGGCAGCTTGCTGCAGTCCCTCCGGGACATGGAAATGGGCTCGACGCCTCCGACATTTCCTCTGAACCACCGAAGCCGCGTCAGCGTCGTGGCGTGCGGCGCTGCGCGCCGCTTTGCAGCGCTTGTTCGTCGAGGTTGGCATCGAATAAGCCCCGCAGCCCCAGGGCGAAGAGCCGGCTGTTCCTCGAAGGCCAGCGGGGCGCTGCGATGCAGCGCACCTTCGCAGGTCTCGGCAAAACGGCGCGCGGCGCCGCACGCCACGACGCTGACGCGTATCCACGGGCTCCCGTTGTATCTCGGCGGCTTGTTCGCGTTGATGACGACATGCTTCGCCATTTCCCTGACCGCCGCCGAGACCGGTCACTGGGCCTTTCAGCCAATCGCCAAGCCTGCCGCGCCATCCGTCTCAAACGCCTCCTGGCCAACTTCTCCCATCGACAAGTTCGTCCTTTCCCGCCTCGAATCCGCAAACCTCACCCCCTCCCCGGAAGCTGAACGCGCGACTCTGATTCGCCGCCTCCATCTGGACCTGCTTGGCTTGCCGCCTTCACCGGCCGATGTCGCGGCATTCGTCGCAGATGAATCCCCCGGCGCCTATCGCGCGTTGGTCGATCGATTGCTCGCCTCGCCGCATTTCGGCGAACGCTGGGGGCGGCATTGGCTGGACCTCGCGCGCTACGCGGACAGCGACGGCTACCTGGGCGACACGCTGCGCAATCACGCCTGGGTCTGGCGCGACTGGGCCATCGACGCCATCAACGCCGACATGCCCTTCGATCAGTTCACCGTCGAGCAACTCGCCGGCGATCTGTTGCCGGACGCTTCGCTGGATCAACGCATCGCCGCGGGCTTCCATCGCAACACCCTGAAAAACACCGAGGCCGGCGCCGACCGCGAACTGAACCGCACCAAGGAGGCGGTCGATCGCGTCAACACCACCGGCACGGTCTGGCTCGGTTTGACCGTCGGTTGCGCGGAATGCCACGAGCACAAGCACGACCCCATCACGCAGGAGGAGTTCTACGGTCTCTACGCCTTTTTCAACAACACCGAGGAAACCAACATCGCCGCCCCCCGTCCGCTGGAACTCGCGCGCTACAACGCGGCCCTGCGCGATTGGGAAGCGGGCTACGACCGCATGACCAAGGCCTTGAAGGATTACGAGAGCAAATCCCTGGACAATCGCTTCGCGAAATGGCGGGCCGCGTTCCAACCGACTTCCACCGAGTGGACCGTCCTCAAACCCGACAAGGCCGAGTCCGGCGACAGCGCCACCATGACCGTGCAACCGGACGGCTCCGTGATCGCCTCCGGCAAGCTCGGATCCACCGCCACAACCACCTTGCAGATCTCCAATGCCGCGCCGATGACCGTCGCCTCCATCCGCGTCGAGGTCTTCGGTTCGCACGGCGAGGGCAAGGAAGCGGGCAAGCCCGTGGGACGCGGACCGGGCGGGCAGTTCATCCTGTCGAGTCTGGCCTTCGCCTTGGAGGCGCCGGGCGCCAAGGGCGTCGGGCAACCGTTGAAGTCGGCGGCCGTCAACGGCGGCGCGCGGGTGGAGAAGGCGATGGACACGAAGTCGAACGAAGGCTGGCATATCGCGTCGCGGCCCTACCGCTATCACAGCGCGGTGTTTCATCTGCGAACACCGACAAAGATCGAGAAAGGCAGCCGCCTGGTCTTCGCCATGCGACAGAAACTGCCGTCGAAGAACACGCTACGCCATTTCCGGATTTCCGTTTCCGCCGATGCTGACGCCAAGCCCACCCACGCGCCGAAGGAGATCGAGGTTCTGTTGAAGGTCGACGCCGCCAAGCGGACAGACGAGCAGCAAGAGCGCCTTCGGTTGTTCCATCGCGACCTCGACGAAGGCTGGCAAAAGCTGCGCCGGCCAATTGAGAAACATCTCGTCTCGAAACCTCCCTATCCTTCGACCAAGGCGCAGTCCTTGACCGAACGCCGCAAGGAGCGTCGCGAAACTTACGTGCATGTCCGCGGCGACTACTCGCGCAAGGGCGACGTCGTCCAGGCCGGGGCTCCGGAGGTTCTGCCGAACCTGCGGCGACGCCGGGCGGAAGCGGATCGACTGGACCTCGCGCGCTGGCTGACCGATCCCGCCAACCCGCTGACCGCTCGCGTGACCGTGAACCGCATCTGGCAGCGCTTGTTCGGCGTGGGCATCGTGTCGACGTCCGATGACTTCGGAACCAAGGGCGCGCCGCCTTCGCATCCGCTGCTGCTGGACTGGCTGGCGTCGGAACTCGTCGCCAATGGTTGGAGCCGCAAGGCGCTCATCCGCGAGATCGCGATGTCGGCGACCTACCGACAGTCCTCCGCCGTGCGAACCGAACTGGCGAATTACGAGACCGGCAACCAACTGCTCTGGCGTCAGAACAGCTTCCGACTCGATGCGGAATCAATCCGTGATTCGCATCTGAAAGCCAGCGGACTGTTCGATCCGCGGATTGGCGGCCCGGGGATCCGCCCGCCCCTGCCGGCCTTCGTGACCGAGGTCGGCCGCAGTGTGAAGTGGCCGGTCAGCGTGGGCGGCGATCGCTATCGCCGCGGACTCTATATCTTCTTCAAGCGCACCGTGCCCTATCCGATGTTGGTCTCCTTCGACGCGCCGGATTCCAGCGCGAGTTGCAGCCGACGCGAGCGGTCCAACTCCCCACTGCAGGCGTTGACGCTGCTCAACGACCCCGTCTTCTACGAATGCGCCGAAGTCCTCGGCGAACGAATGACCGCCAAGCACGGCGACGATGATGAAGCGGCGCTGCGTGAGATGTTTGCCCTGTGCCTGGGCCGGGAGCCGGGCCGGGAGGAAATGGCGTTCTTGAAAGGCGCGTTGGCAGATCTGAAACAGCTGAAGAACGACGAATCCACGAAGCCGATGACCGCCCTCGCGCGGATCATCATGAACCTCGACGAATTCATCACGCGTGATTGAACCGCGAACCGACTTCGCCCAGCTACGTCGCGTCAAGATGAACACGAATTCACACGAATCCATCCACCGGATTGCAATATCCCCTCCCCGGAGGCAACGGTCGCGTTGGATGCGCAGAACTCCAGCCCCCCTCTCGGGAGGGGATATTCCGTTCTCCCGCGACATGCCGCGCCGTAGCCCGGCGAAGGCGGAAGCGGAGAATGAGAACGGAATCGGGGTGGGTTGGTCCGGCATGTCACCTGAAATTCCCTCCTCATGAGCCCCACAGACCACATCCTCGCCAATCGTCGCCAGTTCTTTTCAACCAGCGCCAGCGGCCTGGGTTCCCTGGCCGTGGCGTCGTTGCTGAAACAGGACGGCCTGCTGGCGGACAGCGCGCCGCATGTTGCCGGGTCGGGACCGCACTTCGCGCCGAAGGCCAAGAACTGCATCTACTTCTTCATGGAGGGCGGGCCCAGCCACATGGACCTGTTCGACCCCAAGCCCAAGCTCAACGAACTCGACGGCCAACCCATGCCCGACTCGATGCTCGAGGCGGTCAAATTCGCCTTCATCCAGAAAGAAAGCGCGCGCCTGATGGGCTCGCCGCGCACGTTCAAGAGATACGGCCAATGCGGCATGGACGTCTCGGACCTGCTGCCGCACCTGACCGAATGCGTCGACGATATCGCCTTCGTGCGCTCGATGCACACCGACCAGTTCAACCACCTCCCGGGGCAATTGAAGATGCTGACCGGATCCGCCTTCCGCGGTTGGCCGACGCTGGGCTCCTGGCTGACCTACGGACTCGGCAGCGAGTCACAGAATCTCCCCGCCTACGTGGCCATGGTGAATCTCGGGCGCGGCCTTCCCGGCGGCGCGGCCAGCTGGTCCAGCGGCTTCCTGCCCTCGAGTTATTCCGGCTCGCTGTTCCGCAACCAGGGCAGCCCCGTGCTGAATCTCGCCAACCCGCCGGGCGTGTCGGATTCGGCCCAGGCCCGCAGCCTGCAGGCGGTGAACGACCTCAACCGCCTCCGCCATGAGCGCGTCGGCCACCCCGAGATTGAGAGCCGGATCAAGGCCTACGAACTCGCCTTCCGCATGCAGTCCGCCGCGCCGGAGCTGCTCGACCTTTCCGGCGAATCCAAGGCGACCCTTGACGCCTACGGGCTGAATCGCGAGGAGGTCGACGCCAGCGGGAAGCCGGGCGGTCCGGGTTTCATGGGCTCGTTCGCGCGCAACTGCCTGCTCGCCCGCCGCATGGTCGAGCGCGGCGTCCGCTTCGTGACCTGCTTCCTCTCCACCTGGGACCATCACAGCTACCTCGACAGCGGCCTTGCCTACAATTGCAAGATCTCCGACCAGCCCGTCGCCGCCCTGCTCAAGGATCTCAAGGAACGTGGCATGCTCGATGAAACGCTCGTGGTCTGGGGCGGGGAGTTCGGCCGCACGCCCCTCGGCGAGAACCGCATCAACTTCAAGACGGTCACCGGCCGCGACCACCATCCCTACGGCTTCACCAAGTGGCTGGCCGGCGGCGGCGTGCCGGGCGGCCAGGTCATTGGCGCCACCGACGAAATCGGCTGGAGCGCCACCGAGGAACGGGTCCACGTCCATGACCTCCACGCCACGATCCTGCATCAGTTCGGCCTCGACCACGAACGACTGACCTATCGCTTTCAGGGTCGCGACTTCCGCATCACCGATGTGCATGGATACGTCGTGGACAAGCTGACTTCGTGAAGGAGCGGGGTCCGGGCCGCCCTCGCGAGAACGCCCTTGAAACTTCGCCCTGAATCCGAAAGCTTGTTCACCCGTCTCACTGACCCACTCAACACCCATGAAGAAGAATTGTCTCCTCCTCGCCGCGTTGTTGGCCGCCGCGGTATCCCTCCAAGCCTCCGACGCCGGCTTCAAATCCATTTTCAACGGCAAGGACCTGTCCGGTTGGAAAGGCAACCCGACTTTCTGGTCTGTCGAGGACGGCGCCATCACCGGCAAGGCGACGCCCGAGAACCCCACCAAGCCCAACACCTTCATCGTCTGGGAAGACGGGACGCTCGACGACTTCGAGCTGCGCCTGAAATTCAAAATCGTCGGCGACAACGAGAAGGGCCAGGCAAACTCCGGCATCCAGTATCGCAGCCAGGTTCTCGACCAGGAGAAGTTCATCGTCGGCGGCTACCAGGCGGACTTCGAGGCGGGCCAGACCTACTCGGGCATCCTGTATGAGGAGCGCGGGCGCGGCATCCTGGCGCTACGCGGCGAGCAGGTCGTCATCGAGCCGCAGGTCCCCGGCAAAAAGGGCGCGAAGAAGGCCGTCACCGGCTCGGTCGGCAAGAGCGAGGAGATCCAGGCCGCCATCAAGCAGGGCGATTGGAACGATTACCGGATCATCGCCCGCGGCAATCACCTGATTCACGAGATCAATGGCAAGACCACTGTTGATGTGACGGACAATGATTCCGAGAAGCGTTCGATGTCCGGCGTGCTGGCTCTCCAGTTGCACCAGGGCCCGCCCATGACCGTGCAGTTCAAGGACATCAAGCTGAAGCGCTTCCCGCTGACGCACGCCAAGAAGTTGGTCATGGTCGCCGGCAAGCCCAGCCACCCGCCCTTGATGCATGAGTTCAACGCCGGGGTCCAACTCCTGCAGAACTGCCTCGAACAAGGCCAGGACAAGGTTCTCTCCACCTTCTACCTCAACGGCTGGCCCAAGGATCCCACCGCCTTCGACAACGCCGACGGCATTCTCTTTTACATGGACGGCAAGGTGAAGCATGAGATCGCCCAATCCAAGGAACGCATTGCCGAGGTGGACGCCCTGGCCGCCAAGGGCGTGGGCATCGCCTGCGCGCACTACGGCGTCGAGGTCGTGCCTGAAACCCTCGGAGAGCAGTTCAAACGCTGGATCGGAGGCCACTACGAACACGAGTTTTCCTGCAATCCGATGTGGGAGCCGGACTACCAGAACCTGCCGATGCACCCGATCACCCGGGGCGTCAAACCCTTCAAGGTGAAGGACGAATGGTACTTCAACATGCGCTTCCGGGATCAACTCGCCGGCGTGAAGCCGATCCTGCAGGCCGTGCCCTCCGACGCCGTCCGCAACGGCCCCTACGTCTATCCCCGAGGTCCCTACGCTCACATCCAGGCGAACAAGGGCTTGCCCGAGACCATGATGTGGGCGGTCGATCGTCGGGATGGCGGCCGTGGCTTCGGCTTCACCGGCGGTCATTTCCACCTCAACTGGGGCAACGACGACTACCGCAGGGTCTTCCTCAACGGCCTCGTCTGGGTCACCGGCGCCGAGGTGCCCAAGGGCGGCATCAATTCCCGCGTGACCGAGGAATTGCTCATGTCCAACCTCGACCCCAAGCCGGATCCCCGGAAGCGCAAACAGGCCAAGGGTAAAGCCAAGGCGAAGAAGAAGTAGGTCCGCGACGAGACGTTCCTGCTGCGGGATGACAGAAAATCTTTCGACTGAAAAGTCGTCGGGAACTCACCCGACGACCTCTTTCACCCGCTCCAGTCCCAACTTGATCACCTCAAGCGGATCCTGCCGCCAAAGCTCCGGATTGAACAACTCCAGGCTGATGCAGCCCTGGTAGTTCTTCTCCTTCAGCAACTCGATCTCGCCTTTCAGATCACAGACGCCATCGCCGACCATGACGCGATCGGCGTCGATCTGCTGCATCTGCGGCCGTCCCTTGGCGGCGTCGTCGATGTGATAATGCGCGATCCTGTCGCCGGGGATGGAGGCCATGTCGTCCAACGTCGAGGCGCTGTTCCAATTGTGGAAGGCGTCGAGGATGATGGTGGCGTCGGGATCGTTCGCGTCCTGCACAACCTGCCAGGCTTGCTTGGTGCGGAACACGGACTTGAAGAAACTGATGTATTCGAAGGTGGGCTTCACCCCGGCCGCGCGCCCGATCTCGAGCAGGTCGCGATAGCGCTCGGTGATCTGGGCAAGACTCGCCGGCATGAAGGGCGGCGTCGCCACGATGTAGGGCGAGCCGATACGCGCCGCAAATTCCATCCGTCGCTTCACTTCGTCGAGCTGGATGTTGTACTCGAAGCCCTCCGCCTCGCCCCAGAGGCGCAGCGCAATCGTGCAGGGCACAAACAGGCCCGTCGCGTCCAACTCCTTCTCGATGTCCGACACCTCGCCTCCCTGGCCAATGTATTCGTAGATATCATTGATCCAGAGCTCTACGCCATCGTAGCCGGCTTCAGCGGTGAGGCGGATCTTGTCCATCAGCTTCTGCGGCTTGATGGTGCTGGTGTTGAGCGTGATCTTGAAGGACATGGTCGTTTCGCGTGATTCGTGTTGCGTGCTGATCGCGCCAAAGCCGCAAAGCGAAGGCGGATTACGTGGTTCGTCTGTCTGAAATCCCGGTGGTCGAGAGGGCGGACGTTAGGACGTCCTCGACAAAAAATCAAACCTGTCGTCCCTGGTTGCCGCGCGTCTTCTTTGGACTTCCTTCGCTGCGCTGCCGATCCCAAACTGCGCGGATCATGAAACGAACCGCTCTCCTGCCGTTGGCGCTGCTTTCCCTGCTGGCGTCAGGGCCGCTTCTCTCCGCCAAGGAACAACGCCCGAACATTCTCTATTTCTACGTCGACGACATGGGTTGGGGCGCGATCGGGCCGAATGGACAAGCAGAGCGGAAGGCCAAGGGGCTCCCTTATGTCCTGACCCCCAACTTGAATCGATTGGCCGCGGAGGGCGTCAACTTCACCCGCTCCTACGGCTGCACGGTTTGCTCGCCGGCGCGGTCCTCGCAGCAGACGGGTTTTCATCAAGGTCATGCGTTTGCGGACCGCAACGACCCGGACAATGCGAAGAAGGCCATCCGTCGCGACGACCTGACCATGGGCGAGATGCTCGCCGGCGCCGGCTACACCACCGGCTACTGGGGCAAATGGGGCTATGGCGGCTCCAAGAGCCAGGAGTCCCCGACCATCGACAACGTCCAGACCCTGCCGACCTCGCACGGCTATCAACACGTGGTCGCCGAGCTGCACCATGTCCGGGCGCACACCTTCTTCCAACCGACCTTGTGGAACGCCCCCGCCAAGCCCGGCGCGATCGGGGGATTGGAACTGAAGCCCAATTCCATGAAGGCCTATCTGGACGCGTCGAGGTATCCCGCAACTCCCGCGCTGCAGCATCATGCGGACTACCCGCAAACCGCCTACTGCGACGATGTCTACGCTTTCGCCGCCCTGGATTTCGTCCGCGCCGGGGCCCGGGAATACCACGCCAGCGGCAAGCCCTTCTTCGGGCTGCTGGCCGTCCAGGTCCCGCATGCGCCCTTCGATGAGATCGCACAGCTTCCCGAATGGGACCGGGCCTACCGCGACCAACCTTTCTTCAAGTCGCTATCGAAACAGGCCCAACAATGGGCGGCCATGGTGACCCGGATCGACGCCCACTTCGGAAACATTCTCGCCGCGCTCGAGGACCCGGACGGCGACGGCGACACGTCGGATTCCGTCGCCGCAAACACCCTCGTCGTTTTCCAATCCGACAATGGCGGCCCGCAACATCCCGCGCGCAACGAGTTTCAAGCCAACGGCGGCCTCCGGGCGTCCAAAGGCAGGATCGAGGAAGGCGGCATCCGTATTCCGACCCTCATGCGCTGGCCGGCCCGGATCCACGCCTCGTCCCGCCTCCGCGCCGGAACCAGCTCCGATCAGGTCATCGACGTGACCGACCTCCTGCCAACCTTCTGCGAACTGGCCAACGTCGAGCCCCCACTCGGCATCGACGGCGTCTCCCTGGCCCCGACGTTGTCCGGTGAGGGTGTTCAACGGCGGAGGGAGTTCGTGATTCACGAGGCCGGAAACGGACAATCGATCATCCGTGGCCGCCACAAATTGATCCGACGCAAGCGAGGTTTTGAACTCTACGACCTTGTGGCGGACCACGCCGAGGAGCAGGACATCGCGACAAAGCGCCCCGCCCTGGTGAACGAATTGAGGACCCTGCTGCTGGGCGAACGCGTTGATGAACCCAAGGGCTTCGCCAACACGTATCACTCGTGGTCGGCGGCGGCGGGCGAGGATCTGAAACACGCGGACAACTGGTCCGACTACCGCTACGCCAACGCCGGGATCACCTACCTGACCGACGACGGCCCGCCCCGGGCATCCTGGGTCGCCCACCTCGAGAACCGGGGCGACAAGGACAACTCGGCTTCCTTCGGATCGTCGAAGGCCAGCGCGGAGTTTCTGGCGCTGCAGATCAAGGGCAACGCGAAGGCCGGCGCGTTGCAATCCGTGACGATCCGAAACAACCAGTCGGTGACCGGCCGCAATGAGATACGAATCTCGGAACTCGGCTCGGTTCAACTCGAGGGTGGACGCCTGGCGTCGCAGCGATGGATCGATATTCGCGAGGGCGGGCTTCTCCGCGGTCACGGCTCGATCGACGGCGACGCGCACAATTCCGGCGTGTTGCGCGTCGGCCCGGGCCCCGGCAAAAGCTCCGGACTCAGGATCAGCGGGGACTATCACGAATCCCCGGCCGCCAGCCTCGTCATCCAGACGTCGGAGCAGGCGGCTCCGTTGGACGTCGCCGGGACCGCGAGTCTGGCCGGCGAGTTGAAGCTGGACCTGAACGAGAACACGGAAGCCAGGCAGGGCGCCGCCTTCGCCGTGTTGCAGGCGCAGGCCATCAAGGGCCGTTTCAACAACCCGAACGATCTCGTCAAGGCAAGCGACGGCAGGACCTTCAAAATCAACTACGCCAGGAACAAGGTCACGGTGACGCTCCGTTGAGTGGCGGCAGCCCCGATCCGGGCTACGCCGCTTCGTCGGCGTCCGGCTCCGCGACGGACTCCTTCGACCGCAAGGCGCGCAACGCCGCCCGCGCGGCTTCGCATTCGGCCAGCTTCTTGGATTTGCCCGCGCCGACGCCAATCTCAGCGCCCTGATGCAGCACGGCGCATCGGAACTCCTTGTCATGATCGGGGCCGGATTCGTCGATCAGGCGGTACTCCGGGCCGGGTTGGGAACGGGCCTGAAGGAATTCCTGCAACTCTCCCTTGGGGTTGTCCAGGTTGGGCGCGGAATCCACGTCCGCCATATCGTCCCCGAACTGACCGGAGATCACGTTGCACGCGGCCTCAAAACCGCCGTCGAGGAATACGGCTCCCAGCAGGGCTTCGTAGGCGTCCGCGATATTGGAGGATCGCTCCCGCCCCTGGTTGCGATCCTCGCCGCGACTGAGGCGAAGCTGCGCGCCCAGATCCAAGGCCCGGCCGCGCTCGAACAAGGTCTGTTGCTTCACCATCTGCGCGCGCGCCTTGGTCAAGGGGCCCTCCTCGTGCCCCGGAAACTGATCGTAGAGCCGGGAGGTCAACGCCAGTTGCAGGACGGCGTCGCCCAGGAACTCAAGCCTCTGGTTGTGAAGCCCCGGCTCGCCGCTTTCCTGCGCATAGGACGGATGGGTCAGCGCCAATTCCAACAGCGAAACGTTCCGGAACTCATAGCCCAGACCCGACTGCAACGCTGCCAGATCCGGATGTGCGTCAGCGGACATGATGCTCGGGACAATCAGGAACCGGCGACAGACTCGTCCTTGGCCTTGTCCGCGTTCCCGTCCGCCTGCTCTTCCTCATTCTCATGGTCGCCGTCGCCTTCGCCACCGGATTGATCAGCGGCTTCCCCCGCCCCGTCTTCGGCAGCTGCTTCTTCCTCCGGCGGGGGACCCTCGAGACCGTATTCCATCAGGAGTGCGACCTCCTGCTGAACCTTCTCCATGTCCGCCAGATTCAGTTCCGGATCAGCGATGGTGAAAACATCCCCGGTCTTGGCATGCTCATAAACAAACACGCGTCGTCCCTCCTCCTCGAACTCGGACTGCACCTTGAGAATGCGCTTCCGCTCCAGCATCACGGCCAGGATGTAGCTGGCTTCCGCATACTGCGGATCGTTGGCCTCGACGATCTTCCGCAGCAACGACTCGGCGCTCTCGCGTTCGATGGGATCCGGCTCCTTGGGCGGCGGAACCCGGAAAACGCCGCGCCAGTGCGACACGAATCCCTTGCGCTCCGCAGCGCCCTCGCTGAACTGCTCCCGCCAGGCGTCCTCGCACACGTCAAGGCGTTCGTAGCCCTCCTTGGTGCGCACCAGCAAGGTGTGGTAGGGCTCTTTATCTTCAAAGGGGCGGTTCGTCGCCTGACAGCTCTGGGAGCGGCTCTGGATGTTCCAGTCGTTCATCAAAAAAGGTTGTTTAACCAAGTCGCGTTCTTATGCTTCCGTCCTTAACAACCCCTATTTACTTGCGCAATCCCAATCCCACCCAAACAGAGTTCTCCGCCAAGCTGCAACGCGTCCGCGCCTTTCTTGACGAACAGGGCGCCGAGGGCTTGCTGATTGGAAAACAGCCCTCGTTTTCCTGGCTCAGCTGCGGAGGCGAAGCGCATGTCCCCCTGACCTCGGACGTCGCGGTGGCGCGTCTCTTGGTGACGAAGGACGAGGTCCACGCCATCGCCAGCAAGATCGAGATGCCGCGATTGCTCGAGGAGACCTTGAAGGGGCTCAAGGTGACGCCGCACGAGCACGATTGGCACGAGGCCAACGGCGCGCGCGACCTCTTCAAGAAGATCGCCAACCCGAAGAAGGTTCTTTCCGACACCGGTGAATGGACCACGAAACACAAGCCCGAGCTGATCGCGCCTTTGCGCTGGTCCTTCCTGCCCCAGGAGGTCAAGCGCTACCGGGAGCTGGGTCGCGACGCCGAGGCCGCGGTCAACGCGGCCTGCCAGACCATCGAACCCGGCATGAGCGAGTTCGAGATCGCCGGGCACCTCAGCGCCACCTGCTGGCTGTTGGAGCTCACCCCCGTCGTGGTCCTGATCGCGGTGGACGAGCGGATCCACAAGTACCGCCACCCGCTGCCAACCGAGAGGAAGCTCAAGGAAACCGCCATGATCGTGCTGAGCGCGCGACGCAAGGGACAGATCGTGGCGCTCACCCGATTGGTCCGATTCGACAAGGTCCCGCCGGCGTTGCGCAAGCGCCACCGGGCCGTCTGCGCAGTCGATGTCGCGCTGCAACAGAGCACCCAACCGGGCGCGAAGGTGAAGGATATCTTCAAGCGCGGCGTGAAGGAGTACGAGGCGCAGGAATTTGGCGACGAATGGCAACTCCATCATCAGGGCGGGGCCAGCGGCTACATGGGCCGCGAATATCTCGGCTCGCCCAAGGCAAAACAGGTCGTCCTCGAGAATCAACCCTTCGCCTGGAACCCCTCCATCGCCGGGACCAAGTCGGAGGACACCATCCTCGCCACGGATAAGGGCGTCGAAACCATCACCGCCTCCAAGAGTTGGCCGATGATTTCGGTCGATTGGGAAGGCGCGAAGTACAAGCGACCCGACATCATGGTCCTTTAAGGCCGCTTTCTCTCCGCCACCATGAAACGCGCCGTCTATGCTGGCAGCTTCGACCCGCTGACCCGCGGTCACATGTGGATGATCGAGGAGGGCGCGCGGCTGTTCCCCGAACTGGTGGTCGCGGTCGGCACCAATCCCGACAAGCAGTACACCTTCTCGGTGGAGGAGCGTCTCCGCATGCTCCACGATTCTCTGGACGAGGCCGAGGGCGTCTGCATCGACAGCTTCGAGAACCGTTTTCTCGTGCACTACGCCAGCGATGTCGGCGCCACACACATCCTGCGCGGCATTCGCAGCGAGCACGACTACAGCTACGAGCGCGGCATGCGCTACATCAACGGCGACATGGAGCCGGACATCGGCACGGTCTTCCTCATGCCGCCACGCGAGATCGCCGAGGTCAGCTCCAGTTTCGTCAAGGGGCTGGTCGGACCCGACGGTTGGCAGGAGATCGTCAAACCCTACCTCTCCGAACCCGTCTACGAGATGATGCTGGAGAAGTTCGGCCATGGCTGACCTGGAGGCGCGTTGGCGGGCCTTGTGCGTCCGGCTGCATCTTCCGCCGGATCTGGATCAGCTCGATTGGCTGCGGGGCGCTCACCGGACGCCGCCCCGGGCCTATCACAACCTCGACCACGTTTCGGCCTGCCTGACAGAGTTGGACGCCGTTCGCCATCTTGCCGACGAACCGGACGCCATCGAAGTCGCCCTCTGGTTTCACGATTCCGTCTACAATTCGCGCTATGCGGAGAATGAGGAGGCCAGCGCCATCATGGCCAAAGGCTGGCTGGACGACTCCTGCGCGCCGGCGGATCTGGGCATGACCGTCGCCGAACTCATCTTCAAGACCAAGCACGACCCCGCCGATCCGCCGGAAACCAGGGACCAACAGATCATTGTCGACGTGGATCTGGCCATCCTGGGCCAGGCGCCGGACGTCTTTGCCGCCTACGAAGACAGGATTCGGGAGGAATACGACTGGGTGGCTTGGAAGATCTATCGGGTCAAGCGCCCGGAGATTCTCAGCCGCTTCCTGCAACGTGAACGCATCTACTTCACGGAGGAGTTCTGCGACCGCTATGAAGCCGCGGCGCGAAGCAACCTGCACCGGTCCATCGAGCGCTTCAAGGCATCCACATGAACGAGCGAACATTGGAGACAAAAACGGGCGCGCGACTGCGCGTCGAACGCCTGGCCGCCTCGCACGCGGCGTCGCTGCCGCGCTTCCACTACAATCTCTCCCAAACCTCGCGCGACACCTTCACGCCGCACGCCTACGATGCGGCTACGGTCGCAACCTACATTCGTCGATCGACCGACGACGACGATCGCATCTACGTGGCGTTGTCGGGCGCGGACATTGTCGGCTATTTCTTTCTGTGGGAGTTCCAATCGCCGATCCCGCTGCTGGGTATCGGCATGGCGGACGCGTTTCAGGGGCAAGGCCTGGGCGGCCAAATGATGAGAATCCTGATCGACGACGCCAAGGACGCCGGCAAGGACGGCATTGAGTTGACCACGATGCAGCAAAACGACCGCGCCTTCGCGTTGTATCGAAAACTGGGCTTTGAGCATGTCGGCGATGTCGACAACATGACCGGCGATGGGCGTCAAGTGATCGAGCGGCGGATGTTCCTCGCGCTGAAGGAAGGCGCCCAGCAGTCCGACCGCGAGTTCAAGCCGCCGGTCTGACTCGCCCTGTGATTCTTTGACAGCGCCGGGAAAAGTTGCCGCTCCAGCGGCTGAGAGAAGCGCCCTCGGCCCGTTCCCTCTCCCCCAGGAGAGGGAAGGAAACCGCGCTTTCGGAAGGCGACGCGCTCAGGAACAGACCGAGAATATGGCCGACATCCCTCTCCCCGAGGGAGAGGGAACGAGGCTGAGGGGAGTCCTTGCCCACCGCCAACGGCTACGTGCCGGCCCGGTGCGCCTCCAGCCGAACTTGACGCCGCAGTCGTCCCGCCGTTTGAATGGACCGCTATGCCACACGTCACCCATCTTGAGTGCGCCAACTGCGGCGCGAACTACGAGGCCGGAAAGATCCACAACCTCTGCACCTCCTGCAACCGCCCGCTCTGGGTGCGTTACGACATGGATGCGCTCAAGGACAACTTCAAGAAGAAGGACCTCGTCGGCCGTCCACCGACCCTGTGGCGTTACCTGGAGATGCTGCCGATGGAGGACCCGAAGAGCATCGTCTCCCTCGTCGAGACCATCACCCCGATTCTCCCGGGCAAGCGCCTCGCCTCCGAGTTCGGCGTGAAAAACCTGATGATCAAGGACGAGAGCCGCCTGCCGACCGGAAGTTTCAAGGCGCGCGGCATGACCATGGCCATCACCATGGCGAATGAGTTCGGCGTCAAGCGGGTGGCCGTTCCGACCGCCGGCAACGCCGGCGGCGCCATGGCCTTCTACGCCGCCCGCGCCGGGATGGAATCCTACGTCTTCATGCCCGAGGACACGCCCATCATCAACCAGAAGGAATGCTGGGTCGCCGGGGCCAAGACCTTTCTCGTCAACGGCCTCATCGACGACTGCGGCAAGATCGTGGGCGACGGCGTCAAGGAGATGGACTGGTTCAACGTCTCGACCCTCAAGGAGCCCTACCGCATCGAGGGCAAGAAGACCATGGGGCTCGAGGTCGCCGAGCAGTTCGAATGGGAACTGCCGGATGTGATTCTCTACCCCACCGGCGGCGGCACCGGCCTGATCGGCATGTGGAAGGCCTTCGGCGAACTGGAGCAGATGGGCTGGCTTAAGTCGGGGAAGAAGCCCCGCATGATCTCCTGCCAGAGCGACGGCTGCGAACCCATCGCCCGCGCCTTCCGTCAGGGCCAACGCTTTGCCAAAAAACACGAGGGCGCGAACACGACCGCCAGCGGCATCCGCGTCCCGGTGGCCGTGGGCGATTTCATGATCCTCGACGCCGTCAACGAAAGCGGCGGCGTGGCCATCTCCACCCCCGAGGCCGACATCGAGAAATGGATGAAGCTCGCCTGCTCCACCGAAGGCATCTCCCTCTGCCCGGAAACCGCCGTCTGTCTCGGCGCCCTGGACGTCCTCCTCAAGGATGGGACCATCAAGCCGAATGACAAGATCCTCATCTTCAATACCGGCGCCCAACAAAAGTACCCGCACTCGGTAAACGAGATGCTCCCTTACGTCGACCTCGCCAAACCGCTGAACTGGGACGAGATCAAGGAAGGCAAGGGCGTCACCCGCAAGGGTGAGGCGGTTTGAGGTGGTGAATTGTAAGGATCATCTTCTCGAAAGCTCCCAGGCCAGTTCATCGGGATCTTCGCGGCAGTCGAAAACTGCATGGACGATCACCGTGGCGCCGGCGATTTCGTAGAAGACTTGAGCTGAGAACCGGCGGGTCAAAAAACGGTGAAAGTGGTCCCATGGCCGGGAATGCGCTCCCGATTCGACGATCCGCGTCAAACGTCGCAACTGCTTCAAGAAGGTGAAGCAGATATTCCTGACCCAGCCCCGCCTGATGCCTTTCCCAGAATGATGCCCGCAGGTCCAAGTCCCTCTCGGCGCGTTCAACGAGGATCAGTTTCACCGGGATGCTTCTTCAACAAACGATCGAACACCTCGTCCGCCGGCGACGCCTTGGTTTCGCCAGCGTAATACTCGCGTCGGCGTTCTTCAAGCATGTGTGCAATTGGACCGGGGATGGGCTCATTCTCCATGTCGCGCTGGAGGGCCTCAAGAATCTCACGCTTCTCGGTGGTCGGCAGTGACAGAACCTGTTCCTTGAGATCGGACATCGGGATCAGACTATCACCGAGGTGCGCCGCCATCAAGGAGTGGGGAGCAGTTCTTCCGGGACAGATGCAGATTCCGGTCCCGAAGGGACGAGATTCGGAACATCCGTGGATTGAGAGAAATCCCAGCGTTCGCCGAAACACGGGTCGCCAAACGGAATTCCTTTCCACCGACCCCGTTCGTCCGTTTAATCGCGGGATGCGACGAATCCTGGCTCTGTTCCTGACGACGGCGTTGACCGTAACCATGGCGCTTTCGGCGATTGCTGCCGACCGCGCCTCGAAACCCAACTTTGTCATCATCTTTGCCGACGACCAGGGCTACGGAGATCTGGGCTGCTTCGGATCGACCAAGATCAAGACGCCGAACATCGACCGGCTGGCCCGGGAAGGGATGCGCTTCACCAATTTCATGGTGGCTTCGCCCGTGTGCACGCCCTCGAGAGCCGCCTTGTTGACGGGTTGCTATCCGAAGCGCGTGGGCATGCATCAGCACGTGCTCTTCCCGACGTCGAAGAAGGGGCTGAATCCGGAGGAGCGCACCATTGCCGACCACCTCAAGTCGCAGGGCTACGCGACCGCCTGCTTCGGCAAGTGGCACCTGGGCCATCATCCGGAGGTCCTGCCGCGCGCGCAGGGATTCGACGCCTATCTCGGCATTCCCTACTCGAACGACATGAACCATCCGGACAACAAGGGCAAACCCAAGGGCGGTCCGGATGGCATGGATATCCTTTGGGCGGATCCGGAATCGACGCTGACCAAATGGAAGACGCCGCTGATTCAGAACGAGAAGATCGTGGAGTTGCCGGTGGACCAACGCACAGTGACGCGCCGCTACACCAGCCGCGCGATTGAGTTCATCAAGGCCAACCAGGAGAAGCCTTTCTTCGTCTACCTGCCGCATTCCATGCCGCACATTCCGTTGTATGTTCCGGATGAAGTCCGCGACCCGGATCCCCAGAACGCCTACACCTGCGTGATCGAGCACATCGACGCCGAGGTGGGCCGACTGATGAACACCATTCGCACACTCGGCCTGTCCAAGAACACCTACGTCATCTACACCACCGACAACGGACCCTGGCTGTCCTTCAAGCATCACGGCGGCTCGGCCGGCCCGTTGCGCGAGGGCAAGGGCACGACCTTTGAGGGCGGCCAACGCGTGCCCTGCGTCATGTGGGGCCCGGGCCGCATTCCTGCCGGGACGGAGTGCAACGAACTCGTCGGCACGATTGACATGCTGCCCACCATCGCGGCCCTCACCGGGAACCCCCTGCCCGATGATCGGAAGATCGACGGGATGAACGTGGCCCCACTCCTGCACGAGGAGGGAGCCACCTCGCCGCGCACGGAATTCCTCCATTACACATCCCGCGGGAATATCGAGGGACTGCGCCAAGGCAAATGGAAATTGCTCGTCAAGCAACCGCGTCAGCGTCGGGGCAAGGCGAAGAACAAGGTCAAGCAAGCCGCGCCCAAGCCGCAAGTCATGCTCTTCGATCTGTTGGCGGACCTCGGCGAGCAAAACAACCTGGCGGCGGCAAGACCCGAGATCGTGGCAACGCTGCAGGAGCGAATGTTGGCGCTGGACAAGGAGATCACCGCGAACGCGCGGAAGCCTTGGCTGCAGGAAGACTGAGGCGTCGCGAATGAAGGCGCCTAGGAACTCAGCCCGTAGCGCAGCCGTCCCGCCGCAAGACCCGGACCGCGGGTCTGTGACCCGCAGCAACCTTGGATCGGGGAGCGCGAAGGGCATGCCCGCAACCACGGGGTTTCCCGAGTCGCGGTCCGGAAGCAACATGCGGGTCCGGAGCGCCGAGCATTGCTCGGTCCAGACCGCGATCTACAACCAATGCCGGGCCATGCTCGCCGCGCCGATCTACGCCTTGGCCGCCCTCGCCCTCGCAACAACCGGCTGCCGCACTTCGGATATGACTCCCACAACCACCGTGACCTATCCCCAGTCCCAGAAGACCAACCAGGTTGACGTCTATCATGGCGTCGAAGTCGCGGACCCCTACCGGTGGCTGGAGGACGACAACGCGTCACAGACCAAGGAGTGGGTCGAAGCGCAGAACGCGGTCACCTTCGGCTATCTGGAGACGATCCCGGAACGCGACGCCATCCGCGAACGGCTGACCACCCTCTGGAACTTCGAGCGCTATGGCGTTCCCTTCAAGCGGGGCGGAAAGTATTTCTTCACCCGCAACGATGGGCTCCAGAATCAAAGCGTCCTCTACGTGACGGAATCGCTGGACGCCGAGCCCCGTGTCCTGCTGGATCCGAACAAGCTCTCCGAAGACGGAACCGTCTCGCTCCGCAGCTATTCGGTCAGCGACGACGGACGCTACCTCGCCTACGGCCTCTCCACCGGCGGTTCCGACTGGCAGGAGTGGAAGGTCCGTGACATCACCACCGGCAAGGATCTTTCGGATCACCTGAAGTGGGTCAAATTCTCCAGCGCATCGTGGGACAGGAACGGCGCCGGATTCTACTACAGTCGCTACGACGCCCCCGAGGAAGGCGACGCGCTCAAGGGCGTGAACTACTTTCACAAGCTCTACTTCCACAAGCTGGGCGCGCCGCAATCCGAGGATGAGCTGGTCTACGAGCGGAAGGACGAAAAGGAATGGGGATTCGGAGCCGAGGTGACCGAGGACAACCGTTACCTGATCATTCACGTCTGGAAGGGCACAGAGCAGAAGAACCGCATCTTCTACAAGGAGCTGGGGAAGGCGGACGCGCCGGTTGTGGAGTTGTTGAACGACTTCGACGCATCCTATGACTTCATCGCCAACGAAGGCCCGGTCTTCTGGTTCGAGACCAATCTCGACGCGCCAAGGAAGCGCATCATCGCCGTGGATAGCCGGGAACCGGATCGCGGCAATTGGAAGGAAGTCGTGCCGGAATCCGAGGACACCGTTCGCGGTGTCGGACTGATCGGCGATCGATTTGTGGTGTCCTATCTCAAGGATGCGCATAGCGAGATCAAGCTGTTCCACACCGACGGCTCCTTCGATCGCGAGGTCCGGCTTCCCGGCATTGGTTCGGCCGCAGGTTTCGGCGGCAAGCGCGACGACCAGGAGATGTTCTACATGTTCACCAGCTTCACCGTTCCGGGGACGATCCATCGCTACGACTTCCAGACCGGGGAGAGCGCCCTGTTCCGCCAACCCGAAGTGGACTTCGAAGCCGCGGACTACGAGACCAGGCAGGTCTTCTTCCGCAGCAAGGACGGGACACGCATCCCAATGTTCATCACGCATAAGAAGGGACTCCGGCTGGATGGCTCCAATCCGACCTACCTCTACGGCTACGGCGGTTTCAACATCAGCCTGTTGCCCAGCTTCTCCATCGCCATGCTCACCTGGATGGAAATGGGCGGCGTCTACGCCATGCCCAATCTTCGCGGCGGCGGCGAATATGGCGAGGACTGGCATCTCGCCGGAACCAAGTTGACCAAGCAGAACGTGTTCGACGACTTCATCGCCGCGGCTGAGTGGTTGATCGAGCAAGACTACACCCGTCCCGACAAGCTTGCCATCGCCGGCGGAAGCAACGGGGGCTTGCTGGTGGGAGCCTGCATGACCCAACGGCCCGAACTCTACGCCGCCGCCCTGCCCGCAGTGGGCGTCATGGACATGCTGCGCTTCCACAAGTTCACCATCGGCTGGGCCTGGACCTCCGATTACGGCTCCGCGGAAAATGAGGCCGAGTTCAAGGCCTTGCTCGCCTACTCGCCCCTGCACAACCTGCAACCCGGAACCCGTTATCCTTCCACCATGGTCACCACGGCGGACCACGATGACCGCGTCGTGCCGGCGCACAGCTTCAAGTTCGCGGCCCGGCTGCAGGAATGCCACGCGGGCGACAACCCCGTCCTGACCCGGATCGAAACCAAGGCCGGCCACGGGGCCGGCAAGCCCACCACGATGCTCATCAACGAGGTCGCCGACAAATGGGGTTTCCTCGTGCGGGAGCTGGGCATGGCGCCCTTGAAACAATGATGCGGCAATTGCCACCGGACAGAGCGCGGCTGTGTCCCGTCCTCGAGATCAGCCGCAGCGCCTTGCTCAGCCGATCCGCGCTCCGATCGGTCTTTCTCATCCCGGTTTCAATCACGCCCTTGGCGGGGCATTTTGGAGGCGCTAGGATCGCAAGAGGTTTATGACTACGACCGTCGTAATTGGCATTATCCTCGTCGCCGTGTTCATCATCGGCAAGCTCCTGATGAGCGTCGGAAAATTCTTTCTATGGCTGATGCTTTTTGTCGGCCTCGGTCTGCTGGCCTTCGCCGGGGCGCAGCACATGGGATGGATAGGATGACACGCACATGACCCTCCCCGGACCATCCCGCCGATCGAATCTGTGAAAGCCGGGATCCGTTCATCCAGGCGACTCTTGGCGCGCGCGCGCGGTTTCCTGAACGATCATTGGCGCCGGTCGCTGCGGGTCCGGGAGCGTCTCCGCTTCAACGAACCCGCCTTCCACCTGATGCTGGCCGGCGTGGTCGGCGTCATTGGCGGCCTGACCAACTGGTTGTTCTACCTTTGCATTGAACTCGTGAAGCGACTCGCCTTGGGACGTTCCGGCGACCTGGTCGAGGTCGCCCAACTCCTGGATCCCTGGCAACGCGCGGTGACCCCGATGCTCGGCGGTTTGGCCGCCGGCCTGATTCTTCACTGGGGCGCCCGACTGCTGCGGGACAAGCGCAGCGCCAATTTCATGGAAGTGGTCGCAGCGGGCGACGGACGCCTGCCCATGCGGGTGACCTTGACCAAGGGCTTGTCCTCGCTGTTGAGCATCGGCAGCGGGGCCTCCATCGGGCGCGAGGGCGCCATCACCCAGCTGACGGCCATGTTTGCCTCCAAGCTCGGCCAGGTCGCCAGCTGGCAGCCCTACCGCCTTCGGTTGCTGGTCGCCTGCGGGGCCTCGGCGGGAATGGCGGCGGCCTACAATGCCCCGATCGCCGGATCCGTGTTCGCAGCGGCGATCGTGCTGGGAAACTTCGCCATGAACCTGTTCGGGCCATTGGTCTTCTCAGCCGTGGTCGCGACCATCGTGTCCCGTCATTTTTTCGGCATCGATCCCTGGTATGTCGTGCCGCACTACGACTTCACCGATCTGCGCCAGTTGCCCTGGTTTGTCGTGCTCGGGGTCTTCGCCGGCGTGGTCGGCGCCGTGTTCCTGCGGATGATCCACTTCAGCGGCGTCTGGTTCAAGAAACTGCCTGTTCCCGGTTTTGCGCGCATCGCATTGGGCGGGCTGTTGGTCGGGTTGATCTCAATCCAGTACCCGGAGGTCTGGGGCAACGGCTACGGCGCGACCAATGAAATCATGACCGGCAATCTCACGCTGACGGCGCTGCTGGCGCTCTTTCTCGCCAAGCTGGTGGCCACGCTCTGCTCTGTGGGCAGCGGCACGGTCGGCGGCGTCTTCACGCCAACCCTGTTCGTCGGCGCCGCCGCCGGGGCCTTCGCCGGCTCCTGCCTGCACCAGATCGGGTTTGCGGACACGATCCCGACCGCGGCCTTCACCCTGGTCGGCATGGGCGCGGTCTTGGCCGCAACGCTGCATTCGCCCTTGCTCGCCATGATCATGGCCTTCGAGATCTCCGGAAACTACTCGCTCGTCCCGGCTCTCATGCTGGCCTGTGCGGTGTCCTCCATGATCGCGCGGTCCATCCACCCCAACTCCGTCTACACCGAGGCCTTGAGCCGCAAGGGCGTCGAAGACGATCAGGAGAACGCCGCTCCGGGCGCAGCCAGCCAACAGAAAGTCGGCGACCTCATGGTCGAACCCGTCGCTCCCGTCGCAGAGAATGCAACGCTCCAGCAGATCGCCAAACGATTCCTCACCTCGACCTACAACTTCCTGCCGGTGGTCGACAAGGACGAGAAATTGGTCGGCCTGGTCGCGCTGCAGGACTTGAAGGAACACCTGACGGCCGCCGAGGGCATCGGTTATCAGGCCGTGATTGCCATGGACGTGATGCGGCCGAGACCGCCGTGCCTGACGCCGAATCTCCGCCTGTCGGACGCCTTGCCCACCCTGCTGGAAAGCGAGCAGCGTCATGTGCCCGTGGTGAGCAGCCGACGCGAGAGCAAACTGGTGGGAGCCGTCGTCAAGGCCGAGGTCCTGGGCATCCTCTCCGAAGCCATCGCCCAAGGCAGCTCAACCCGCCAATAGCGACCTCACCGATCCCAACCCATGCCCAGCAAGAAGACGCCGCCGCTGCATCTGGCCGCCAAGGAGGGAGACCTCGAGGGCATGCAGTCAGCATTGAAGAGGAAGTGGTGGCGGGGCGCGCCGAAGGTCGACGCGGCCGACGAGTGGGGTTGCACGGCCCTGCACTACGCGGCGGAGAATGGCGATCCCGCGCTGGCGGCCTGGCTGCTGGATCAGGGGGCGGACGTAAACGCCGTCAACCGCTTCGGCCATCAGCCCCTGCACAACGCCGCACGGCACGGCCGGACATCCGTGGTCGCCCTGCTGCTGGAACGGGGCGCGGCCCTGAACGCGAGGGCGGGCGCGGACGAAACCGCCCTGCATCTTGCGGTAAAACGAGAGCGCCTGGACACCGCGCGGCTGCTTCTCGATCGGAACGCCGACCGGACGATGAAGAACAAGGACGGCCGGACCGCGGCCGACATCGCATCCGCCACGAAGCGCCAGGATCTGATCGCCTTGTTCGGGTAGAAGATCGTCGATTGCAGACGGCGTTTCGCCCCCGGACTTACTTGGGACGCAGCAGGATCGCCTTCTTGCTGGTGCCTTCGACCTCGACGCTGTGGGTCTCAACCGTCTCATCATCCTTCAGCGTGTGGTGAACGATGCGACGTTCGTAGGCGTTCATCGGCTCCAGTTCGACGATATCGCCCCAGCGGCGGACCTTCTCGGCGGCGTCCTTCGCCATGTTGACAATCTCGTCCTGGGCCTGGTTGCGGTAGTTGCCGACATCGACCGTGACCTTGGGCGCCGACCGGTCCCTCTGGAACAGGATCCGATTGAGCAAATACTGGAGCTGCGAGAGGGTCCTGCCCTGCCGGCCGATCAAACGGCCGGAATCCTCGGTCTTGATGTCGAGCAGCAGACCGTCGTCGAGGGGTCGCTCCTCAACCTGCGCGTCGTCAAAGTGCATGAGCTTGAGCAGCTCTTCCAATGTGGGCTTGGCTTCGTTGGACATGATGTTCTTCTCCGGATCAACCCCGGTTCCTGGGATCAAGAGGGTCGTTCTTGTTCTTTTTCTTCTTTTTCATTCCGGGCAGTCCCTTGCGGACGGACTTGCCGCCCTTGGGCGTGGCGCCGCTCGCCGCTCCGATTGTCTGCCCGGAGGATGGCGAGGTTCCCGAGGGCATGATGATGGGGGCGTCCTCGCCTTCCTTGCTCTTCACCAGCTTCGTCTGGATGATGCTGAGGACGTTGTTCACGGTCCAATACAGCGTCAACCCGGAGGAGTAGCCGTAGAGGATGAACATGAAGAAAATGGGCATGTATTTGAACATCTTCTGCTGAACGGGATCCATGGTCGGGGACTGCGGCGTCAGGCGCATCTGGTAGACCATGGAGACGCCCATCATGATGGGCATGGGGTTGATGGGAAGCCCCTCGCCGGGAATCCCAAGGAACGGGATCCACCCCAGACCCGGGAGGAAGAAAATCGTGTCCGGACTGGACAGGTCGCCGGCCCAGAGGAAGGACGCGCCGCGCAACTCGATGGCCGTCTTGATCATCATGAAGAAGCCGATGAAGAACGGAAACTGCACCAGGATCGGCAAGCAACTGGCCAGGGGATTGACCTTGTTGGCGCGCATGAACTCCATGGTCTTCATCTGCGCCTTCTGGGGATCGCCCTTGTACTTCTCCTGAATTTCCTTCATCTGCGGCTGCAGCTTTGACATCCGCTTCATGGAGCGCGTGCTCGATTGCGTCAACGGCCAGAAGAGCAGCTTGATGATGACCGTGATGGCCACGATGCACAGCCCGTAGGAAAGGCCGAGGTTGTGCAGGCCGCTCATGGAGAGCAGCAACATCTTGGAAAACAGGCCGAAGAAGCCGGTCAGATTCATGACCCTGTCGATGTCGCTGTCGCGTTCCTCGGAGAGCTTGGAGAGTGTGTAGTATTCCTTGGGGCCGGTGTAGAACTCGAAGTTCAGCTCGTTGACCTGCCCGGGTTGGAGGATCGTCGAGCCATAAACGAAGGAGGCTTGGTAGCCGCTCGGGCTCTTGCGAACCAACTTGGGCCCGAACGCAGCCTCGATCAGAAGCCGATTGAAACGGGCGCGCTCGGCTCCAACCGGGGCGCTTTCGGCCAGCATCCGAAGTTCGCCCGTGTCCGCAATGTTGGCAAAGAAGAGCTTGTCTTCCTCATAGAGCGGGGCCTCCGGAAGCAGGGCGTTCAAATCAGCAATGAAACCGTCAATCAACTCGACCGGAGGTTGGGAGCGGCCATCGTAGGTCTTGAGTTGATTCCGGGTTTGGGACGGGAGCCGATTCAGGAGATTTCCGAAGAAGGGTTGCGCCGGCTGCCCAACGCTGTAGAGGACCGAATTGATCCCGGGAAAGTCAGCCCGGGTGAAGGACCACATCGAATCCCGGTCACCGGCCTCATTGTCCGGCAACGGCGGCGTGGAGACACTGGCGAGGACATGCTGTTTGGGAGCGGTTTCCGGAATGGCCACCGTGGCGAAGAACTGACTGTAACCCGCCGCCCATTTCAACTCCGGGTCGGACAAAGTGAAGTAATGCCGCGGATTGCCGCCAATACAGCCCAGGGTCTTGTTGGCAAAATAGGACTCCTCGACCTTGTCGGAATCGTCGCCATTGGACCAAAGCCCGCCTTGGAAACGGGGATCCTCTCCGGGGCTGGCCGGTGCGGCGGTCCCCACGATGAACTCCTGTTCAGGAAGGGCCAGCGGTTGATCGGTCGTGTTCTCAAAGCGGACAACGGCCGACATCAGATAGTTCGTGGCGCTGAGATCGAATTGCTTGATGATGCGCAGGCCGTTGGTGAGGGTCGTTTCAGCGAAGAGGGTCTCGCCGGACTTGCGGAGGGTGTACTCGTTGTTGCCCTCGATGGCCGGCGAGCCACGGATGCTCATGATCGGCATCGGCGCATTGGTATTGATCGCGGCCAGATTCGAGTCGCCCAACTCCGCCGCCTTCTTCGCGTCGGCGATGGCCGGATAATCCTTGAGCGCGATCGTCTTGATGCCGCCGCCGTGGGATGTGAACGTGTAGATTGCCTTCTCACTCTCCAGGATCTCCAGGGATTCCGGGCCGCGCGCTTCGGGAGCCGCAACCACCGCGGGAACCGCGGGAACCGGATCGCCCGGAGTCGCGGATATCGAATCGCCATCCGTTGCGGGCGCATCCGTGTCGGTCCCGGTCGCAACCTGGTCGGCGGTTTGAGTCGGGGCGGGCGGAGCCGGCCAAAGGGTTCGCGAGATTTTGCCCCACGAGAAAAGGAGGACAAAACAGATCGCTAGTATGATGACGGAGGTGCGGTCCATGTCAGTTGGAATGAATCGGGTTCAGCGACGGCAATGGAACGTTCTTCACCGCGTCGCAACAGGAATCGCGCGGATCGCTCTCAGGTTCTTCCGGGCCGCCGCTCTTGCCGCGAGGCACTGGATCGGGGCCGAATGGGCCCCAGGGGTTGCAGCGCAATAGCCGGCGAAAGGCCAGCCAACCGCCCTTGAGGACGCCGTGAATCCGGATTGCCTCCAACCCATATTGCGAGCAAGTCGGCGTAAAGCGACACTTCGCCGAAGGCCCGAACAGGGCATTCTTTAGCGGCGACAAAAACACTTGATAGCCCCTGATGAGCTTGATGAGGATCCATTGCAACGGATTCATGATTCTGGCTTGAGGAGTCCGGCCCGCTGCAGGACGCGCAGGAAATCGGATTCGACCTCGGCGTATTTCATGTCGGCAATGGAGCGGCGGGCAATCAGGACCAGATCAATCGGACGGGCCAGCCGGCACTGGTTGAGCCTGAAACACTCCCGCAGCAAGCGACGCGCCCGGGAACGAACGACCGACCCTCCAATCCTGCGGCTGGTAATAACGCCCAATCGCGAAATCCCGTCCGTCGGCATGTCCAGCCAGTTGGCGATCAGGCAACCCTTGACGAGTCGATCGCCCCCCGACTTGATCCGCGCGAAATCCGCGCTGCGCCGAAGGCGCATGTCCGGCGTCAATCGCAACGACCTGGACACGCGGGCGGTCATCGGCCGCATCCGGATCAGACCGGAGTCAGCCGCTTGCGGCCCTTGCGGCGACGACGGGCGAGAATCGCGCGCCCGTTGCGGCTGGAGTTGCGCTTCAGAAAACCGTGCTGCCGAACGCGGCTGGTTTTCGAGGGTTGGAATGTGCGTTTCATAAGCTGTTAAAATGTGTTCAGGTTTGACCCTCCGCCAATCGGGTAGGACACGAGTCCGCCCGCCATGGCGAAAAAAACAGAGCGCGGGAGAATATCAGTGAAGAAAGGGGTGTCAAGCGCGCCAAAACGCTATTTTCGAAGCGATTCGGCGCCGCGGCAGGGAGCGCCACCGCAAAAGGAGCTTGGCCGGAGCTTATTTCGTCTTCGGTTCGGCGGCGTCTTTCGGCGTGGCCTCGCCGCCGTCATCGGTCTCGGCGTCCGGCTTCTTGTCCTCGGATTCCTCTTCCTTGGGCGGTTGCGGGAAGCGAACAGTCAGCCCCCGCTGCCGGAGCCCCATCACCATGCGGCGCTGTTTGGAGTCCTTGGCGATGTCGAGTCCGGTATCCTGGATGGACAACCACCGGAGTCCAATGATTCCGGTCAACTTGGTGATGTCGTCGACCGGATTGCCGTCAATGTTCAGGCTCTTCAAGGCGGGAAAGTCACGGAAGGCATCCACATTCTTGATTTGATTCCCCACCAGGGAGATCACTTCCAGGTTGGGCAGCTTGGCCAGGGCGGCGACATCCGCGACGGCGTTGTTGTCCATTCGCAGCTCCTTGAGCCCGGTCAACGCAGCCAGGGGCTCCAGGTTGGAAATCTGGTTGTTGCTCAAGGTCAGCTTCGTGATCTTGCCCAATCCCGCCAATCCGGAGAGATCCTCAATCTGATTGCCGGTGAGGTCGACCTCACTGAGGGTGGACTTGAATCCGGCGAGGCTTGAGATGTCGGCGATCCGGCAGTGACGAGCCGTCAGGCTGCGCAGGTAGCGCAGACCGACCAGGTCGGCGGTGTTGGTGACGGGGTAATGACTGACGTAAAGCCGGCTGAGCGAATACATGGTCCCGATGGGCGCGAGGGACTCCAGCGCGCCCAGGTTCTCCTCCCCGCCCTGATGGCCGTCCAAATGCAGGGTGTGCACCTTCTTCAGGCCCTTCAACGCTTGAATATTGGTCAGGCTGTTGTGGGTGGCCTTGAGGGAGGTGAGGTTCACCGCCTGCTCCAGCCCAGCCAGATTGCGCGCCTTCAGATTCTGCTTCGTCCGCGGCGTCAACTCAAGCTTGCGCACTTTCTGCAAATCCTGCTCGGTCAATCGACCGGCGACCTTGCCGATGGCGTAGCGGACTGCTCGATCCGTCGCCGGATCGGCGACAAGGCCTGCCAGCGCCGCATTCTTGCTCTTGGGCTTTCTCCAGCCGATCTTGGCAACCTTGCCATCCACGATGGTGATCTCGCCCTGCTTGAAGTAGAGAATCTTCGAGCCGCCGCGATTGATCGCGCCGATGTAGCCGGGTGTGCTGGTGATGGCCTTCTCTTCCGGGTCCCCGACCTTGACCTCCTGCGCCAGAGCCGGAACGGCAAGAAGAAGGGAGGCGAACACTGCCTTGAAAATCGATTTCATCGCTGATGGTGGCTGAAGTTACGAATGCGCCCGAGAGCTCGTCCGTTCTTAGCCAATCGACCAAGGTCCCGCAAGGCGTTTATTGACAAGCTCGCGGTCGAGGGTCCGGTTGAAACCGGGCGGAGCGGCTGTATCCCGTCTTCGGGATACGTCGCAGCGCCTTGCTCGGCCGATCCGCGCAGGGCCGGCCATGACGGCCACGCTGCTGCGACCGGTCTCCGACGCAACGCGCCCCGTTCAGTCTTTCGTGTCCCCGTTTCAATCACGCCCCCGCTTCCCGGCCTTGCCAGAAGTCGATGGGCCGGGCAGGTTGAAGCTCCCCATGGATCGCAAGAAGCAAACCCTGTTCACCGTTCCCCTGCTGGTCCTGACCCTGATTGCCGCAGGGTTCTTCTACGTCAAGGTCGTCATGGTGCGGACCGAATACAACCGAATCGTGACCGAGTTGATCGATGAGGGGAAATACGACGAGGCGGCGACGGCCTTCGAAGCGCTGTTGCCCAGATCCATCGGGAAGATGACGACCCAAGTTTCCCGGGACCTGGCAGAGACCTATCGCGCGCTCGGCGACGACCCCGGGCTCAACTACGACGGCTCGCGCCAACATTTCCAGCGCGCCTTCGAGCTGGATCCGGAAGGCATGCAGCCTCATCAGATGAGGGTCCTGCAATCAGCCCCGGGCAAGGGCGCGACCGCGAACTGAAAGCGGCGCTCCCACACAGCGCCTTGCTTGCGGGCCGCGGAATCTCCCGGTTCAAGCCTCCGCCAACCAGCGCTTCAGCACGGCCAGGTCCTCCCGCATCAGGCGGATCATCCGCTTCCCCTCGCCATGGTCATACTCGTGATGTTGTGAAATCGGGCCGCGGAACGACGACTTCTTGAGCAGCTTGAAAAAGGCCTTGTTGACCATGCCCCGACCAAGCGGACACCAGGTCGCGCGCCAGCCCCGCTTCTCCGTCTTGGCCCAGGTGAAATCCTTTACGTAGATCGCGCCGGCATGCGGCAGCATCAATTGAGCGTGCGTCTCCCAGGCATAACCGCCCTCCGCCGTGGCGTGACCGATATCAAAGCACATGGCCATGTGTTTCGGATCAAGATCCTTGATCAGATCATACAGATCCCAAACCGGGGCGCCGACATAGGCCCGCCCCGAGTGATTCTGGTAACAGCCCTGAATGCCGATCTCCTTGTTCAACGCCGCGAGATCCCGAAGCTGCGGCCGGATCTCGTCCAATTGATCCTGGACCGGGCGCGATCGGTCGTACTTCCAATAGTCCATCCGGTAACGTTTGACGCCGAGTTTGGCGGCGGCGCGCAGCAGTGGCTCGGTATGCGGCTGATCCGCCGCCCTGATGCGCGTGGTCATCACCCCGATCTCCAATCCGCGCTTCCTGAGGGCTTCAACGAGTTTCGGCAATTCGTCCGGGGCGCGCTCCGGCTCGATCTGGCCCTTGGGCCGCACCGGGCATTCAATGCCGTCCCACCCGATCTCCGCAGTCACATCCGCGGTGTCCTCGAAACTCAGGTTCTGAAAGGGCTTGGAGAAGCCAATGATCTTGCGCCACGAGTCTTTCGCCGTCGTCGCGGCTGAAACGAGGGAAGCGGGCGCGGCGGCAAGCGCGGCGGCGGCGGCGGTGGATCGAGCGAGGAACCGGCGACGGGTTGTGTCTGGGAGCTGGGTCATAAGCGCCGATATGAAGGGCGCCCCCGCGCCGTAATGTCCAGTGCGAAGAGGCCGGCTAACCGACCAGCCAGAAGCCGCCGCAAACAACAGCGGCCACGGAGCAAAGGGCAACCGCCAGCGGGGCGCGGTGGTTGGCAGCGTTGTCGCCGCCCCGGACCCACTTGGCGACCAAGGCCGAAAAGAGGGTCATGGCGGCGATCGTTCCAATCGCGTAGGCCGCCAGATAAAGGCCCGCTTCGACGAGCGAGGGAAAGGCCAGGGCCGCCACGGCCGCCAGCATGTGGCTGCCCCCCGCCAAGCCATGCAACGCTCCAATTCCCATCGCGGTGTGCCCGTGGGAGTGGGTCTTGTCGCAGGCTGGGTCTTCCTCGTCCGCATGCAGGTGAACATGACTGTGCTGGACCGGCGGGTGATCGTGGTCATGCTCATGCGCATGCAGCCTGTGCTTCAGGACCCGCCGAATCCCCCACAACCCCAACCCGATCAGGACGATCCCGACCATGCGTTCGGAAATGCTGGAAATCAGGTCCCAAGGAAGGGCGTGACGCGTGCCCAGAGCCAGGCAACCGACCGCAATCACCGCAATCGCATGCCCCACGCCCCACTGCGCGCCAACCCGCCAACCTTGGGCGGCATTGGCGCTGCTCAACGGAGCCACCGCCGCCAAATGATCCGGCCCTGACACCGCATGCGCCGCGCCGGCAATGAAGCCTGCCAGGGGAGCAATCATGATTTGGGAGCGGGACCGAACATCGGCATGCGTTGTTTTCCGGGCTGCGGGGCCCCGCGTCAATCGTGAATCACGAAAACGCCAAGGGATGACCGCCTTTGCACAAGCGCGGCAAAGGCGACGACGAACCGACACACGGCCGGAAGCGCCGCAAACATTCAGCCGTACTGCATCCGTGATTCATCCCCGACATCAGGGCGCCGCTGGGCGCGCGGGCTATGCTTCCCCGAGCATCCCGAGAAATTCCGCTTCGTCGATGACTTTCACCCCGAGCTTCTCCGCCTTCGCGAGCTTGGAGCCGGCCTCTTCTCCGGCGAGCACGAAATCGGTCTTCTTGCTGACGCTGGAGCTGGTCTTGCCGCCGACGGCCTCGATCTTCGCCGAAGCCTCGCTCCGGGTCAGCGTGGGCAGCGTGCCGGTCAGCACAAAGACCTTGCCGGCCAAGGCTCCCGCCGCTTCGCCGGACTGATAGAGCGACGATTCAAAGTTCAGCTCCGCCGCGCGCAGGCGGGAAATCAACTCCCGGTTCCGCGCGTCGCCCCACCAGCGCTTGATGCTGCCGGCGATCACATCGCCGATGTCCTCCACCGCCGTGAGTTCATCGAACTTCGCGGCGAAGACATCCTCCAACCGTTCGAAACTCCGACCCAGGGTCTTGGCCACGCCGGCGCCCACATGCAGGATGCCGAGGCCGAACAAGACCTTCCACATGTCCTGTTTCTTGCTCGCCTCCAAACCATCCAGAAAGTTCTGCGCGGATTTCTCGGCCATCCGTTCCAAGCTGGCCACCTCATGCAAGGAGACGTCGTAGAGGTCCGCGACATTGACCGCCAATCCGCGGTCAACCAATTGGGACACCAGGACTTCGCCGCCGCCCTCGATGTCCATGGCGCCGCGTGAACACCAGTGTTCCAGTCGGCCGCGAACCTTGGCCGGACAATCCGAGTTCAGGCAACGCCAGTCGACATTCTCACCGCCTTCTTCATCCGCGGCCTTGGACGCCTCCGACCCGCATTCCGGGCACTGTTTCGGAAAAGCGAACGCCGCGGCCGCCCCGGGTCGCTTCTCGATCACGACCCGCACCACGGCGGGAATGATCTCCCCGGCCTTCTCGATCACCACGGTGTCGCCCTCGCGGACGTCCTTGCGCCGGATCTCATCCTCGTTGTGCAGCGTCGCGCGGCTGACTGTCGTGCCCGCGACCAGAACCGGCTCCAGTTCCGCGACCGGCGTCAACTTGCCCGTGCGGCCGACCTGGATTGTGATGGACTTCAAGAGCGTCTCAGCCTGCTCCGCGGCATACTTGTAAGCCATGGCCCAGCGGGGCGCCTTGGATGTGAAACCGATGCGGTCGCGCAACTCAAAGCGGTTCAACTTCAATACAGCCCCGTCCGTCTCGTAGTCGAAGCCGGTCTTGACCTGATCCAGCTCGTCGATGGCGTCGATAAGCTCTTCGACGGAGCCGCAGCGCCAGATTCGTTCGTGCGTCTTGAAACCGTATTCGTTCAAACGGTCGAACATCTCCACCTGGGTGGCGGGTTCCCAATCACCGCCTTCCACCTGGCCCAGTCCGTAGAAGATGACGTTCAGCGGCCGCTTGGCGACAATGCGCGAATCCAGCTGCTTGAGCGTTCCCGCGGCCGTGTTCCTGGGATTGGCATAGACCGGCTCCCCCGCTTCCAGCCGCTCCTTGTTCAGCCGCACAAAACCCGAGTTGGTCATGTAGGCCTCGCCACGGACTTCAAACACCGGCGGCGCGCCCGCTGGAAGGCTCAGGGGCACGCTGCGAATGGTCTTCAGGTTCGCCGTAATGTCATCGCCGGACGTTCCGTCGCCGCGCGTCGCCCCGGTGACCAACCGGCCTTCCTCGTAGCGCAGGCTCACCGCGATGCCGTCGATCTTCGGCTCGACCGTCCATTCCAGCTTCTCCTCCGGCAGCCGCTTCTCCACCCGCTTCACAAACTCCCGCACCTCGTCCTGCGAGTAGGTGTTGTCCAGGCTCATCATCGGGACGGCGTGCCGGACCGAGGCAAATTCGTCCAATGGCGCGCCGCCCACGCGTTGACTGGGCGAATCGGGAGCGACCAGTTCCGGGTGCGCCGATTCCAGGTCGAGAAGCTCCCGGTACAAGGCATCGTAATCGCGATCGGAGATCGTCGGCCGATCGAGCACGTAGTAGGCATGGTCGTGGCCGCGGAGCTCCGCGGCGAGTTCGGCGTGGCGTTGGCGGCTGTCGTCTGGTTTCATGCGCGAATGGGGGCAACGGACGCAAACTGAGCTTCGATCCGACGCCCCTGTCAAATCCTGTTTTTGTTGGCTTGTCAGCGAGCGCGCGCTGGGCGAACACTTTTCCCCGATGTCAGTCGCCGGTTTCAAGATACGCCGCGTCCATGTGGGCGACTTGAACGAATTGCGCGCGGTGTGGCGCGCGGCCGGCGTCTACAGCCTCGAACTCGAGAAGCGCTTCACCGAGTTCCAGATCATCATCAACGACAAGGCGGCCATCGTCGCCGCCTTCGCCGTCAATGCGCAGGGCAAGGAAGCGCACATCCACACGGAATCCTACGCCCCCGACGCGCCCAAGGACGAGATCCGCGAGCTGATCTGGAAGCGCGTCCAGACCCTGGCCGAGAACCGCGGACTGGTCCGCCTGTGGGCCGAGGACCAGGCATTCTGGAAACGCCACGGTTTCACCAAACCCAAGGAGAAAGCCCTGAAGAAGGGGATCGAGCTCTTCGGGTCCACCATGGAGCGGCGGCTCACCCTGCAACTCCGGGAGGAAGAGGACCTCCACAAGCTCGCCGAGGCCCAGTTCGAACTCTTTCAGCAGTCCGCCCAGGCCGAACGCGAAAAGATTCTCAGTCAGGGCAATCTCTACAAGAACATCGCCATGGCCGTCGCCGCCCTGGTCGTTCTCGGCGGCCTCATCGGAACCGCCTTCTTCCTCATCTCGCGATAGCGTCCGGAAGAGCGGTCCAGCGGCGCGATGCGTCCTAACCCTTCGCCCGGTTCAACAGATTCTCGGTGATTTTCTGCGCGCGGTCGTCGGGTCCGTGCGGCCGGCTCCAGTGGGACCAGGGCAGCATGTGACCGGGCGGCGACGACAAGCCCTGCGCCCACCAGATGGTGGAGGCGTTGAAGACGAAGTTGCCCTTGGGGCCGGGATAGATCGTCGCGGACCATTGTTGCGGATTCACCCCGCCCTGCAGGGCCGTGCCCTTGGCGACTTCGACCAGGCCCTCGATATCCCGGGGCGGATCGCCGTGATACTCCCAACCGATGAAGCCGGGAATCGACTCGCCCTTCTTCATGCCGGAGCCCTCGAAGATCCAATGCTCCGGCCGCTCGCAGATCCAATCGCCGCCGCCGTTGACCGGGTCGACATTGCGCGCGCCCATGAGGTAGCCCTCGTCCGGCCCGCGATGGGGAAAGGGGCCGTGGTCGCGTTCCCGGTCTTCGGCATACTTGTACTGGCCGCCGTAGGGACCGCCGCGGAACATGATTCGCTTGGGACGCCCATCCGTGCTGGCGGACAAGGGCGTGACCCAGCAAACCGAGTTTCCCGAGAAAAACATCAGGTTGGTTCCGGCGTCCCGCAGCTCCACGACGTTGTCGTAGGCGCGGCGGTCCCAATACTCGTCATGGCCGACGCTGAGGAACCCCTTGAAACGACCGGGACGCGCGTAGTCCCTCTCGACCATGTCGGAGTTGGAACAATAGGTGACGTCGTAGCCGTGCTTCTCCAGCCAGTAGGCGAAGGGAAACTCAAAGCAAAGCCACTCGCCGGAGCCGATCGATTGCGGGTTGTCGTAGATCTGCGCGTACTTGGCGTAGGGCCGATCGAAGCTGACATCCGCCCAA
>CAZFLK010000002.1:0-111451 GCA_964519245.1 uncultured Verrucomicrobiota bacterium
GAACCAAGAACCAAGAACCAAGAACCAAGAACCAAGAACCAAGAACCATGCCCCCTTTTTTGTAGCCAGCGTCGGTTGTCCGGCGTTTAACTCTCCCCAGACCGGACGACCTCATGGCTGCGACCAAAGACACATCAGAAGCCCCCGCCGCAAAGGCGCCCGCCGGCTCGCTGATCGACCCGCAGGCCTTGATGGCGATCAAGAACCTGGAGATGCGGGCGCAGATTGTGGTGCAGGGCTTCTGGAATGGGATTCACCGCAGTCCTTACCACGGCTTTTCCGTGGAGTTTACCGAGTATCGCCAGTATGTCCCGGGCGACGACACGCGCTACCTCGATTGGAAGCTCTATGCGCGCAGCGACCGGGCCTACATCAAGAAATTCGAGGACGAGACCAATCTGCGTTGCCACCTGATTGTCGACAACAGCAAGTCGATGGATTTTGGGACGGTCGGTTACACCAAGGCGGAATACGCCAACACCTTGGCGGCGACGCTGGCGCAGTTCCTGTTTCAGCAGGGCGATGGCGTGGGAGCGCTGACTTTTGATGATCAGATTCGTGAGTATCTGCCCGCCCGCAATCGCACCGGGCACCTTCGGCATCTGATGCTGGCTTTGGAACGGCCGGCCGGCGGTTCGGAGACCAACCTTCGGCTGCCGTTGCAGCGCATTGCGCAGATTGTCCGCAAGCGCGGGATGATGGTGATCATCTCGGACCTGCTCGCGCCGCTGGAGGACCTGGAGCGGGACCTGATTGCCCTGACCGCCTGTGGTCATGAAGTCATGATCTTCCAGATCTACGATCCGGTGGAAATGACGCTGAATCTCGAGCACAGCTCGATTTACCTCGATGTCGAGACGGACCAGGAGCTTTACATTGATCCGGACTTCGCGCGGAAGAGCTACCTGAAGAAGTTTGCCGAGCACAATGAAGCCGTCGCGGCGATCTGCAACAAACTGGGCGTCGGGTTGCACTTGTATCAAAGCGAACGACCGCTGGAGTTGGCGCTGTTCGACTTCATGCGCGACCGCGCTGAGCGAGTCAAGAAGGCCAAAGGCGGCAGCGGGACGCGAAAATAGTCCATGAGTTTTCTTGCCCCATTGTTCCTGCTCGGCGGCGCGGCCATTGCGGCGCCGATCCTGTTTCACCTGATCCGCCGCACCTCGAAGGAGAAGCAGCCCTTCAGTTCGCTGATGTTTCTGCAGCCTTCGCCGCCTCGGGTCACGAAGCGAAGTCGCCTGGAGAATCTGCTTTTGTTGTTGTTGCGTTGCGCGGTGTTGGCGCTGTTGGCCCTGGGGTTTGCCCGCCCGTTCATCCCGAAGCCGGTGGAGGTGAGCAACGATCCCAACGCCGGCCGGAAGATCGTGGTGATGGTCGACGCGAGCGCCAGCATGAAGCGCGAGGGCATTTGGGGCCAGGCCCGGGAGCGGGTTGGCGACGTCCTGGCCGGGGTCGGGCGGGCGGATCGCGTGGCGTTGTATGTCTTCGACCGGACGGTCCGGCGGTTGGTGAGTTTTGAGCAATGGTCGCAGCGCTCCGAGGGACAGCGCATCTCCCTGGCGGAGGAGCAACTTGCCGGGGTTTCTCCCTCGTGGGCCGGCACGCGACTCGGCAACGCGCTGATCAGCGCGGTTGAGGCGTTGGAAGAGGCGGACAGCGAGGACTCGGCGGCGCAATGGGGCGGGGCGCGCGAGATCGTGCTCGTCAGCGATCTGCAGGACGGCGCCGACCTTGACGCCATCCAGGCCTACGAGTGGCCCGAGGGCGTCGGTTTGAGGGTGGAGCCAATCAAGGCGGCGAAGTCGACCAACGCTGGCCTGCAGTTGGTCGCGGAGCGATCTGACGGCCCGCGCAGCCAGGAGGGCCAGGGACCCCGGGTCCGCATCAGCAACGCCGCCGACTCCCAGCGGGAGCAATTCCAGGTCGGATGGGTCAGTGGTGATTCTTCAGATTTTCTGGGTTCCGCGGCGGACGCCTATGTGCCGCCCGGGCAAAGTCGCGTCGTGCAGTTGCCCAAGGCTCCGTCCGGGGTCAAGGACGCGCGCATCCGCCTGACCGGCGACGACGAGACCTTTGACAACACGGTTTGGCGGGTGGAGCCCAAGGCGCAGACCGTGCCCGTGTTCTATCTGGGGTCGGAGTCGGAAACGGACCTCGAGCAGCCGCTGTTTTATCTCAAGCGCGCCTTTCAAGAGTCCAAGTTGGAGAAGATCGAGGTGGTTGCGCGGCCGGCGGAGACGCCGGTCGCCGAGGTCGATCTTGAGCGATCCCGACTGGTCGTGGCGGCGCGCGCCCTGGTTGGCGGGGAGGCCGCGACGCTGAAGGCCTTCGCCCAGCGCGGCGGCACGGTCTTGGTCCTGCTCAAGTCAGCGGATGACGCCGCGGTCATTGGAGCCTTGACCGGCGGCGCGTTTCCCAAGACGGAGGAGGCGAAGGTCAGTCAGTATGCGATGCTGGGCGAGATCGATTTTGAGCATCCGCTGTTTGCGCCTTTTGCGGATCCGCGATTCAGCGACTTCACCAAGATTCGCTTTTGGAAGCGCCGAAAGTTGGATTTTGAGGCCTTGGCGGATGCCCGGGTGATTGCCCGATTCGACGACGACGATCCGGCGGTGACCGAGATTTCCCTGGGACAAGGAATGCTGCTGGTCTTGTCGGCGGGTTGGCATCCCGCCGACAGCGTGCTCGCTCGGTCGTCCAAGTTTGTCCCGTTGATGTATGCGCTGCTGGAGAACAGCGGAGCCATCCGCGCCCAGGTGTCCCGAGTCAGCGTAGGCGATGAGATTGCGATCGACGCCGGCCCCGGCGGCAAGCCGGTTCGTATCGTCAAGCCGGACGGCGCGACGGTTGAGGTCGGCGCGGGAGTGAAGTTCGCCGATACGGATCAGCCGGGCGTCTATACAACCATGGTCGGGGAAGCGACGCGGCAATTCGCCGTCAACCTGGCTCCTGGTGAGAGTCGGACGGCGGCGATCGACGTGGAGGATCTGCCGGTGCGCGGGGCATCGGTGAGCGCTCCGGAATTGACCCCGGAGCAGAGCGAGGCCCGGAAACGGTTGTTGCTCAAGTCGCAACTGGAGAGTCAGCAGAAGCTGTGGCGTTGGCTGGTGATTGCGGCCTTGCTGGCGCTGATCGCTGAATCCTTCGTCGCCGGAAGGTTGACGCGACCGGCGGCCGGGTGAGGCGGCGCGGGTTGTCGGCGCCGCTGTTTCGAGTTTGTCATGCGCTTCGTTGTCTCGCCGGAACTGACGCTGCCCGAGCAGTTGGCCTTGGATGAGGCGTTGTTGGAGATGCGTGAGGCGGGGGGCGCGTCGGGACTGGATGCCGACTGTCTCCGTATTTGGGAATCTGCTTCGTATGGCGTTGTGGTTGGTTTGGCCAATATTGTGGAAGCGGAGGTTGATGCGCGCGCGTGCCAGGAAGCCGGCATTCCCATTTTGCGGCGTGTCTCGGGCGGCGGAACCGTTCTCCAGGGACCCGGTTGTCTGAATTACTCCTTGATCCTCGGGATTGAGCCGGGCGGTTCGCTGGACACGGTGACCGGGGCGAACACGACGATCATGAACCGGATTCGCAATGCGCTGCAGCCGTTGACCGCCGAACCCATCTCGGTGGCGGGGCATACCGACCTGGCAAGCGGCGGGCGCAAGTTCTCCGGCAATGCCCAGAAGCGCAAACGGCGCGCCCTCCTGTTTCATGGGACCCTGCTTCTCGATTTTGACCTGCCGAGGATTGGGCGTTGCCTGCGGGCGCCCTCGAAGCAACCGGACTACCGGGGCGGACGGGAACATCGGGACTTCGTTCGGAATCTTCCCGCCGCGCGAAGCGCCGTGACCCAGGCCCTTCGGGATGAATGGCGCGCGGAGATTCAGGAAGGCCGGCTTCCTCGCGAGGAGGTTGCCCGCCTGGTGAAAGAGAAATATGCGAGGGACGACTGGAACCTCCGGCGCTGAATCGGGGTGAGGCGGCGCGAGGAGTCCCGGATGCCCCTTGAGCCAGCGGAGGGATTGTCGCGCCTTATCTCGGGAGGGGCAACTCGCGCACCATGAAGAAGCCCTGTTCGAGCTCCGCGCTGTCCGCGAAGTGCTCCGTCTCGGGAAACTGGCCTTCCACAATCGCCGCGCGGGTGGCGACGGCGTTGATTCGATCGCCGGTCAGCACTTCATACTGACGTCCGGCGACACCGGGCCAACTGAGCCGCGCCCGCCCGGCCCTCCAGGTTGATAGATTCACCCGGAAATCGATGTCAACCGCCATGGGGTCGAACCCCAGAACCTGCTCGCGCGCGTTGGAATAGCCGTCCCGGTCGGGGTCGTCTTTCGGGCCCTGTGTCAGGCCTCCGAGCCGGGCCTCTTCCCAATGATCGTCGAGTCCGTCCGCGTCGCTGTCGGTGATTCGGATGCCCCTCACAATCAACTCCAACTCCGTGACCGACCCGATGTCGTTGGCGAACTCGTCCGTAATGGCGACGGTCCAAGTGCCGACGCTGCCTTCATAGAAATGCTGAACGCTGTGGTAGGTCCAGTTGTTGGGTCCGGGAGACAGGTCGTCGTTCAGCTTCTGCAGGACGCTGACGCTCCCGCTGGGCGAGGTCAGGGTGATCCGAAGGTCGCCCCGGATCGGATGGTCCGAGTGGACGCGCAGGCTGACCTGTTCGCAGATCAGGGGGTCGCGGACATGGAAATCGCGGCGGAGAGAATTCAGTCTGAGGTAGGCGTGGATTGGTTGGTTGGTCTCGATCTGCGCCGCCAGGGCCTCGCCGGCCGACTGACCGATGAAGACCGCGGGAATCGGCGCGAAGTCAGTTTCCAGCATAACGCAGAGCGCCTCCCCGCCGGGGCACTTCGATGTGCCGTTCGCATTGTTGTAAATCACGGCGAACTCGGCGCCGGCGGTGGCGGCCGCGCGCAACTGTTCGTTCCAGCGATCGTTGGGATCGCGTCGGATCAGGGCCGCCCGGTCTGCCAGGTCGAGAAGGTCGCCGTCGAGGCCCTCGTCAATGTGCGCGAGTTGGAGGGATCGCGTAGGGCGGTCCGGATGAACGCCCGTGGTGGGCAGCGCGCGAGTTGTTCGCAGATTCTTGGGCAGGTTCTGTCCGGAGACGTGCAGATTCAAACCCGCATCCGGAATGAGAAAGGGGCCGGTCTGTTGCGCTGTGATGGTCTCCCGTTCCGGTCGCTGACGCCAGAGGGAGGCGAGGCGCACTGCGACGCCGGCGTCCGGAACACCGAAGCCGACATTGTGACTGACCGCAAAGCCGGCGGCGTTGCGTTGGACGTCGGGATCGTCGAGGTCGAAGTGGCGTGCGCTGTGGATCAGGATCTGCTGGACGTCGCGCACGTGCAGTTCCGGATTGACGGCAAGCATCAGGGCGACAATCCCTGAGACCTGGGGCGCGGCCGCCGAGGTTCCCGAGAACAACTGGTAGTCTTCCCGGCCTTCGTCAGGCGGCAGGCGGGTGATCTGGTCCGCGCCGTTGACGCCGGTCAGGTCGGTGGTGAAGATGCCGAGGCCGTCAGCGGTGCGGGTGGGGGCTGCGACGAGAATGGCCGCTCCCGGTTCGCTGGATGCGGCGGCGCGACCGTTCGCTTCGGTGGCCGCGACCGCGATGACCCGCGGGTCGGAGGGGTAGGCGTCATCATTCATGTTTTCGCCGTTGCGCCGACTGTTTCCCGCCGAGCGCACCATGATCACGCCCAGGCCGTTGCGGCCATTCAAATAGGCGTTCTGGATCCCGATTTCCTCAAGCGGCGTCAGGGCCGCCTGGGTTTTGCCGGCGTGTCCCCAGCTGTGGTTCTGGACGGCCACGGTGTTGGTTTGGAACTGGAACAGATCCATGAGCGCCTCGTCACTTACCAGCGTGCGCCCGGAATCCGCGCTGATGACCCAGGAGGCCAGCGAGGCGCCCGGCGCGATGCCCGCGATGCCGGTCTGGTTGTTGCGCTCCGCGGCGATGATTCCCGCGACCCCCGTGCCGTGCGCCTCCAGACCGGATGGTATCAGTTTCGGATTTCCGTCGTCGGACCTGCTTGCGAAATTGTGGTGAGGGGCCCCCAGTGTCCTTGGGCGGAGGTCCGGATGATTGAGCTCGATGCCGATATCGGCCACGGCGACCGTGACGCCGGACCCGTCGGCGCGCGCCCAGGCGGAACGAACGTGAAGATCGGCGGCGCTTCGGTTTCCGGTCTCGTCCCGGTCCTCCAGGTAGCCTTGGTCGCGGAAATAGCGGTCATTCGGTTCCGCGGAGTAGGGGAAGTTGAGACTGAGCGGTTGTCGTCGAACGGGGCAGGCAATCAGGGTCTCGGACCGTTGCGACAAGCTGCCCGCCAGCCTTGCCGCCTGTCGTGCGCCCGCGGTCTGGACGATAACCGTGTTCCCTGACAGCCGTCGCGCAATCCGTCCGCCGTGCCGTTTGACGGTCGCGTCGATGTCCGAACCGGCTTTTAGCTTGAGCAGGATGCGGGAACCGAACTCGCACGGAGCGCTCCAACCGTCGGTCCGGACCAGTTTCAGCCAAGCGGAGTCTGCCGCTTGCTTGCCAACCGTGGATTCGGTCTCGTAGGCGACGCGTCGGGGCTCCAGAAATTGGAACGCCTCCCCCTTCACAGTCGAGTCGGCGCTCAATGCCAACAAAAGCAAAAGACCGGGAAATCCGGTCTTGCGGAACGACTGGAATGGATAACGCATGTTTGCCGGGAACATCGCAGAGGTCGATTCGTCTCGCCAGAAGTTTTCTGTGCCCGGCGAAGCGCGGGGTGGGACGGCTTACAGGGGAACGAGCCGCAGACGGTGGGGGCGGCCTTGCTCGCGGTTCATTGGGATTCTGCCGTTCCGCGCGAAGGCGACTGCCGGTTGACGCCGAATCGCCCCAGCCAGGTTGCGGCCGTCTCGGCATCCAGCGGTTCGAGATCGTCGATGGCGATGTCCGCGGGTGAAAGGGAATCCGCCGTGCGTCGCAGGAAGGCTTTGATCCGCTCGTTCAGGGTCCGGCCGGAAATGCGGTTGTCGATATTGTCGGAATGCACGGTTTGGAGCCAGGACGTTCCGGGGACGATCTCGACCCGGCGATGGGCGCGCGCGGTGCGATGATCCCCGCCGGAGAAGAGGACGCAATCACGGTTGGCGTGGAGAAGCGCGTAGAAGGGGCCTTGGTAGCGGTCACGGAAGCGACGTTTCCACGCCTTGCCGGTTGTCCAATCGAGCAGGATGCCGGACGGAAGATTGATCAAGCTTTCGCCGTCGCCGCAAGTTGCGGCGGCCGCCACGATGTGTTCCAGCGCAGTGGGAGCGAGCGCGTCGTCGCTGTCGAGCCTCACGACGAGGAACCGTTTGCGATCTCGCCGCAGTGATTCGGTGACGTCCTCCCTCATGGTCGGGGCGGTCGGGGCAACGGGCACGATGGCGGGGCGCCCGGGAAGGTCGAGGTCGCGAAAGAGGTCTGAAACGACGTTCGCGAGGTCGGGATCGGTGAGGATGGCCCAGTCGAAATGCGGCATGGTCTGGGCCTTGAGCGACGGCAGCGTGGCGGCCTTCAGAAGGTCGAGACGTTTTCTGAGCCATTCGAAGGTCGGCAGCGCGCCGCGCCAGCGGAGGCTGAAGCGGGTCTTGACGATGACTGCGGTTTCGTCGTCAGGGAGCACGCGGTGAGCCTGCTCCAAAACCCGGCGCTTGGAAACCCCGGACGCGAACACTTGGTTCGCTGCTGCGGCTGGTTTCCGACACAGCTGTAGAGCGCACCGTTTGGTTGATCGCCTCGCGGTTTCGATCAGGTGGCGCCAGCCGGTTGAAACAGGAGGATTTTTCTGGACTTGGGGAGGTCGTCGTTGAACATGAAGGCCGTGGGTCGTCCGTGCGGAGGGCGGCTTTCTTTGTTGCGTTTTTTCATTTTGCGGTCGGGAAACCATGCCGGCCGAAAGTCGGTTGAAATGTGTTCATGACCACGCCCGCCTCCAGCGTCCGGATCCTGCTGATTGAAGATGACGAGGACGACTATCTGTTGACGCGGGACATGTTGGCGGAGTTTGAGCAGACCAAGTTCGATCTGGATTGGGTGACGGACTACGAGTTTGCCCTCAGCGCGCTCGAGCGGCGCCGGCACGATGTCATCCTGCTCGACTACAGCCTGGGGGCGAAGACGGGACTCGATTTCCTGAAGGAGGCTGTCGCGCGCGGTTGTCAGTCCCCCATCATTCTGCTGACCGGGCAGGGCGATCGGGACACGGATGTCCGGGCCATGGAGGCCGGGGCCGCCGACTACCTGATCAAGAGCGAGATCAATGCGGCGCTGCTCGAGCGATCGATCCGCTACGCCATCGACCGCCGGCGCGCCGACGAGAAGATCCGCGATCAGGCGCACCTGCTTGATCTGGCGCAGGACGCCATCGTGGTGTGCGATCTGGACGGCGGGATCGAGTATTGGAACAAGGGGGCGGAGGTCATGTATGGCTGGGCTGCCAACGAGGCGACTTCCGGCCGGAGAATCGCTGAATTCTTTCCGGAGCAGGGCGACTTTGAGCATGCGCGGGAAAGCTTGATGGACAATGAGGAGTGGGGCGGGGAGGTCCCCCAGTTCACCCGTGGCGGGAAGCAGATCGTTGTGAACAGCCGGTGGACCCTAGTGAAGGATTCGTTCACGAACAATCCCAAGTCGATCCTCATCATCAACACGGACATCACCGCGCAGAAGCGATTGGCGGTGCAATCACTCCGGGCGCAACGGCTGGAGAGCATCTGCACGCTGTCCACCGGCATCGCCCACGACCTGAACAACGTGCTTTCGCCGATCCTGATGGCGGTTCCGTTGCTGCAGTCGTGGGTGAAGGAGCCTCATTCCCGGAAGCTGTTGGATTCGATTGAGGCGAGTTCCAAGCGGGGCACGGAACTGGTGAAACAGGTTCTGGCCTTTGCGCACGGGGGCGAGGGGGAGCCGTCGCTGATGCAGGTCAAGCACCTGGTCACCAAGTGCGCCGAGATCGCCGCGAGAAACAGCGACTCGTCGATCACGGTCTCCTTCAAGGTTGCCAATGATCTCTGGCCGATTGTCGGCGACGCCATCCAGTTGGAGCAGATGATCATGGAGATTGTCACCAATGCGCGTGACGCCATGCCCGACGGCGGGCGGTTGAGCATCTCGGCCGAGAATCGCCTGGTGGAGAAGGAATTCTCCCGGCGGCATGCCGATGCGCGGGTGGGCTCCTTCGCCCTCATCGAGGTGAAGGACACCGGTTTGGGTATTTCCAAGGAATTGAAGAAGAAGATCTTCGACCCGTTCTTCACCACCAAACAATCCGGGAAAAGCGGGGGGCTCGGGCTCTCCGATGCGTTGGACATCATCAAGAGCCACCGGGGATTTCTGTTGATCGACAGTGAGGAGGGCAGCGGTTCGAACTTCCAGATTTTTCTGCCGCGGGCGGAGCCGTCCAAGCTGGCTTTTCCCGATCCCGCGGGAGGCGACCTGACGACGGGCAAGGGCGAGCGGATCCTGATCGTCGACGATGAGCCGTCCGTGCTGGAAGCGGCGAAGAACACGTTGGAGACCTTTGGCTACAAGGTGCTGACGGCCGTCAACGGCGAAGAAGCCCTTGAGGCCTACGAAGCCGAGGAGCAGCCGGTCGATGCGATCATCACCGACCTGCGCATGCCGGGAATGGACGGGGAGGAGTTGATGATGAAGTTCCGTGAGAAGAATGCGGACATGCGCTTCATTGCCATCAGCGGTTCCGTCGAGGAGCAGGATTCCGATACGGTGTTCGTTTCCAAGCACGCCGCCTACTTGTCGAAGCCGTTCACGCCGGAGAAGTTGCTGGGCACGTTGTATTCGGTGCTGACCAAGAAGTTGGACTGAGCGGGCGCATCCGGCGCGCCGGGCGAGAGGCTTTTTTTGTGGTCATTCAGGGTTTCGGGTCCGAAGCTAGGAGCCTCATGAAACGACGCGAATTCCTGACATCCTCCGCCGCGCTCGCGGCCGCCTCCGTCCTGCCTTCATCCTCCTCCGCCGGCGAGTTCACCGGTGTCATCAAGAAGGCGATCAAATACAGCAATGTCGCCGAGCCGAAGCTGTCGATCGAAGACAAGTTCAAGTTGGTCAAGGATATCGGCTACGACGGCATTGAATTGCGCAGTTCGCATGCGGACCAGGCGAAGGAATTCATCAAGGCTCGGGACAAGACCGGACTGCCCATCCACGGGCTCGTCAACGCGTCCAACCCGGACATCACCGCCGCCGTCGAATTTTGCTCTGTGGTGGGCGGCAACGGCGTGCTCATCACGGCGCCCTATGACAAGAAGCGACCGTTGATGGAGAGTTGGAAGGAACGGCAGGCCATCATCCGGAAGGCCCTGCCGGCCGCCGAGAAGCATCGCGTCAAGATCCTCGTGGAGAACGTTTGGGCCGGTTTTCTGATTTCGGCCCTGGATGCGGAGCGCTTCATCGATGAGATCGCCAACCCTTGGTTTGGTTGTTACTTCGATGTTGGCAACAACGTCCGCTGGGGCGTTCCGGAGCACTGGATTCTTGTGTTGGGCAAGCGCATTGGGAAGCTGGATATCAAGGAGTGGGATGAAGGCCTGCATCGCAACGAGGGCTTGCGCAAGGGATTCTCCAATCCGTTGGGCGAAGGCACGATCAATTGGGCCAATGTCCGGAAAGCCCTGAAACAGATCGGCTACTCCGGTTGGGCCACTGCGGAAGTCGGCAACGCCGACCGTGAACGCCTGGCGGACATTGCGCAACGCATGGACAAGATTCTGGATTTGGCCTGAAGCGAAGCGCTCTCTTGGAGAGCGGTCACTTCTTGCGCTGTTTGGCCAGCCATGTCAGTGCGGCCTTGTGGACGATTTCATGACCGCCCTCGAAGATGGTGACCCGGGCGTTGCCAGAATGCCGGCGGAACAGGACGGACCTCGATCCGTAGGAGTCATCCGCTTCCTTCTCGTCCGCCAACGCTTCAGGGACTTGCCGCTTATCCGTGAAGAAGGCGATTTGCTTTTCCGTCAGCCGATCCCCGGATTCGGCCACGAGGTTGAAGGCGTTGAGGGTATGGCTCACCGGAACGCTGCCGGTGTGGCCATCGTGGATGCCGGCGTTGATGTCGAGGTTCACGCCCCTGGCATGCGGTAGGTGAGTGGAGGCAGAGCGTTGGCGGCATTCCTTCTCCGCATCGGAGCCATCCTTGGGAAAGCCGCCGGCGGCCTTGGCGATGTTGTCGGCGTATTTGCGTTTTGCCTTTCGGCATTCGTAGTACCAGGCCTTGAGATCGGTGATGGGCACCCAGGAGGAAACGCCGGCCCAAATGTCCGGCGTGCGCCCCGCCATCAGGAGCGCTCCGTAGCCTCCGCCTGAGACGCCGACGAGGTAAATACGCTTCTCGTCCACCGCCGCGTTGGCCTTCGCGAAGTCGACGGCGCTGATGATGTCCTGCACGACCAGCTCCGACCCCATGGCTTGCGGCGTCCAATTGGGGCCCCGGAAATTGGGGTGAATCATGATCCAATCGTGATCGATGCACCAACGGCCGTAGGCGGAGCCGGCTGTCTGCTTGTAGTTGCCGGACCAACTGTGGAGCGCGACCAGGAGCGGACGTTTCTGCTTTGAACCGGAATCGTAGAAAAGCGCGGGTTGATCCGTGTTGTCCGCGGCGCTGGGATAGCGAATCTCCTGAACGGGTTCCGGCCAAGGCTGGATCTTTGGTCTGGGTTTCTTCTCTGCGGCGACGGCGGAAGACAGACTCAGGCCGCCGCACGCCACGGCGATAATGAACCCCCAAACCACCGCGCGCCAAGGCGCTGTTGCGCGGCGCCCTTCAACTTCCATGTTTGGTTGCGAATGTTGGCTCATAGCTTGATCCTATTGTGCAATCTGTCTGCGGCGCAGGCGCGATCTTCATTCATACCTCAGCGCCTCGATGGGGTCGAGTTTGGAGGCTTTGATGGCGGGGAACAGTCCGGCGATGACGCCGACCAGCGCGCTGAAGCCCACTGAGATCATCATGGCTTCGGAGGTGATCACCGGGGTGTTCGAGGTGGGCGACATCGCTTCCACCAGTCCTACCAGGGCATGGGACGCTCCCAAACCGGCGAGTCCGCCCAGCAGGGCCAAGGCCACGCTCTCGGTGAGAATCTGCAGAAAGACGATCTGGTCAGTCGCGCCCAAAGCCTTGCAGGTCCCGATCTCGCGGATGCGTTCGTTGATGCTGGCGAGCATGATGTTCATGATCCCGATGCCGCCGACCAGCAGGCTGAGGCCCGCAATGACGCCGCCGCTGATGCGCGCATTGCGGATCTGCTTGTTGATATCGGTGATGTTGTCCTCCTGGGAACGGAAGCTGAAGTCCTCGATGCCATTGTGCGTCACGAGCAGAATGTTCCGGGCCTGGTCGAGGGCTGCCTGCATCTTGTCCATGTCCACGATCTTGATGTCGACATCGGTCAGGCGGGCGTCCGGCGTCAGGTCATCGTCATCGACGGCCCGGAACCGGACCCAGGCGGTATTGAGCGGGACGTGCACGGTGTAGTTCTTGCGCCAGAAGGCGTAGTCCTGGTTGTAGCCCCAGCCGGTCTTGCGGGCCGGACCGGATTTTTCCTCGTCCTGGTCGCCTTCCTTCGCCTTGCGCTTCTCCTCGAGTTCGCGCTCCTTCCGGGCCCGTTCGCTCTCGTAGTGGCGATACATGCCGACAATCACAAAGGGTTGGTAGTTGATGAGAATCTCCTCGCCCAGCGGGATGATCTCCCGGCCGGTTTCCTCCGGCTTGCCGAACAGTTCGTCGCGAATGCCGGCGCCGATGACGCAGACGTTGGCCGCGCGTTGATCCTCCAATTCGGTGAAGAAACGACCGTGCTCGATTTCCATGAGATTCATCTCCATGACATCCCGCCAGACGCCGACCGCCTCGGAGGCGCGGGTGCGCTTGCCGTCGCGACGGATGACCGCGCGTCCGAGACTCATCTCCGGATTGACCGCCTTGAGCAACGGCGCCTCCTTTAGGGCGTAGGCGTCCTTGATGGTGCGCCCCGGGGCCTGTTCCGCGAGGTGCTCCTGATGCGGCGGCACGTCCTCGTCGCGCACCAACACCTTGTCCAGTCCGCCCATCGCGATGATGGACTCCTTCATGCCGTTCTCCATGCCTTTGACGATGGCGGTCATCGCCACCAGGCTCGCCACGCCCAACACAATCCCCAGCATGGTCAGGAGTGAGCGCGCCTTGTGCGCCCAAATCTCCTTCAGCGCCGTTTCAATGAGAGTGGTGAGGGACATGGGTTCTTGGTGCGGGATGCGGGGTGCGGGGTTCGGGGTTCGGGGCGCCTGGCGCTGGGCGCTCAACAGCTGCTTTCCTCAATACGCCACGCCGATTTTCTTCAGGAATGCTTCCAGCTCTCTGGTGTCGAAATCGGCGAGTATTTCGCCGTCGATATCGATGGATGGGGCCATGCCTTGTCCGGTCAGGTCATGGTGTTCCCTGGCGGCGGCGCGGTCGTTGGTGACATCGAGCTTCTGATACTTGAAGCCGTGGCTGTCGAGCCAGGCAATGGCTTCGTGGCACCAGCCGCAGTGGGGTTTGATGAAGAGGCGAATGTTCTCGGGTTGCATGGTCTGTGTGGTGTCGAGATGGGTTTGGGTGGGTCGTGGATCGAACCGGCGGAGTTATGCCTGGCCCTCCGTGATGATGGTGTCCTCGTGCTCGTAACCTGGCGCGCAGCAGCAGAGCAGGCGCAGTGTTTCGTCGCCAGTGTTCCAGATCTTGTGCCTGCTTCCGGGGAGGATGGCGATCGCGTCGCCCACGGCGACCTCGCGTTCCTCGCCCTCGATTCGCATCCGGCCCTCGCCGTGGGTGATGTAGTAAATCTCCTCGGTTCTGGGGTGATAATGCTCGTCGGTGGCCCCGCCAACGGGGACGCGCGCCTCCGCGAGGCTCTGGTTGGCGATCGCGGAGTTCCGATGCGCCAGGAGTTCGCGGATCTCCGAGCCGTCCTTGGTGACGAAGGGCGGGGCATCCGACAGATTGACGATATCCATTCCGCGACTGTATGAAGAACGCATGCCGAAAGCCAAACAGAAGATCCTCATTGTCACAGATGATTCCGGCGAATCCTTTGAAATCCTGCACGCCCAAGCGCGTTTTGCCGAGGCCGGCTACCAACCGGTCATCGCCGCTTCCAAGAAGAAGGCGTTGCATGGCGTGGTTCACGATTTTGATCCCGATTGGAACACCTATGTCGAAAAGCCTGGGTATCGCATCGAAGCGGACATTTCCCTATCCCGCGTCAAGGGCGACGATTATCTCGCCATGGTCCTGATTGGCGGGCGGGCCCCTGAGTTCTTGCGCTACAACAATGCGTTGATCCGGCTGGTGCGGGATTTCAACAAGAAGAACAAGTGGATCTTCTCAGTCTGTCATGGGATTCAGATTCTGGCGGAAGCCGGCGTCATCGATGGTCGTGAAGTCACCTGCTATGAGAACTGTCGCAGCGACGCGACCGGCGCGGGAGCCAAGTGGATCAACCGGCAGAGTGTGACGGATGGCAATCTGGTAACGGCTCAGACCTGGGAAAGTCACGCGGACTTCTATCGGGACATTTTCAAGTGTCTCAACGACTGAACGGCAATTGCGTCCCATTCAGCAATCAGGCTGCCACGTGCGCGTCAGCGTATTCCAGTCCATTGTAGCAGCCGACTTCAAGCCCACCCCTTGAGTTGAGGTTCGTGTGCATCGGAAGCTTCGTCCCGCCGAATGCCGCCTCACAGCTCCACCCGCTGGGTTTTTCCTGTTTTCGCCGCCTGGTAGAAGCTGAAGATGGTTTTCAGGGCGCGCAGGCCTTCGCGGCCGGTAATGGGCGGATCCTGCAGTCCGGCGCAGGCGCGCGCGCACTCGCGGACAAAGGGCGTGTAGCCCCTGGGATCCAGCGGGCCGTTGTATACCTGCACGCCCTTGGTCCCGGGTTCGATCGTGGAATACCATTTCAAGGGCGCTTTCACGCGTTCGCCCAGCCACTCGGTGTATTCCAGCCAACCGCCGGAGCCCCAGATGCGAATGTGGCTGTGGTAGCTGCGGTCCAGGTAGTAACCCGAGGTGAGGGTCCCGAAACTGCCGTTCGCGTACTTCATGGTGACAGCGGCGGAGTCTTCCACATCGATCGGTTGGCCGCCCACATTGCCGGCAAAGCCGGCAACCTCCACCACCCCGCTGCCGGTCAGATACATGGTCAGGTCGAGCCAGTGAATGCCCAGCCAGGTCAGGTGGCCGCCGCCGGCGCGCGCCTTTTGGGCATACCACTTTGATTGGTAGGACGGGCTCTTGAGCCGCGTTTGGTCGGCGACCAGGTGCGCCTCGACGCCGTAGATCTTGCCCAAGGAGCCCCGCGCGATAGTACGCTTTGCCTCTTGGACGGCCGGTGTCACCCGGTTCGCCAAGGCCAGCATGAGATGACGTTTCCGCGACTCGGCCTTGCGGACGAGCTTCTCGAAATCCGCCGCGCGCACGCAGGCGGGCTTCTCGGCAAAGACATGACAGCCTGCCTCCAAGGCCGCGTTGATCTCCGGCGGCGCTTGGACGGCCTCGTAGCTGACCAAAGCCAGATCTGGCGCGGCCTCGCGCAGCAGGGCGTCGCGACTGTCGTAGGTTGCAGCCAGCTTTTCGCCCAGTTTCCCCCGCGCGGACTGGAAGCATCGTCCGCTGGGATCGGAAAGAACGACGTTCTCCACTTCGTCGCAGGCGGCCAAGGCGTCGAAGTAGGCGCCCAGATGCGCCCCGTGTTCGTGCGTGATCACGCCAACTGAAATCGTTGCCATAACACGGCATCCTGCCGATGGAAACTTGGCTTCGCCATGAAATAAATCCCTTGCGCCAGTCGTCTGATAGTGGTCAGGTCGCCGCTCAGGCGGTTGACCCGCAATCAACACATTCGCTCACTCAATCCAATTCCTCATGAAGATCAAATCCCTCCTCGGCCTGCTTTCGGTCGCGCTTCTGCTCCTTTCCACTCCGACTTTTGCCGCCGACGCCAAGGACGATCCCAAGGCTGATTTCCAGGCCTTGTTCACCAAGATTCAGGGCAAATTGCGCGAAGGCGAGCGCACGGAGAAGGCGCTCGCGGCGGAACTCAAGGAGTTCGACACGCTGATGGCCAAGTACCAGGGGCAGAAAACAGATGACGTGGCCAATATCCTCTTCATGAAGGCGATGCTTTACGCCCAGGTTTTTCAGAACACCGATGAGGCGCAGAAGCTGCTGGCCGCGGTGAAGAAGGATTTCCCCCAGACCAAGCAGGGACAGCAAGTGGACCAGATCCTGGCCAGCATGAAGGCCCAGGCCGAAGGCGAGAAGATCAAGCAGAGCCTCGTGGTCGGCAAGCCGTTCCCGGACTTCGAAGGCAAGAACCTCGCGGGCAAGGCGTTTTCACTCAAGGATTACAAGGGCAAGGTCGTGCTGATCGATTTTTGGGCGACCTGGTGCGGTCCGTGCGTCGCGGAACTTCCCCATGTGAAGGAGACCTACTCGCACTACAAGGCCAAGGGATTCGATGTCATCGGCATCAGCCTCGATCGGGACCGGGCCAAGCTCGAGGGTTTCATCAAGGACGAGAAGATGGGCTGGACGCAGCACTTTGATGAAGGCGGCGTCATCGCGTCCAAGTATGGCGTCAACAGCTTCCCGACAACCTACCTCATCGATGGCGAGGGCAAGATCATCGCTTCTAACCTCCGCGGCAAACGCCTCGAGGAAGAGGTCAAGAAGGCCTTGGCCAAGTAAGCCCGCCAAAGAGGTTTTCCCAGGACGGCCGCCCGGATTCGGGCGGCCGTTTTTCGTAGAACGGGATCTATCCCGTTTGCCCTGCTTCGGCGTTTCAAGCCCGTCTCATCCCTGACATCAAGACTCCGACCTGTCGGGGCTTCCCGCCTTCGGAGCGCCGGGCGATGCTCGGCATTGGCTTGGAACGCCGCACGGTATGCCGAGCGATGCTCGGCGCTCCGAATTGCCAAGGCGGTCCCTGGGACTCTCTTGGGGGCGTGATGGACACCATTCCGCGACAAGAAAAAGGCCGGTCCTTGCGGACCGGCCTCGGCGTTGAATCTGTTTGTGTCCTGGCGCTCAAACGAACGGCGTCTTGCCGGGCATGCGGACGGGACGGACGGGGAATTCCATATCCCAGTCGAGCTTGTCCGGAACGAGTTTCTCCTGCGAGTTCCAGGCCTGTTCCCAAGTAATCTTCTTGCCGGTGTAGGCGGCCATGCGGCCCATGATGGCCGTCATGGTGGTGTTGATCATGCGCTCGCCGGTGTTGATCGGGTTGCCGGCGCGGATGGAGGCGTACATCTCGTCGTGTTCGGTCTGGTAGCCGTTCTGCTTGCGGTCGCCCTGCCAGCGCCAGCGGATGTCGGGACCGATCAGCGTGTGTCGCTTGCTGCCCGACTCGCCGTTGTAGACGCCCTTGGTTCCGTAAACGCGATCCAGCACGCCGCCCTCGGTGTTGTCCTGCTGGCGGCAGAAGTGGTAGCCGTCCACGCCGCTTTCCCAGTGATACTCGATGGCGAAGTGGTCGTAGATGTTGCCGAACTTCTCCTCGGTGCGGACCTGGCGGCCGCCGGTTGCGATCGCGTATTGCGGCGGCGCGTCGTTGTTGGCCCAGTTCAGCTTGTCGATGGAGTGCACGGCCTGCTCCACGCAGTGGTCGCCGGAAAGCCAGGTGAAGTAGTACCAGCGACGAATCATGAACTCGAGGTCCGTCTTGGTGTTGTGACGGCCCCAGGTCGGGTAGCGTTGGCGGGCGTTGCTGTTGTAGGAGGAGTAGACCGTCCGGATATCGCCGATGTCGCCGCCGATGATCCGCTCATAGGTGTCGCGTTGCGCGTAAGTCCAACGCCAGACGAAGCCGTCGACGAGCGCCAGGCCCTTTTCCTTGGCTTTCTTGACGCTCTCGCGAACGGAGCGCGCGCCGGGCGCGTCGGTGGCCATCGGCTTCTCGGCGAAAACGTGAACGCCGGCTTCGACCGCTGCGGCGATGTGCTGTGGTCGGAAGCCCGGGGAGGTGGTCAGCAGCACGACATCAACGCCGCTCTCCAGCACCTTCTGAAAGCCGTCGAGGCCGGTGAACTTGCGGGAGCCGACGTTGTAGGAGTCCGGATGCATCTTTTTCACGGCTTCCTCGGCCTTGTCGACCTTGTCCTGGAAGACGTCGCACATGGCGAAGAGTTCGAGATTGCTGTCGGCCTTAAGCGCCTGGTTGATGGCGCCGGTGCCGCGGCCGCCGAGTCCGACCCAGCCGATCTTCAGTTTGCGGCTGTCGGGCGCGCCGAAGTTCACCCCGGGGAAGGCCAGGGTGGAGGCGAGCGTCGCGCCGCCCACGGCTGCGCCGGAGGTCTTGATGAAGTTGCGTCGGGTCGATTGGGAATCGGGTTTCTGTATTTCCTGGCTCATGGCTTGATCAAGTTCGACGCGCCTCGGGCGTCGAGGGTTCTATTGACAGTGGTCCCGGAGAGGCTGCCCGCGACCGTTGTGTTGTGAAAGCGGAAAATCGGGTTGATGTGTCAGATGAACTTGGTGACGCCGGGTTTGGCGACGGGCGGTTCGGGCAGGGATTGGTCCCAGGCGTAGCTGGGCGGGCTCAGGTCTTCCTTGGAATTCATCGCCTGGTCCCAGGTCAGGGACCTGCCGGTATAAGCGGACATGCGGGCCATGATGGCCATCATGGTGGATTTGGCCATGTATTCTCCGTTGTTGATGATCTCGCCCCGGCGCAGGGCCGCATACATTTCGTTGTGCTCCAGTTGATGCATGTTCGTGCGCTTCTTGGCGAGGCGGTCGGTCGGGTTCCCTTTCTTGTCGTAGAGGGTGAACTTCATCATGTCGCACCAGCCGTTCGTGCCATGCGCATGGTCGCGCCAGAGGCCGTCCGTATTGGGTTCGTGTCGGGTCTGGGCGTAATACTTCGCCCCGCTGGCGTAGTCGAAGGTCGCGTTGAAGTGGTCGAAGACATGGCCGTAGTCGGGTCCCGTTCGGGCGATGCGGCCGCCGGAGGCGATGCAGCGCTCGGGGTACTCGCCGTTCATCAGCCAGGCCATCTTGTCCAGTTCGTGCACGAACATTTCGACGATGAAGTCGCCGGACAGCCAAGTGTAGTAGTACCAGTTGCGCATCTGGTACTCCATGTCGGTCCAGCCGGGTTGCCGCTTGGCCAGCTTGGAAACGCCGCGCCCGTAGCGGGTGGACTCCAGGGAGACGATGTCGCCGATGGCGCCCTCGTGGATCCGGCGCATGACTTCCTGCATGCCGGTCTCGTAGCGCCAGCAGAGTCCGGACACGATCGAGACGCCCTTCCGTTTGGCCATTTCAGTCGTTTCCAGGACCGAGCGCACGCCCGGGGCGTCGACGGCCACCGGCTTTTCGGCAAAGCAATGCCGGCCCGCTTCGATGACCTTGCGCAGTTGTTGGGGGCGGAAGTGGGGCGTCGTGGCCAGCAGGACCACGTCGCAGCCGCTGTCGATGACCTGATCGATGGCGTCCCAACCGACGAACTTGCGCGCTTTGACGTTGAGCTTGTCGCCATTGCCATCGGCGCCCATCTGTTTTTCGAGGGTGTTCAGGCTTTTGGTGATCTGATCTTCGAAGACATCGCCGAGCGCCCAGAGCTCCACATTGCTGTCCGCCTCCATTGCTTGCGCCGCCGCGCCGGTTCCGCGCCCGCCGCAGCCGACGAGGCCGACCTTCAGCTTCCTGCTGATGGGGGCGCCGAAGGTGGCGTTGGGGAAGGGGAGCGTTGAGGCGAGGGTTCCCGCGGCCATGGCGGCGGAGGAGGTCTTGAGGAAGCGGCGGCGAGACGAGGGGGCGGGGGATTGGCGATCTTGGCTCATGACTCTTGGAATCGGTGTCGTTCGGTGATAGGCGCCGCCCATGGGCGCGTCAAGCAATTGACGAACGGCAGGGGAGGGGGAATTCAGGGAGTTTGGCGCGGCGCGGTGGACGCCTCCCTCGAAGGCCTCAGAGACCGTCAATCCGACCTTAAAATAACTGCTGAAATACCTTTACACCCCTGGTTCAGATTTCTATGCTGACCGCTTTCCGCTAAGAGAAAAGACGAACAATCCGAACCACGAAGGGTTATGGCAGACAAGATCGAAAAGATTATCGAAGACGTCCGATTGCATGAGAAGGACACCGGGTCCGCGGACGTGCAGATTGCGAAGTTGACGCAGCGCATCAATGAATTGACCGGTCACTTGAAGGTGAACAAGAAGGACCACAGCTCGCGCCGCGGCCTTCTGAAGATGGTGGGACAGCGTCGCCGCCTCCTGGATTACCTCCATGATACGGATACCGACCGCTACCACGCGCTCACGAAGAAGTTGAAGCTGCGCCGTTAGGAAACGCGCCCGCTTGGAACGAATCCGTCGGTTGGCGGATTCGTTCAGCTTTTTCAAATTCCGATTCCTCGAGCCTTGAGCAGGTTTTCCCGATGATTTCACGCATCGACCGATTTGTTGTGTCCGGTCGGTGCGTTTTTCAAAACCCTCACAACAACACCTCACCTCAACCCGTCGCCCGCCAGCCAAGGGAAATTTCATTCAACGCCCCGGGTATGTCTCCGGACGCTGAATGAAGTTCCTCTGGGCCGGCGGGCGCAGATGAAAGAAGACAATGGAAGCAACAAGAGTCACCGCCAAGCTTGGCGACAAGGAAATCAGCATTGAAACCGGCAAACTGGCCAAGCAGGCCTCCGGCGCCGTCACGATCCAGATGGGCGAGACCGTCATTCTGGTTGCCTGCGTCGCCGCCGCCAAGGCCAAGGAAGGACAGGACTTCTTCCCGCTGCAGGTCGATTACCGTGAGAAATCCTCCGCCGCCGGCAAGTTCCCGGGCGGCTTCTTCAAGCGCGAGGGACGCCCCTCCGAGAAGGAAATTCTCACCATGCGCATGACGGATCGTCCGATCCGCCCGCTGTTCCCCAAGGGAATGTACAATGAGACGCAGGTGCAGAGCTTGTTGCTCAGCGCCGACGGCGAGAACGATTCCGACATTCTCAGCATCATGGGCGCCTCCGCTGCGCTGATGGTCTCCGACATCCCGTGGGCCGGTCCGCTGGGCGCCGTCCGTGTCGGCCGCGTCAACGGCGAGTTCGTCGCCAACCCCACCCACACCGAGCGCGAGGACAGCGACCTTGACCTGATCTACGTCGGCAATGAGACCGACGTCGTCATGTTCGAAGGCTCGGCGGACGAGATCTCCGACGAGGACTTCATCAAGGCGCTGGCCTTCGGTCAGGAAGCCTGCCAGCCGCTGATCGCCGCGCAGAAGGAACTCGCAGAGAAGGCGGGCAAGCCGAAGCGCGAGATTGAGCTGAAGACCGTCCCGGACGACCTGATGGCCGAGTTCCGTGAGCTGGTCGGCGACCGCCTCGGACCGGCGTTGCTGACCCCCGAGAAGCTCAAGCGTCAGGACGCCTGCAAGGCGATCGAGGAGGAAGTCGCCGCCAAGATGATCGAGAAGCACGGCGAAGAGAAAGTCACCGGCTTCATCGTCGAGCAGGCCTTTTACCAGTTGCAGAAGGAGACGGTCCGCAGCCTGATCATCAACGACGGCAAGCGTCAGGATGGCCGTGGCTTCGACGACGTTCGCCCGATCTACACCGAGGCCAGCGTTCTGCCCCGCACCCACGGATCCGCCATCTTCCAGCGCGGTGAGACCCAGGGCATGGCCATCGTCACGCTCGGCACCACGGATGACTCCCAGGAGTTTGACGCCTGGACCGGCGGCCCGACCGAGAAGCAGTTGATGCTGCACTACAACTTCCCGAACTACTCCGTCGGCGAAACCGGCCGCATCATGGGCCCCGGCCGTCGAGAGATCGGTCACGGCGCCCTGGCCGAGCGTTCGCTCGCTTCGCTCGTCGACCACGAGAACTTCCCTTACACCGTCCGCATCACCAGCGAGATCATGGAGTCCAATGGCTCCACCTCGATGGCCTCCGTCTGCGGCGGCAGCCTCGCAATGCTCGACGCCGGCGTGCCGATGAGCAGCCCCTGCGCCGGCATCTCCATCGGCCTTTGCACCGAGTCTGACGACGAGGGCAAGATCTCCCGCTACAAGCTGCTGACCGACATCATCGGCTGGGAGGACGCCTACTGCGACATGGACTGCAAGATCGCCGCCACCGCCAAGGGCATCACCGGCTTCCAGTTGGACCTCAAGCTCAAGGGGTTGAATCTCGACATCATGGCCGAGGCCATTCAGAAGGCCCGCAAGGCGAACACTCATATCCTGGCGGAGATGGCCAAGACCTTGGCCGGCCCGCGTGAGGAGATGAGCAAGTACGCCCCGCGCATCATCACGCTGCAGATCAACCCGGACAAGATCGGCGCCCTCATCGGCCCCGGCGGCAAGAACATCAAGCGCATCGTCGAAGAGTCCGGCTGCGAGATCAACATCGACGACGACGGCAGCGTTCACATCTACTCGATCGCCGAGGAAGGCATGGCGATCGCCAAGGAGCAGATCGAAGGCATGACCGCCGAAGCCGAGGTCGGCAGGATCTACCGCGGCAAGGTTGTCACGATCAAGGATTTCGGCTGCTTCGTCGAGTTCCTCCCCGGCAAGGACGGCCTCTGCCACATCAGCGAGCTCGCCAACTTCCGCGTCCGCAAGACCGAGGACATCGTCAAGATGGGCGATGAAATCTGGGTCAAGTGCCTCGGCATTGACGAGAAGGGCCGCGTCAAGCTGTCCCGCAAGGCCGCGATGGAAGAGCGCGACCAGGAAATGGGCGAAGGCGGAGCAGAAGAAGGCGAAGCCAAGGCCGAAGGCGGCGACGACAATCCCGCCGAAGAAAACGCCGAAGCCACCCAGGACTGAGCCAGCCTCACAATCCAATCACCACAAACGCGTCGCCGCAAGGCGGCGCGTTTTTTTTGTGGGGGGAGAATCCAAGGACTCCGAGCGTGAGCATTCAACCCATTGCCTCCGTTCAGCAACTTGAGATGCAACCTATGGCGCCTCTCGGGGCTGAAGGCCCGGGATCACCCATCCCAATCCACCCGTGTCAATTTCTTCACGTGATCGAAATGTGAATCCCGGCTCACGACAGGCAGGTCGTGCTGGCGGGCGAGGGCGGCGATCCAGATGTCATTCTCGGGAATGGGACGCCCGGCGGTTTTCAACTCCCTGCGGATCTCCGCGTAGGTTCGGGCGGTGATGGGATCGACGTGCAACACATCCGATTCGCTTTCAAGGTGATCCAACAGCAGATCGAGCTTTGCGCTGCTACGCGAGCCCTTGATGCCGTAGCGATACTCTCCGAGGACAATCACCGGGACGTGATGTCGTTCCCGATTCGCGAGGACGGCCTCGAGGCCCGTATCGCCCGCGAACAACGCCGAGACGGCGTTGGTGTCCAGGATCACTGCCAATCCTCCGGATCGATCCGGGAGAACTCGGAGTCGATGGCTTCCTGCGCCTGTTGCACGCTCTTCGTCGAAGCCCGACCGAACACGGAGCGCCAACCGCGTTGCGCGCCCGCCTTCGGTTTCTCCCTCCCCAGTTTCTCCTCGACGGCCTCGTTGACGAACACCTTGACCGTCTGCCCGCGCGCCGCGGCATGCGCCTTGATCTCACGATAGAGCGGGGCAGGTATTTCCAACGTCGTCTTCATGCAAATACCCATCAACCATATTTATGGTTTCGTCAATCCTGAGGCATGGCGGGACACAATCCGAATCCACCTCTCGGGGCTGCGTGCGCATCCCCGCACAGAGATAGGGCTGGCCCTTCGGGTCGCAGAATGGGAGCGCGCTTCCTATCGAGGTGCGAAGGAATCCCGCATGGAGCGCATGGTCTTCCAGTGGCTGTCCTTCGCGGCCTTTGGCGCAACGTTGAACCAGACCCAGGTGCGGTCCAACTTGGGGAAGTAATGGACGGAGATCTCCGCTCGCAGTTCGAGAAGCTTGCCGGTTGCGAAGGCGTCGTAAGTTTGCAGATCGGCCTTGTAGCGGACCTTGTGGATGCCGGAGCCGTTGGTCTCGTCCGCATCCGACCGCGTGACAGCGGCGCTTACCTTGGTCAGGTCCAGATTCAGGTTTCGGGAGCCGCCGACGGCGCGGCTGAGTCCCTTGTAGTAGACCTCCAGATCGCGCTTCAGGGTCGTCTTATCGATCGGTTGATTCCCCTTGAGCCACCAGAAGAAGGCGTAGGTCCAGTAGGTCTCCGAGGCGGGTTGGAACATGCCCGGCCCGAAGCGCAATTCCTCGAAACCCCGGTAGGTCATCGCCGGGGCGAAGCCGAGGGGGAAGGGGATGCGCTCGGAGCGCCAGGCCTTGGGGGCGGTGAAGGTGAACGGGTCCTCGGCGGCGTCGGTTTGCAAAGCGGCGCCGCCGAGAAGAAGCAGCGCGAGCGTCGCGCGTTGTATGCGGAAGATCATCATGGGATCGGTTATCGCCCGGCGTTGACTCTCCCACAAGGAGCGATTCGACGCGCGCGCGGGGCGGGGCCGAGTGGATTTGGGCGCTTGGGATTTTGGGACGGGCGTTCTAGAGTCCGCGCCCGATGACGTTGTTGCCCATTGTTGGACGGGAGTTGCGAATCCGCGCGCGGCGAGCGTCCACCTATTGGTTTCGCGTCTCGGCGGCGACGTTGGCGTTGCTGCTGGTTCTCCTGGTCAATGTCTCGATGGGGCGGAATGCGTCTTCGGTGCAACTGGGATTGGCGTTCTTCCACACATTGGCCTGGGCGTCACTCTTCCTATGTCTGATTGCGGGCATGGTGAACACCTGCGACTGCGTCAGTGAGGAACGCCGGGAGGGCACTTTGGGGCTCTTGTTCCTGACGGATCTCAAGGGTTTTGACATCGTGTTTGGCAAGCTCGCGGCGACCTCGCTCAACGCGGTGTTCTCCCTGATCGCAGTATTCCCATTGCTGGCCATTTCGCTGCTGCTGGGAGGCTTGGAGGTGGAGCGGTTGTTGCGCACGCTGGCGGCCCTGGCCAATGCGTTGTTCTTCTCACTTTCGGTTGGCATGGCGGTTTCGACCATCAGTCTGAAGGAGCGACGGGCCTTGAGCGCGACGTTGTTGACCGTGTCGTTCTTTGCGGTCGGGCTGCCGATGCTTTCCTGGATCCTGGATGATATTGCGCGATTCCGCGTCAGCGATATCCTGGCCCGGTATGTCCTGATTCCCTCGCCCTGTTTCACCCTGGCGATGGCGAGCACGGACGCGGTGACGCGGGCCTCGGCGCGGGAAGCCTTCGTGACCTCGTTCCTGCTGCTTCATGCGCTGAGCTGGGGGCTGTTGCTGTTCAGTTGCCGGACGCTGCCCAATCGTTGGAAGGATCGTCCCGTGAGCGCCGCGGGATTGCGGTTGCGCGAACGTTGGAAGCAATGGTGTTACGGAACCGGCGAGGAGCGGAAGGCCTACCAACATCGGCTGCAGGAGGTGAACAGCTTTTTCTGGGTGGCGGCGCGCGACCGGATCAAGCCTACGGTGGTCTGGGGCGTGTTCGGCTTGATGGGCACGCTGTGGCTATGGGCTTATCTGGAAGACCGTCGCGGCTGGATTGATCAGTTCTACCAGGCCCTGGTTCTGATGGTCTGCTATCTCGTGTTGAAGGTCTGGATGGCCATGGAAGCGGGCCACCGCTTCGGCGAGGACCGGCGCAGCGGGGCGTTGGAACTCCTGCTCGCCACGCCGTTGAGTGTGCGTGAGATCCTGGAAGGGCAGATGCTGGCGTTGCGACGGCAATTTGCGGGACCGGTCTTGTTCGCGCTGTCGGTCAGTTTTCTTCTCCTGCTGGTTTGGCGCGGTGAGCGCGAATGGGTCCTGATGATCCTGGCGGGCATGATTGTGCTTGTGGTCGACTCACTGGCCTTGGCGTGGCTGGGGATGTGGTTGGGCTTGCGCGCCAGGCACGGCACGCGCGCCACGTTGGGTTCGATTTGGCGGATCCTGTTCCTGCCCTGGTTGATCTACTTCCTGACCTTCCTGGCGATCGAGATTCCCAGCGGCGGACCGAATGTCGGGGAGGAAGGCCACACCGCCCTCTGGTTTGTCATCAGCCTGGCGTTCAGTCTCTTCTACGGTCTGGATGCGCGCGCGCGCCTGCTCGCGGAGTTCAGGATTGTCGCCACCCAGCAGGCGGACGTCCGGACCGGGAAGAAAGCAGCCTGACGTCCGACCTCGATCGCGCCCATGGTTGGGGCTTGTTTCCCCCGCTTCGCGTGCCACCATCCAACGCAATTCATGAAATGGCATAGACAGCTTCATTGGCAGATCATCGTCGCGCTCATTCTCGGGGTCGTTTTCGGGGTTGTGGCGGCAAAGTTTGGTTGGCGCGGATTCGTGGAGGACTGGGTCGCGCCCTGGGGGGAGATTTTTCTGCGGTTGCTCAAGTTGATTGCCGTGCCGCTGGTGCTCACCTCGCTGATGCTGGGCGTTTCCTCGTTGTCCGATGTCAACAAGCTGAGCCGGATGGGCGGCAAGACCATCGGAATCTACGTCCTGACGACGGCCGTGGCGGTGGTCATCGGCCTTCTGATGGTGAATGTCGTCAAGCCGGGTGAAAAGCTGGACCAACAAACCCGCGCAGAGTTGGCCAAGAAGTATGAGAACGACGAAGGGTTGAAGACCAAGGCCGCGACGGCGGAGAAGGTGAAGAAACGCCCGGCCCTGCAGCCCTTGGTCGACATGATCCCGGACAACTTCTTCCTGTCCGCTTCCGGCAACGGGAACATGTTGCAGATGGTGTTCTTCGCCATCCTGGCCGGCGTCGCCCTGGTGCGCTTGCACAGCGACAAGTCGAAGCCCGTCATCGATGTGGTGGGCGGCTTCAATGAGATCGTCATCGAGATGGTGAAATTGATCATGAAGATTGCGCCGATTGGCGTGTTTGCGCTGATTGCGGACGCCATTACGGAGATCGCCAAGGACGATCCGGCGTCGGTCGTGTCGCTGATCAAGTCGCTGGGATTCTACGCGGCGTGCGTGATTGCGGGGTTGTTCGTCCACATGTGTCTCGTCTACCTCGTGTTGCTCAAGGCCTTCACACCGTTTTCCATCAAGCAGTTCCTGCAGGGGATTGCGCCGGCGCAGTTGCTGGCCTTTTCGACCAGTTCCAGCGGGGCGACGCTGCCCGTCACCATGAAACGCTGCGAGGAAAGTCTCGGCGTGTCCAAGGAGGTTTCCTCGTTCGTGCTGCCCCTGGGGGGCACGATCAACATGGATGGAACGGCCTTGTACCAAGCCGTCGCCGCCGTGTTCATTGCGCAGGCGACCGGCATGGATCTGACCATGGGACATCAGTTGACCATCGTGATGACTGCGGTGATGGCCTCCATCGGGACCGCCGCGGTGCCGGGCGCGGGCATGGTCATGTTGATCGTGATTCTTGAGGCGATCGGCGCCCCAGGCGCCGGGATTGCCCTGATCGCCGGGGTCGACCGCATCCTCGACATGCTGCGCACCGTCACCAATGTCACCGGGGACGCCACCGTGACCTGCATCGTCGCCGCGTCAGAGAAGCAGATCGTGGAGCCGCCGGCGGGGGTGATTTGAAGACGGCCGAGGTTTTGGAGAAGGACCCCGTGGACCCTGGAATGGTCCTGGCGAGCGCCGGAGGGGAGAGGCTGGCGTGGCTGGACGCGGAGTCGACTCGCGCGTTGGTGGATCATGCGCGTCGTGACTACCCGAACGAATGCTGCGGGTTGCTCCTGCGGGCGGGCGGAAGTCCCGCGCCCCCCCTGCGCCTGAGGGAATGCGTCAACGCCCAGGATCGCTACCATCGGTCGGATCCGGCGAATTTCCCCCGAACGTCAAGGAACGCCTATTTCCTTGATCCCCGGGAACTGCTTCAGATTGATCGGGCCTGCCGGAAGAGCGGCGAAAGCATCGCCGCAGTCTACCATTCGCACTGCGATGCGGAGGCGTATTTCTCCGAAGAGGATGTGAACCGGGCGTTGGACGATGGCAGGCCCCTGTTTCCCGGGGTGTATTATCTGGTTCTATCAGTCAGGTGCGGGCGGCCGATTCGGGCGAAAACTTTCTGTTGGTGTCCTGAATCGGGGCGGTTTGAATTGGCGGGCGAGGCAATCCTGCGCGATTGACGCAAAATCCGGGACAATATTGGCAACAATTTCTGGAAAGAATAATTGCCTTTTCGTCAGATCTACGGAATCTATCTGCTGTTTTATCTGGAACCGTCCCAACGGGTTGCGTTGTTGCGACCGGCGGCGGCGGCCGGGTAGAACGATTCACAAAGCCTTGCGGCGCGCCGGTCCTTGGTGGGCAATCCGCGCCGCATTTGATTTTTAGCAAGCAGAGCAAGACATTATGAAGAATTACCCTTGGCACAAGGTGGACTGGATGAACAGCGCGTTTCTGATTTCGACGCTGTTGGTCACGTTGACGGCCGTACCGGCATATATCCTGCATTTTGGAATGGACTGGTTCCTGGGGGGGATGTTCCTCCTGTATTTCATTGCGACCGGGTTGAGCATTACATTGGGTTATCACCGGTTGTTTTCGCACCTTTCCTTTAAGGCGAAATGGCCGGTGAAGTTGGCCACCCTGGTCTTTGGGGCCGCGGCCTTTGAGAACTCCGCTCTGCGGTGGTGCGCCGACCATCGGCGTCACCACAAGCACGTCGATCATGACGAGGATCCCTACGACATCAGCAAGGGGTTCTTTCATGCGCACATGGGCTGGATCCTGTTTCGCGTGAACGTTCCCAGTCCGATGACCTGGGTCAAGGACCTGCAGAAGGACAAGATGGTGATGTGGCAGCATCGAAATTATGTTTCCATTGCCCTCTTGGTGAGTTTCGTCGTGCCGGCCTTGCTGGGTTATCTCTGGAACGGCTGGGTTGGCGCCCTGGGCGGCTTTCTCATCGCCGGTGTGGCGAGGGTGGTGTTCGTTCACCACATGACCTTCTTCATCAATTCCCTGTGTCACACGATTGGTCGTCGCCCTTACTCCACCAAGTGCACGGCGCGGGACAGCGGCTTCATGGCCTTGTTTACCTTCGGCGAGGGCTACCACAACTTTCACCACGAATTTCAGCACGATTATCGCAACGGCGTGAAGCCGTGGCAGTTCGATCCCACCAAGTGGAGCATCTGGACCTTGTCCAAGGTGGGCATGGCCAGCGACCTGCGCACGGTCGACCGGGAGAAGATCATGCTCGCTGAATTGGCCGAGAAACGTCGCCAGTTCGACGCCAAGTTGGAGTCCGGCAAAATCAGTCTCTCGGAATCCGGCCACAAGTTGTTGGAAGCGGCCCAGGAATCGCTGCAGCACGCGAAAGAGAACTGGGAGGCGCGCCTCGCGGATTACCGCAAGGCGGCCGGCAAGCAGATGGAGGCTTCCAAGGACAAGCTCGCCGAGATCCATGAGGACCTCTATGACGCGCGGAAGAATTTGCGCCACGCCATCCAGGAATGGAAGGAGGCCGTTCAGGCCGCCCAGCTTCAGTTCGCCTGAGGCGCCCCGTTCCAATCAGTTTGTCGAGAGCCCCGGATTTCCGGGGCTCTTCTTTTTTGGCGGGCTCCTGCGGCGGCCGCTGACGATCCGTTCTTTCCGAACCCGACTGCGTCTCGACATTGCCCGTCGCCCGGCGAATAGTCGTCGAATGCCACGCATTTTCATGGTTCCTCTCGGCGTCCTGTTGTCACTCCTTCTCGGTTCGGAAGCGCTGGCTGCCGCGGCGCGGCCCAACATTGTGGTGATCATGGCCGACGATCTTGGCTGGATGGATCTCCATTGCCAGGGCAACGAGCGCCTCGACACGCCGGCTTTGGATCGGCTCGCGGCGGAGGGCATGCGGTTCACCAACGCCTACGCCGCGGCTCCGGTCTGTTCGCCGACCCGGGCCGCCATGATGACCGGCCAGGCTCCGGGGCGTATCGGACTGACCAACCATGCGCCGGGCAACAAAGATGGCTTTTCGTTGCCCGGGTCCGATCTGCGGGAGCCCCGGACGGACCGCAACCTGGCGCTGTCTTACGTCACCATCGCCGAACGGCTCTCTGCGGCCGGCTATGCCACCGCCCACATCGGCAAATGGCATCTCTCCCACGTGCCGAGGAGCCGGAAGCAACCGCCGCTCGAACCGGAGCTTCGCCCGGAGCATCAAGGTTTCGATGTCAACATCGGCGGTTGTTTCCGTGGAGGGCCGCCCAGCTATTTCTCGCCCTACCGCATCCCCGCGTTGACCGATGGCGAAAAGGGCGAGTATCTGCCGGAACGCTTGGCGGATGAAGCGATCGCCTACCTGCGGAAGAACCGGAATGGTCCCTTCTTCCTGAACTGGTGGCCTTACTCCGTGCACTATCCGATGCAGGCGAGGGACAAGCTGATTGCCAAGTATCGCAAGCGCCAGGGCCCCGGCATCAAGGATCCGGTCTACGCCGCCATGATCGAAGGCATGGATACGGAGATTGGACGATTTTTTCGGGTTCTGGATGAGGAGGGGCTGCGCGACAACACGCTGGTGATCTTCAAGTCCGACAATGGCGGCTACAATGGGGACAACCGGCCGCTGCGGGGCTTCAAGGGCATGCTGTTCGAAGGCGGTATCCGCATCCCGTGGATTGTCCGCTGGCCTGGAAAGGTCCCGCCGGGAACCACTTGCGATACGCCGGTGATCAGCATGGATTGTTATCCGACGTTGCTTGAGGCGGCCGGTTTGTCTGCGACCGCGGATCAACCGATCGATGGGCTGAGCCTCATGCCCTTGCTCACCCAAGCAGGCCAACTCAAGCGCGACGCGATCTACTTTCATTATCCCAACTATGCGTTCCACAAGCGAAACCGGCTGGGCGGCGTCGTCCGTCAAGGCGACTTCAAGCTGATCAAGCGCTATCGCGACGGGGCCTTGGAGCTCTACAATCTGGCCGATGACATCGGCGAACGGAACAACCTGGCCGAAACGTCGCCGGGTGTCGCTCGCCGCCTGGAGAAGAAACTCGTCGTCTGGCTGCGGGAGATCGACGCCCGAATGCCGGTGAATGGCGAGGCGAACTGAGAAGCGGAGCGAGCGGCGGCACAATCGCGCGGGAAGAAGGCCATTCAGTTCGGGGCCATGTCCGACCTTTCCGGGAGCCTGTTGCGGGGTTTTCACCAACCCGTCACCCTGAAATCCAGATTAGGCTCGCCAGCGTCGGAGGATCTGGAAATAGTCGCGGCCCGGTCCGGGAAGTCGGGCGTGTTCCAAGCGGCTTCCGCGTCCAGCGAACCCCCGGCCGTTTTTCAGATTGATTATGAACGAACCCATCGGTGTTGTCGGGCTCGGCTATGTGGGCCTTCCCTTGTGTGTGCATTTCGCGCGTTCCGGCGCCAGCGTCATCGGTTTCGATGTCGATGAGCAGAAAGTCACGCAACTCAACGCGGGCGAGAGCTACATCCTGCATATTCCGGCGGATGAGATCCGAACCGCGGTGGCTGCGGAGCGTTTTGAGGCGACGACGGATTACGCGCGGGTGGGGGATTGCGGCGCGGTGATCATCTGCGTTCCGACGCCGTTGGGACGGCATCGTGAACCGGACATTCGCTTCATCATAGAAACCGGTCGAGCCATCGCGCCGCACCTCAAGCCGGGCGCGCTGGTCGTGCTGGAATCGACCACCTATCCGGGCACAACGGACACGGACTTGCGGGAGGTTCTGGAGGCGGGCTCCGGCATGACCGCGGGCAAGGATTTTCACCTGGCCTATTCACCCGAACGTGAGGATCCGGGTCGCAAGGATCGCAATGTCACCCAGATACCCAAGGTCGTCGGCGGCTTGACCGAGGCCTGTCTGGAGCGGGCCAAGGCTGTTTACGGAACGGCCATCGAGCAATTGGTGCCCGTTTCGTCCTGCCGGGTCGCGGAAGCCGTCAAACTGATGGAGAACATCTTTCGCTCGGTGAACATCGCCATGGTCAACGAACTGAAGATGGTCTACGAGGCGATGGGAATCGACATCTGGGAGGTGATCGACGCCGCGAAGACCAAGCCGTTCGGCTACATGCCGTTCTATCCGGGGCCTGGTCTCGGGGGGCACTGCATTCCGATCGATCCCTTCTATCTCACCTGGAAAGCGCGGGAGTACGGGCAGTCGACCAAGTTCATCGAGTTGGCCGGCGAGATCAACACATCCATGCCGGCCTACGTGGTCAAGCACGTGAGCGAGGCCCTGTCCGGCGCGGGCAAGGCCCTGAACGGCAGTCGCATCCTGATGCTCGGCGTGGCCTACAAGGCCAACGTGGATGATGATCGCGAGAGTCCCGCCTACGTCCTGTGGCGCATCCTGGAGGACCTGGGAGCCAAGGTCGACTACCACGATCCCCACGTGCCGGAGATTCGCCCCTCGCGCGAGCACTCCCAGTTTGCGGGTCGCAGGAATGTCGAACTGACCGCGGGGAACGTGCGCGGTTACGACCTGGTTCTGGTTGCCACCAAACATGAGAACGTGGATTACCAACTGATTGCTGACGAGGCGCAGCTGATCATCGACACGCGCAATGCCTTTGACGGCGTGATCGGAAAGTCGGAGAAGTATTTCAAGGCATGATATGAAAGCGTTGGTGACAGGAGGAGCGGGATTCATCGGGTCGCATCTGGCGGAGGCGTTGTGTCGTCGCGGGGCGAAGGTTGTCGTGCTGGACAACCTGTCGCTGGGCAGGTTGGAGAATCTGGATTGGAAGCGGGCCGGCGATGAGTTGGAGTTCATTGAGGGCGATGCGGGCGATTCCGAGCTGTTGGGCAAGATCATGCCCGGCTGCGACTGGGTGTTTCACGAGGGCGCGCTGCCGTCCGTGCCGCGCTCGGTGAAGGAGCCGATCGAGAGCAACGAGCACAATCTCAACGCGACCTTGCGCATGCTGGTGGCGGCGCGCGACGCGGGCGTGAAGCGCTTTCTGTTTGCGTCGTCGTCCTCGATTTACGGCAACGCCGCGGCGGAGAGGAAACATGAGGGGTTGCCGCCGGAGCCGCTGTCGCCCTATGCGCTGCAGAAGTATGGAGGCGAGCGGTATTGCCAGCTCTTCCACCAGCTTTACGGGTTTGAAACCGTGGCCTTGCGTTACTTCAATGTCTTCGGTCCGCGCCAGGCCTTCGACTCCCCGTACTCGGGCGTGATCGCCAAGTTCTGCACGGCGATGTTGCAGGGCGACCGGCCGAAGATTTTTGGCGACGGTTCCCAGTCGCGCGACTTCACCTTCATCGACAATGTCGTCTCCGCCAACCTGCTCGCCGCGGAGGCTCCCGCGGAAAAGGTCGCGGGCAAGGTCTACAACCCTGCGACCGGCAGGAAGATCTCGTTGCTCAAGCTGGTCGCCGACATCAACCAACTGACCGGACAGTCGTTGGAGCCGGTTTTCGAGGAGTCGCGCGCCGGCGACATCCATACCTCGCTTGCCGAGATTGCCGCGGCGGAACGCGACCTCGATTACCGGGTCCTTGTCTCCTGGGAGGAAGGGCTCGCCCGGACCTTGGAGTTCTACCGGGGCGAGGCGAAGGGATGAGGGTCGGATGCCGCCACGGCGCGGGGGGCTGGCAAGGGTTGTTTTTCGGCCTGTTGGTCCTCGGCTTGAATTGCGCCGCAGGGGCTTCGTCGCTGGAATCGTTGCGCAAGGCCCTCGCGACCCACATCTCCCAGCCGCGCTTTTCCGGGGCCATCTGGGGGCTGAAGGTGGTTTCCGTGAAGGACGGCCGGACCTGGTTCGAGCACAATGCAGACACGCTTCTGATCCCGGCGTCCAATGCCAAGTTGTTCACGGGCGCGCTGGCGTTGGACCGTCTGGGCGCCGACTTTCGCTTCGAAACGACGCTTCATGCGAACGGCCCGCTGTCCCGCGCGGGGACCTTGCGCGGCGATCTCATTGTCCGGGGGCGAGGGGATCCGACCTTTGCCGCGCGATTCAACGAGGGCGACTATCGGCAGTCGTTGCTGCCGGTTTATCGCGCCTTGAAGGAGGCGGGGGTAAAGCGGATCACGGGCGCCATCATTGGCGATGAGGGATTCTTTCACGGTCCGCCCCTGGGCGCCGACTGGGCCTGGGATGATTTGCAGGAATACTACGGCGCCGCGACCTCGGCCCTGACCGTGGATGACAACGTGATCGATGTGACGATCCTGCCCGGCAAGCAGGAGGGCGCGCCCTGCCGCATCCTCGGCAAGCCGGAAACGGAGCTGCTCGAATATGTCAACCGGACCACGACCGGCGGACCCGACTCCGAAAGACGGGTGAGACTCTACCGGCCGGTCGGCGGAAATCGCGTGTTGGTCGAGGGGATGCTTCCACTCGGCGGCGATCCGCATATTGACGCTGTTGCGGCGCCTGACCCGGCGGCGCTGTTCGTCGAACAACTGGAGCGTCTGCTTGAGGAGCGCGGTATTCGTGTCTCAGGCCGATCGAGGATTGTCGGCGGACGAGCCCGGGTTCCCGAGTTTTCGGATCTTGGGGATCTGAGGGAGATTGGCGTGGTCGCGTCGCGGCCGTTCGGGGAGATCCTTCCCGTGATGATGAAGCGTTCGCAGAATCTTTACGCGCAGCTGTTCCTGCTCCAGGTGGGCGAGTTGGCTTTTCGTTCAGGAGCGTTGGAGGAGGGGGGCGTCGATCCGGACTTCCGCGTTGCCAGCCAGTCGGCCGGGTTGGCGGAACTCGCTCGATTCCTGGGCGAGACGGGAATCCCGGAGCGGGACGTCATGTTGCGCGAAGGCTCTGGATTGTCGCGCGCCTGCCTGATCAAGCCCCGGGCCGTGGTCGCCTTGCTGCGCGCGATGCGACAACACGAAAACGCGGGTGTCTACATGGCTTCGTTGCCTGTCGCCGGTCGTGACGGCACGCTGCGGCGGCGGATGCGGGGGACCCGGGCGGAAGGCAATGTTCGCGCGAAGACAGGCACGTTGCGCCATGTGCATTCCTTGTCCGGCTATGTTGACACCGCCGAGGGCGAGTCGCTGGCGTTCGCCATCATGCTGAATCATTTCCGGCATCCCGATCCCGAGGGGTCCGCACGCAGCGAACTGGACCGGATCGCCGTGATGCTGGCTGAGTTCCGCGGCATGCCGAAGTAGCCCGGGTCAGCGGAGCCCCGTTCGTCTCCCGGGCGTCCAGGCGCGACTTGCCGCATTTACAGAATGTTGGCGGCCAGTTCGGCCAGTTGGGAGCGCTCTCCCTTCTTCAGTTCCACATGGGCGGCGATCGGCTGGTCGCGGAACTTGGTGACGGCGTAGGTGAATCCGTTGGAGGCCGCGTCGATGTAGGGATTGTCGATCTGGTAAGGGTCGCCGGTGAATACGATTTTCGTGCCATGGCCGACGCGGGTGAGGATCGTCTTCACTTCCAGCGGCGTCAGGTTCTGCGCCTCGTCGATGATTATGAACTGGTTGGCGATGCTGCGGCCTCGGATGTAGCTCAGGGCCTCGATGGAGATGGTTCCCGAATTCAACAGGTCGGAACTGCGCATGCGTTCGCCGCCCATGTTCAGGTCGCTGAGCATCTCCAGCGCGTCGTGGATCGGCTGCATCCACGGCGAGAGTTTCTCCTCCAACGTGCCCGGAAGGTAGCCCATCTCGCGACCGAGCGACACCGTGGGTCGGGCGACCATGACGCGGCGATACTCCTTGTCGTGAACGGTGAGCTTCAAGGCCGCCGCCAAGGCCAGCAGGGTCTTGCCAGTCCCAGCCATGCCCATGAGCGTCACCAGCTTCACCTCGTCATTCAGCAGGGCGTCCAACGCGAACTGCTGCTCCCGGTTGCGCGCCTTGATGCCCCAGACGCCGCGATGGGTGTCCAGAATGGCGACCACCTTGCCCTCTGCCGGTCGGGCCCGCCCCAGGGCGCTCTTCTTCGGGTTGGCCTCGTCGACCAGGGTGACGAACTCGTTGGGCGAGAATGCTTCGGCGTTGGTCAGGGGCAGTTCCTTGTTGGCGTGGAAGGCGTCGATCTCCTCATGGGGCACGCTCAGTTCGACGGCGCCGGTATAGAGATTGCGCAGGTTGATGCGGTCGGACTGGTAGTTCTGGGCCTGCAGGCCCAGCGCGTCAGCCTTGATGCGCAGGTTGATGTCCTTGGTGACCAGAATGGTCGGGACGTCCGGCTGCTGGTCCTTGACCGCGAGCGCTTGGGCGACGATGCGGCTGTCCACATTCATGCTGCCGTTTCCCTTCCCGGGCGTCTCGTGTCCATTGTCGCCGCGCGGCGCCGGGTAGTCCCTGCCGTTGACCTCGTGCAGCAGGATCCTCAGGCGGCCGCCGCCATCGAGCTGGACGCCGTCGCTCAGGTTGCCCTGCTCGCGAAGCGTGTCCAATGCGCGGGAGACGGAGCGGGCGTTCTGGCCGAGTTCGGAATGCTGCTTCTTGAAGGCGTCGATCTCCTCGATGACCTCGATGGGAATGAGCACACGATTGTCTTCGAACTGTCGCAGGGCGCTGGGGTCGTGAAGCAGGACGTTGGTGTCGAGAACGTAGTTTTTCACACTCGATTTCTGGGAGGGATTGGGGGCTGGTTGTGGTTCGAGGGTTTCCGAACGCCGCGCGGGACAACCATCCTGGACGCCGAACGGCCTTGGTTGGCGACCGGAGGGATGGGCGGTGGAAACGACAGCCCGGTGGAATGCGGGGGGAGGGAATATGGAGAAACAGCGCGCGCCATGCGAATCACCTCCGGCAGGCTAGGCGGGGGGGGGCTGGGCGGCAAGTTGAACTTCCTTGAACTTCCGGCGACAACGAGGCGCCATTCCGGCGCCGAGACAGAGGCATGACGTCGGCGGCAGGCTGTGCCATGTCGTTCCCTTGCCGCTGTCCTGCCTGCCTCCTCCCGCTTTCGGACCTGCCCGATGGTCCGCCGCGCTGCTGGCGGCCCTGAGCGCGGCGACCCAAGGCATTCCGGTCGATTCAAGGGCCCCACCGGCTTTCCGGACGATCTGCGAGATCCCGATCGAGGGTTGAGGCGGCGGCGCCCCGGTCAGTTCTCGGCGGCTTTTTCCCTCAGCAGCGCGTCGACCGCATCGAGAAAATCCTGAACGACAAAGGGCTTGGCAAAGGCGCGACTGGCCCCCATGCGCGTGGCCCAGTCCAGCAGCCGGCTGCGACCGGCCTTCGGCGCGCCGGAAACGGCGATGACCTTGATTCCGGGATTCAGCTTGCGCATCTCCGCGATCGTCTCCAATCCGCCGGTATCCGGCATGATCATGTCCACGATGGCGAGGTCGGGCGCGTTCCGCGTGAATTGTTGCCTCGCATCATGGGCGTTGGTCGCTTGAAGGATGGTGTGGCCGCTGCGCCCCACGATCGGGCTCACGGCGTTCAGGAAGCTTTGTTCGTCGTCGACGATGAGGATGGTTGCCATGACTGCACTTCCAGCATGCGGAGCGCCGGAAGCGCTTTGGAGTGAGAAAATGTGACAATGGAGCGTCGCCATGAGATGGGTTGCGGGCTTGATTTCAAACAGTTGGACAAATCTGTTCCGATCCTGTGCATGGGGCGGGTTCACCGATTCTTAACCAGCCTGCGGAACGCGGAAGAATCAACCTTGAGAATGGCAGAATCGGGGATTGAATCGTCGTATCCTGGATGAATTTCCCTGTCGAGGCGGCGTCAAAAAGCCTGTGACAACGGCAATTCTGTCCCTTATAAGCTGAGCCATGCATATCAATCGCAGATCCATGCTGAAGACCTTGGCGGCCGGAGCGGGCGCCGCTTTGGGTTCTTCCCTGTTTCCGGGCGTTGCCCGGGCGGCTTCCACCCCTGTCGCCAACGGAGCGGTGAAGCGCGTCATCTTCTTCCTTCAAAACCAGGGTTTCGATCCCCTGACCTGCATACCCACGGGGATGAAGAACAGCGGCTCGCTGGCCCAGGCGAAACTGCCGGAGCCCATCAAGGCGCTTGAGCCTTACAAGGAGCGGCTCCACATCATCAATGGTCTGCACGGTCTGCACACCAGTCCGTCACACAGCGCCTTCTTTGGCGCCTTGGGCGGCTATCGCGGCAGCGACGGCGTTCCGCCGAGCGGCGCCACCATCGATTATGAATTGAGCAAGGTCTTGCCCGAGACGCTCCTCCCGCACCTGTGCATCGGCATGGACTCCCTGGAGAACATGAAGGCCAAGCCCACGGTCGCCAATTTGTCGGCCAGCGGCGCGGGGCAGCCGATCTTCATGCATTCCAATCCGAACCACCTGTATCAGATGCTCTATGGCGGCATCTCCACGGGGGAGATCCGCCAGCAGCACGAGGCCCGCTCCAGCATGTTCGACCGCATCGAACAACTGGCCTCCGCCAAGGGCGCCTCACTGCCGGGTTCCAGCAAGCAGCGTTACAATCAATATGTTCACGGCTTCAATGACATCAACGGCCTGCGCGAACGCCTCAGCGGCGTCTCCGACCACCTGCGCAATTTCGCGCCCAAGGTGGATGAGCGCTATGCGAAGCCTGAGTTTGAAACCGACTGGCACGACGTCCTGCTCGACCTGGGCGTTTCGGCTCTCAAGTCCGGCATCACCAACACCCTGACCATCGGCTCCGGCCGCGGCGAAATCTTCGGAGCCTGGAAGGGCCTCGGCGTCGAACAGCAAGGCCACAACCTGGGCCACATGAAGCAGCCGGATAATCCAATCTGGGTCAAGATCCGCCAATACAACAGCCGCATGCTGGTCAAGCTCATGGAGGAGCTCGAAAGCGTTCCGGAAGGCAGCGGCTCCATGATGGACAACACCCTGATCGTCTACACCAGCAACAATGCCGACGCCCAGCACACCAGCGGAAAAAACTGGCCCGTAATGCTCCTCGGCAACTGCCATGGCGCCTTCAAGACCGGCCGCTTCACCCAACTCGACGGCTCCCGCCCGATCAACGCCCTCTACACCAGCATTCTTCGCTCCGCCGGCGTCGATTGTGACCGCTTCAACATGAGCGAGAAACTCGCCAAAAAGTTCGACTCCGGCAGCGGCCCCCTCAAGGAAATCCTGGCGTGAAGAAACTCATCTTTGCCTTCGCGGCGGCGGCTCTGATCTGCGCGGAGGCCCGGGCCGCCGACGCCTATTCCCCCGGCGAACCCGTCCGGGGAAACTACCGCAGTTTTGCGGCGCCTTTCCTGGAGGAGCATTGTTTCGACTGCCATGACAACGAAACGCAGAAGGGCAACTTCTCGCTGGAGGACCTTGGCGCGGTCGACGAGACCAACGCCGCGGTCTGGAAGTCGATCTGGGCGCAGGTCACGCTGCAGGAGATGCCGCCCAAGAAGTCGAAGCTGGGCATCATTGACCGCCTTCGTTTCTCCGACTGGGTGGTGGCCGAGCTTCAACGCGTCATGCGGGACAAGGGCGGTTTTCAAGCCCACCTGGATCCGAACAAGGGCAACTATGTCGATCACAATCTCCTGTTCGGCCCCTTGCCCGAGGGCGTCAAGCTGAAGCCGACCGCTTCTCCCGCCCGTATCTGGCGCGTCACGCCGCAGGAGCATATCACGCGGCTGAACGAGTTGATCAACACCGAACCCGCTTACGATCCGGAGAAGCCCGGCCTGCGCGCACGCGGGGATGTTGTGCCTACCAATCACGGCGGCGAGTTGAAGCTCTACTTTGGCACGGACCGGATCATCAAGTGGATCGGCGGCACGGTCGCCTACGCCACCGCAGTCAAGAGCGTGCCGGTCGTCCTTTCCTCTGCCCGGAAACACGGATTGGAGAACTATCCGGATTTCTACACGGTGAACAGCGCCGAGGCCACGCAGATCCTGGGCAAGGCCGAGGACATCCTGAAGTACATGGCCTACGGCCCGCTGAGCTTGGTCGGCATGCCGGAGCAGATCACCGACGATCCCAAGACCTACGACGCAGTCAAGCCGCCGGGCGATCTTCGAGGCCTGCCCACCGCCATCACCTACAGCGCCAAGGTCGTCCGTCCGCTGACTCCGGTCCATGACCTGATGAAGGACTCCGGCGTGACGGATGAGCGTCTCCGGGCGGCCGTGGATTACCTCTTCGAGGCGCTGACCTTCCGGCCGCCGAACGGCGAGGAGTCCGACGACTATCTTGCGATTGTGAAGGATTCCGTGGCCAAGGTTGGCAAGGAGGATGGCGTCATCATGGGGCTGTCCGCCATCTTCCTGGATCGGGACGCCTTGTTCCGGCCGGAGTTGGTTGAAGGCGGCGAGCCGGATCGGCACGGTCGGATCATGCTGCAGGACTGGGAACTTGGCCTCGCGGTCAATCACGCCCTGCGCTACATCAAACCCGACGAAACGCTGCGCCAGGCGATCGTTGAGGGCCGCATGCGGACCAGGGAAGATGTCCGGCGCGAAGTCGTTCGCATGCTGAACGACGACAGTATCCGCAAACCGCGCGTCCTTCGCTTCTTTCGCGATTTCTTCGATCACGACCTCGGAGGCTACATCTGCAAAGACACCCGCGCTTTGGCGGCAACGGGCGTCAGCACGCGTGGCACGTCGCACTACCGCGCCATGTTCGACGCTGCCGCCAGCACGGATCGGCTGATCGAGCTGATCCTGGACGAAGACAAGGACGTCTTGAAGCGCCTGTTGACCACCGACAAGGTCGTCGCGACCCGGACGGACCACACTTATTTCGGACGGAAGCGCACCAAGGAGGAAGTTGCGGCGGCGGTCGCCGCAGCCAAGAAAGCCGCGGAGGCGGAGACCAAGGAGCAGCGGGAGGCCCTCAAGATGGCCGAGAAGGAGTTGGCCGAACTGGAAACCTTTCTGAAAGCCAATCCGGACCAGGAGCGGGCCAAGCGGCGGGATCTCGCCGCGAGAAAGCGGGCTGTCTCAACCGCCAGGAAGAAGCTGGACCAGGCGACCAAGAAGCGGCGCGACCGGGAGAATCACAACATCGAGCCCGTCGACCTCTCCGGGCCTCGCATCTTTGCCCGTGTCAGCCGTCGCAGCTTCGGCAGTGGCTCGATGAAGCCGGACCGCACCTTGTCCACCCTGCCCGAGGGCCGGAGGCTTGGCATCCTGACCCATCCCAGCTGGTTGGTCTCGCACTCCGACGCCATGGACAACCACGCCATCCATCGCGGGAAGTGGATTCGTGAGCGCCTGCTCGGCGGCGGCATCCCGGATGTCCCGATCACGGTGGACGCCATGCTGCCGGACGAGCCGAAGAACACGCTGCGTGAGCGCATGCGCGTCACCAAGGAAAAGTATTGCTGGACCTGTCACCAGAAGATGGATCCCTTGGGCCTGCCCTTCGAGATGTACAACCACGCCGGCGTCTTTCGTGAGTTCGAGTTGGACAAGCCGGTTGACGCGAGCGGCGAGATCATTGATTCCGGCGATCCCGGGTTGGACGGCCCCGTCTCGAATGCGATCGAGATGATCGAGAAGTTGGCCGCCAGCGAACGCGTTGAGCAGGTGTTCGTCCGTCATGCGTTCCGCTTCTGGATGGGACGCAACGAAACCTTGGATGACGCGCCGGTCCTGCAGGATGCGTGGCGGGCATACAAGGACAATGGGGGCAGTATGAAGGCCCTGATCGCGTCGCTGGCAACCTCCGACGCCTTCCTCTATCGGAGGCCGGCGAAAGTCGACAAACGTTCAGGCGGATAGTCAGCCGGGCGCGGTCCTGGTCGTCTTTGGGGCTTCCCGCGGAACTGTCGAACTTACCCGGAGACGTCTGGCTTCCTTGCCCAGATGTAGGCATTCGGTCCAAATCGGGGAAGAAGCGCCGAAGCGGCGCTGGATGCGCCTCGCGCCAACCGCCGCGCGAGACCGATGGATTCCCGATCCTGGAATGCCGTGAAGGAGCCGCTGGATCTCACCTCGAACCCCGCCCTCTCAAAAAGACGCCGAAGCTCAGACGTGGTGTATTCCCGCCAGTGAAAACCGTAGAAGGCCTTTCGGCCGTTGCACTCGTAATCCTCGTGGGCGAAGTAGCCGTCGATCTTGTGCTGTTCGCCGCGGCCGGTCGCCAACCCGACCAGGTTTTGAAAGGAGGCGCTGTTGGGCACGGTGATGCACGCGCTGCCTCCCGGCCGAAGGACTCGGAGCAATTCCCGAACGAACTTTACCGGATTGAACCCGAAGTGCTCCATGGTCTCCCAACAGAGAATGCGATCGAGGGAATCGCTCTTCAAATCGAGGCAATGGGTCGCTTCGCGAACCGGACCGAACCGGTCGAAGAAATCGATATAGGAACAAGCGATGTCGCGTTCTCGATACAGTTCCATGAGCGGTTCCACAACGGGATCCCGCCCCTCGAGAACCGTATAGGAAGATGCGCGGCAACGAAGCGCGAAGGGCACGTAGCCGAAGAACGGCCCGATCTCAAGCACGTCGCCGAGATCTGAATCAATCAGGTCAAACAAACGCAATGAGCGCCACAAGCGGGGCGCCGAGGCGAAGAAGTACTCGTGCATCGTGTCCCGGACACCTGCGGCATTGCTGATCTCCTCACCTCGCTTGCGAAATGTGTCCAACGAAAGTTGTTCTTCGGCTTTTGACATGTTCTCACTCCGCTCGAGACCGGCGGACTTTGGGCCTTGAGCGCCCAATTGTCCAGCAGGCCATCAAAAGGACAACGGGCCTCAGGGTCGTCGACACAACACGTTTCAGGGTCTTGGGACGCGGGTTCCGGGTCGGGACTCCGTGATGATGCGGGCGATCTTCACGACCCCTGCCGTTGCCGTGATTGTGCGCGCGGGCGCTCGTCCCGGGTAGGCGGAATTCTTCCTCTTGTGGCGGGACGCCGCAGGAACCCGCAGCCGGGACTTCTGCGCTACAGGGGAAGATTGCGCATCGATGGTCTACCGCAGCGCCCCCGCCGCGGCTTCCTGGAATGCTTCTCGGATGGGGGAATTGTCGCCGTTCTTGAATCCGCGTCGCTGGATCATGAGGATGTAGATTGTCTGATTGACCGGATCCGCCCAGCTTTGGGTGGCGTAGGCGCCGCCGTGGCCAAAGGTTCCGGGATTCAACATCGCGGTCACGCCCTGGGGCTGCTTGACCACCTGGAATTTGATGCCCCAGCTCATGCCCTCGGTGAAGCCGGTCTCGATGTCGCCGGATTGTGTGCGGGTGAGCTCGCGCACGGATTCCTCTGACAGCAGTCGTCGCCCTTCCCAGACACCGCCGTTGAGCATCATCTGGTAGAGTCGGCGCATGTCCTCGGCCGTGGAGTAGAGGCCGCCGCCCGGCTTGACCGTGCGTTTGGTGTCCCACAGATCGCCGCGGACGAAGGATACCGCGGTCTCGGTCAACTCCTTCACCGTGTCGTTCTTCAGGTAAGGCGTGACGACCCGGCCGGCCGCGACCTTGGCCCTGGGTGGAAAGAAGGTCGTATCCTGCATTCCCAGCGGATCGAAGAGCCGTTCCTGGATGAAGTCCTGAAAAGGTTGGCCCGACACGACCTCCACTACGCGTCCGAGCACATGCGTTCCCGAAGTGCTGTACTTCCAGCGGCTGCCCGGTTCGAATTGAAGCGGTTGTTTCGAGATCAGGGAGACGAGTTCCGCCAGAGTGGAATGGGCGCGCGGTTCGGTCGCGTTGCCGATGCCGGCGGTATGCGTGGCCACGTCGAGCAGGGTGATCTTGCGCGCGGGACGCTTGAGCTTCAGTTCGTTTCGCGTCTTTTCCTCCACCAGCCACAGGCCCTTGAACTCGGGCAGGTGTTCTTCGACTTCATCGTGGATGTTCAGCTTTCCCTCCTCCGCCAGCATCATCAGGGCGACCCCGACGGTCGGTTTGGTCATCGACGCGATCCAGAACATGTCGTCCTTCCGCATCGGACGGCCGGATTCAAGATTGGAGACGCCCAGCGCCTCGAAGCTGACGACCTTGCCCTTGTGGGCGACCAGAGTCACGGCGCCGGAAATCTCGCCCTGGTCGATGAAGGGGGCAAGGGCCGATCGGACAGCGGTTGAAACATCGGCGGCGACAATGTTGCTTGTCCAAACGAGCAGGGCGGTGAGGTGGAGGGCCGTTTTCATCATGGATCCGAGAATAACTCCATGCACAGGGGAGGCAATGCGTGATGCGCGAGGCTGGGTTGCATGTCAGGCTTGGGTATTTCGGGGTTGGGCCCTAAGCTCTCGGCTATGAAGAATCTGTTTCCATTGTGTGTCGCAGGCTGCCTGTTGTTCTCGTATTCCGCGTTGTCGCAGGATGCCGCCAAGGCGAAGAAGGCCAAGCAGACCCAACGTGTCCGGAAGCCGAACCGCTATGATGCCTCCGTGCCCAAGCCGACCATCGCTGGCGTCAAATACGGCGATCATGAGCGGCACGTAATTGATTTCTGGAAGGCGGAATCCGATTCCCCGACGCCGTTGGTGTTCATCATCCACGGAGGCGGTTGGACTGGCGGTTCCAAGGAGCGGGCGCAGCGCTTTGCGGATGTTGCCGGTTGTCTCAAGGCCGGCATCTCCGTGGCGGCCATCAATTATCGTTACGTCTCGCAGGCGGCGGAGTTCGACATCGAACCGCCGGTGAAGGCCCCGTTGCACGACGCCGCGCGCGCGCTGCAGTTCGTGCGCAGCAAGGCGAAGGAATGGAATCTCGACAAGGAACGCGTGGGCGCGGCGGGCGGTTCGGCTGGCGCGTGCTCGAGTCTTTGGCTCGCATTCCATGACGATCTGGCGGATCCACAGAGCGACGATCCGGTGGCCCGGGAATCCACCCGCCTCTGGTGCGCCGCCGTCACCGGCGCGCAGACGACCCTCGATCCCAAGCAGATGAAGGAATGGACGCCGAACAGCCGCTATGGGGGGCACGCCTTCGGCTTGAGGCAGTTCGCCGAGTTCTTCGCCGAGCGCGACAAGATTCTGCCGTGGATCAACGAGTTCTCGCCCTACGCCAACGTCAGCGAGGACGACCCGCCGGTCTATCTCATCTATTCCCGCCCTCCGGCGTTGGGCCAGCCCCAGAAGGACCCGACCCACACCGCCAACTTCGGCGTGAAACTTCAGGAACATTGCCAGGCCAAGGGCGTCGATTGCGAACTGGTCTACCCCGGCGCGCCGGATGTGAAACACAAGACCCCGACGGAGTACCTCATCGCCACGCTGAAACACCAGGGGCGACGGAGCGCCGAATCCGGCTGGATTCAGCTGTTCAATGGAAAGGACCTGAGCGGCTGGACGCCGAAGATCCGCTACCAGGCATTCGGTGAGGACCCGCGCAAGACCTTTCGCGTCGAAGACGGCGTGATCCGGGTTGATTACGAGAACTACGACGAGTTCAACGAAACCTTCGGTCACCTCTTCTATCAGACTTCCTATTCACGCTATCGCCTCCGGGTGGAGTATCGATTTGTCGGAGAGCAGTTGAAGGGCGGTCCCGGATGGGCCTACCGCAACAGCGGCCTGATGCTCCACGGTCAGGCTCCCAAGACCATGGCCAAGGACCAGGACTTTCCGAACTCCATTGAGGTGCAGTTGCTTGGCGGCAACGGCAAGGACGAACGCACGACGCTGAACCTCTGCACCCCGGGCACGGATGTCGTTATGAACGGCAAACTGCTCAAGCGACATTGCATCAGTTCCCAATCGAAGACCTACCACGGCGACCAGTGGGTGACTGTGGAAGTTCTCGTCGACGGCTCCAAGGGCTTCAAGCACCTCATCGACGGCGAGGTCGTGCTCGAATACGCCAGCCCGCAACTGGACGATGGCTCGCTGCTGGAGGGCGGGACGATCTCCCTGCAAAGCGAGAGCCACCCCTGCGAATTCCGCAAGGTCGAGTTGCTGCCCTTGGATTGAGCGGGTTACTTCCCGACCAACGGATCCAGGAACTTGTAGAGCTCCTCGGTGGCGGGGTCGTCCGGCTTGCCGAGGTCGTTGTTCAGCCGGCTGTGGTTGCTGTCGCGCTTGCCGTAGGCCTTGGCGGGTAGGCCCGCTTCACGCAGGACGGATTCCAACCGGCGGGCCTGCGCGCGAGTGTCGGGATTGCCGGAGAAATAGAGGATGAGAAAGGGTGGAATGCCCTTGCCTTTGGCGACATGCGTCACGGCTGAGAAATCCAGGTGCTTCTCCGGGTTGTTTCCAAACTTCTGGCGATGGCCGAAGGTGAACATCTTGCCGCCGTAAAGCGCCTGCCGATGTTCCGCGGTCATGATGATCTTGGGAATGTCGTAGGTGTCGCCATCCACCGGGACACAGCCTCTCAAGGCGTCGAATGAGACGCTCTCTTCCTTGAGATAACGGTCGTCGATGCAGATCAGGGCCGCGAGTTGCGCGCCGGCGGAATGGCCGCCCACGAAGATGCGCTGCGGGTCGCCGCCGTGCTTCGCGATGTTCCTGTGCACCCAGCCCAGGGACTTGGCGACATCGCGTATCAAGGTGTCCATGTCGACCTCGGGCAGAAGGCGGTAGTTGGTGGAGACAAAGACAAAGCCGCGTTCGGTGAGGACCTTGGGCTTCAGCGCGACATCGCTCTTGTCGCCGACCCGCCAACCGCCGCCATGAATCCAGAACATGACGGGCCGTTTCTTGTCGGAAGCTTTCTCCGGCGTGTAGATGTCGAGGACGTGCCGCTCGTGGCCGTTCTTCAGATAGGGAATGTCGGCGGCCAGTTTCTGGCCGCAAGCTGTTCGGGCGACGAAACAGCCAAGTAAGGCAAGGGAGATGGCAATCTTGTGACTCATGGCGAGGTCTGTTTCCAAGGTTCTCGAAAAGCGAAACAACAACTTGACGACGCGCCCATCCGTTCGCAAGAGCGCACCTGCCAATTCAACACCGATTCACCATCTAGGCAATCCTCGTGAAGGGCCGGGGAAAGACGATTCGATCACCCGGTTTCGTTCACGCCCAGGTTGATTTGTGCGCCCGATCGGTGATTGGACCACGCTTCGACCTCCGTCCGAACGTCGTATGTATGACTAGCGGCAGTTTCCTGGAAATGCTCCGCATGGGCGCTCGTCGCCGTCCGCCGCCCCGGTCCGAGAAACTCAGACCAAGCTTGCCTGACACGGCGATCCCGACGCATTGCGTTACGCCCGCCGCTCCGCTAGTATGTCCGCAACTTCAACAGTAACGTAAACGGTTCCCTTCAGATCATGCGCGTCGCCGCCGTCCTTACTCATTGTACCAACGCCCTGATTGCCGTAGCCGTGGCTGCGTTGACAATGGGGGGCGTCGCTCCACGAAGCCACGCCCAGGGCAACGTCGAGGGTTCCCTCAAACTCCCTCCCTCCAAGAAATCGGCCGTTACCAGCCAACGCTACGCCAATATTGCGGGCAAGGTTGGCGTCCCCAAGGGGCAGGCCGGCGTCGTCTGGGTTGAAGGCGACTTCAACGGCGTCACCAATACGACCCCGGCTGTCGTGGAGATGGGGCAGCGCAATTTTCAGTTTGAGGTCTACGCGCTTCCCGTGCGCGTCGGGACCAAGGTCGTGTTCCCCAATCACGACGACGCCTATCACAATGTCTTTTCCTACTCCAAGGCCAAGCGCTTCGACCTGGGACGCTACCTGAAGGACGAATCGCCGGCGACCGTGCTGTTCGACAAGCCCGGAGTCGTGAAACTCTATTGTGAAATTCACGAGCACATGAACGCCGTGATTGTCGTGGTGGATTCACCCTTCTTCACAACGACCGACGAGGAAGGCAACTTCACCCTGAAAGGCATACCGGCCGGCAACTACACCCTCAAGGCCTGGCTCGGCAAGAAGAAGCTGGCCGAGAAATCCGTCACCCTGAAGGACGGCGAAACCCTCACCGCCGGCGTGCTCGGTCAATAAGTCCCGATGCCGGCGCCGACACTCAGTTTCCGGGGCAAGCTGGTGGCAGCCATGATGCTGATCGTGATCGGCGTCACTGGCGCGACGCTCTACGTGGCGCAGGATCGCATGAAGGCCGCTCATGAACGCATGTCGGAGATTCAGTTCCACAACCAGGTCGAACTGTTCAACAGCATGCGTGAATCGAGGCTTTCCCGGGTCCGGGAGAAGTGCCTCGACCTGGTTCGCTCCGTCCGCGTCGCCGCCGCGCTGGAAGAGGAGGATCTCGAAGTCATTTACAAACTGGCCGAGGACGAGTTGACGCCCGTCCTCCGCCTGCGCCCCAATCGCGGACCCCGCGCCCGCGCTCCCCGACTCATCCGCTTCATCGACACCGAGGGGGCGGAACTGCCCCCACCCCAACGCGCTTTTCGCGGCATGGGCATCGAATCCGTCTTCGCGTCCGATGAAATGCGCGACGCCTTTCAACAGGTTGCCCGGACCATGGAGGCCGAAGGCGTCGACCAGAAGATAGGCTACGTGGAACGCGTCATGCGCGACCGCTCCATGATCATGGAGGTCATCGTCACCAAGGTCGTGCTCCGGGCGACGGATGAATACATGGGCGCGCTCGTGCTGGGCTTTCCCATCATGGACGGGATGGAGAAAGCCATGAAGGACTTCACGGATATCCGCAGCGGGATCTGGGTGAACGATGAACTCTATACGGAAACAATCGAGGAGAGCATCCTGCCGAGCCTCAAAGAATCCGTCCGCGCTGCGATCAAGAGAGGGGGCGCCACTTCCGGAGTCATAACCACCGCCATCGGGGACGCGCCCCACAAGGTCTTCTTTCAGCAGATGAATGACTCCGAGTTTCTGCCGGCCTACCAGATTGCGCTCTATTCGCTGGAAGGCGCCTTGGCGGACCAAAAGGTCCTGCAGGCCCGGGTGGTTGCCTTTGGCGCGGCAGTGCTGTTGGGAGCTCTGGCCATCAGCATGGTGATCTCGCGCGGCTTCACCGGGCCGATTCACGCCCTCGTCAGGGGGACGCGGTCCATTCAGGAGGGTGACTTCGATGTCCGGATTCCTGTCCGGCATCACGATGAGATCGGGGAACTGACCGCCTCCTTCAACGAGATGGCCGAGGGATTGGCCCAAAAGGAGAAGTACCAGGCCGTGCTCGACATGGTCGCCGACAAGGACGTGGCCGAGGAACTGATGTCGGGCTCTGTCGCGTTGGGCGGCGAACTGCGCGACATCAGCGTGCTGTTCTGCGATATCCGCGGCTTCACGGCCATGACCCAGAACATGTCGCCCACGGATGTCATTCATCTGATGAACGACCATTTCACCGTGCTGACCAACATCGTCTACGAGCATGACGGCGTGGTGGACAAATTTGTCGGCGATCTGATCATGGGGGTGTTCGGCGCGCCGCGCAGTTATGGCAATGACGCCTACAACGCGGCGCGCTGCTGCCTGCGCATGATCGAGGAGCGCACGAAGCTGAACGAGGCCGCCGAGCAGCCCATCCACATGGGCATTGGCCTGGCCTCCGGCGAGGCGGTCGCGGGCTGCATGGGATCAGCAGATCGACTCAACTACACCGTCATGGGCGCGCGCGTGAATCTATCCTCGCGGCTCTGCAGCGTGGCGGGCGTTGACGAGACCGTCATCGACCAAGGCACTTACGATAAGCTCAAGGACTACGTGGAAGTCGAACCCATGCCGGAACTCAGGGTCAAGGGCTTCGACGCGCCGGTCCAGGCCTACAAATTGCTCGGCATTCGTTCGCTGAAGGAATCCCCCGCCGTCGACTCAAGTTCCAACTGCTGAACCCTATGAAAAAGCCGAAAGTCTTCCGTCGTGCCACTCTGACCCTGTGCGCGGTTGCGGGATTGCTGATCACGACCGCAACGAACGCGCAGACCTTTCTCGAGCAAGTGGACGACGCGCTCGCCTACGAGACGCCGAACGGCTTCTTTCGCACGGACTTGAGTGGACGACTCGACGCGGAATACTACTACGTGGATCAGAATCCGCCGGGATTGGTGTTTCCGGACGATGATCATTTCTTCAATCCCCGCATGTCGCTGTTTCTCGACACGCAACTCGGCGACCATTTCTACTCCTTGGTGCAGGCGCGTTTCGATCGTGGTTTCGACCCCGGTTCCCGCCGCCATGGCGATTCGCGTTTGGACGAGTATTTCCTCCGCTACCGGCCGTTCAAGGACGGCAGGCTGAACTTCCAGATCGGCAAGATGGCGACGGTTTTCGGCGGTTGGGTTCCCCGGCATCTGGCTTGGGACAACCCTTTTATCAATGCGCCTTTGGCCTATGAACATGTCACCGTCATCACGGACCATGGCGTTCCCGGCGCGCCGGCCGGATTCCTCGGCAGACAAGGCGTGCGCGACAATAAACCCCGCTGGCTGCCGATGATCTGGGGCCCGGCTTACACAAGCGGCGCGTCCATGTTCGGATCGCTCGAAGGCTTCGATTACGCTTTCGAGTTCAAGAACGCATCGATCTCCTCGCGGCCCTATGCGTGGGATCCGTTTCGCGTCAATTGGGAGAACCCGACGGTCAGCGGCCGCTTGGGATATCGCCCCAACGCGATGTGGAACGTGGGGTCTTCTTTCAGCTACGGAACCTATCTGTTGCCGGAGTCACAACCCACGCTGCCGGCCGGGTCCGACCCGGGGGATCACAACCAGTTGACCATCGGCGCGGATATCTCCTTTGCCTGGCATGCCTGGCAGGTTTGGGCGGAGGCGATCGCCGCGCGCTTCGAAGTACCCAATGTCGGCAACGCCGATACCCTCAGCTATTTCATTGAGGCGAAGTACAAGATCACGCCCCGCCTCTATGCGGCAGGCCGGTGGAATCACCAGATCTTCGATGAAGTCCCCAATGGGGCGGGAGGCTTTGCCGACTGGGACCGGGATGCTGTCCGAATCGAGGGGGCCATCGGATACCGCTGGACCCGCCACATCCAGACCAAGCTGCAATACGGTTATAGCCGCCTGGAGGGGGCGTTGCAACAGGGTGAGCAACTATTCGCGGCGCAACTGAATGTGAAGTTCTGAGTGAGGTCGGTGGGGTGTGTTGGCCGCGTAGCGCAGGCGTCCTCGCCTGCGGGTGCGACGGGCGTCTCCGCCCGGTTTCTCTCGGAACAGGCGGCGGGACGCCGCCATAACCCGCGGCCGGGACGGCCGCGCTACAATCATCCGCAACGAACCACACTGGCTTGCATCGCACCGCGTTCTTCGTAAGCTCTCCGCCCTATGCGAATTTTGTCCGGCATCCAGCCTTCGGGCGCCCTGCACATCGGCAACTACTTCGGGATGATGAAGCCCGCGATCGAGTTGCAGGAGCGGGGCGAGGCCTACTATTTTATCGCGAACTACCACTCGATGACTTCGCTCTTCGATCCCGAGGAGCGGCGGAAGAACTCCCTCGATGTGGCGCTCGACTTCCTCGCCTGCGGCCTCGATCCGGAAAAGTCGGTCTTCTGGAAACAGTCGGATGTGCCCGAGGTGACCGAACTGACCTGGTTGCTGAGCACGATGACCCCGATGGGTTTGCTCAAGCGCTGCCACAGCTACAAGGACAAGCTCAGCAAGCTCAGCGACGGCGACGAGGAAAAGGTCAATCATGGCCTCTTTGCCTACCCCGTGCTCATGGCCGCGGACATCCTGGCCTTTGATTCCACTCTCGTTCCGGTTGGCAAGGACCAGAAGCAGCACCTCGAGGTGGCGCGCGATATCGCCAACAAGTTCAACAACCAGTACGGCGAGACTTTTGTTGTTCCGGAGCCGGAGATCCGCGAATCCGTCGCGACGGTTCCGGGCACGGACGGCCAGAAGATGAGCAAGAGTTATGGCAACACGGTCGAGATCTTCGGCGAGGAGAAAAAGCTTCGCAAAAAGATCATGAAGATCGTCATGGACAGCCGTCCTCCCGAGGAGCCCAAGCCGGACGCCGAGAAGAACAATGCCGTCCAGTTGCTGAAGCTGGTGGCTCCGGACAACGTCGCCAAGGAATGGGAGGATCGTCTCCGCGCCGGCGGCACGGGCTATGGCGATCTGAAGAAGGCTCTGTTCGAACATTACTGGAACTACTTCGAAGAACCCCGCAAGAAGCGCGCGGAATTGGAGCAGAACCTCGACTACGTGAACCAGGTTCTCAATTCAGGCGCGACGAAGGCGAGGGAGGTGGCTCGACAGGCCCTCGACCGCGCGAAGAAGGCCAGCGGGTTGGATTGAGGGCCGCGTTGCCAGTTCGGCTCGCTGGGCTCGGAGGCCGTTTGGGCAAAGCTCTTTACCCACGGATGGCAAAGCCGACCCACGGATAGGATTTCTGCATCCGTGGGTCGGCTTTGCCATCCGTGGGGTGAAATCTTCGCGTTGGGAAACGCCGAGGCGTCACTTCATCTTGTTCGCGATGGCGTTGAACCAAAGGTCGTGAAGTTCGGCGAGGTCCCACGACAGCTCCGCGCCCGCGGTCTTGATCGTCAGTTTGTCGCCGCCGACCTTGCCGATTCGCACGACCGGGACTTCCAGGATCTTGGCGCGCTCCTCGATCTTTACCGCGTCCACTCCGGAGGCCGTCAGCACGATGCGTCCCTGCGTTTCGCCAAACAACAGCGCGTCGAGGCGCGCATCGCCAAACGCGGACAGATCGATCTCCGCGCCCAGCAGCTTGTCGGTTTCACGGCCGACGTGATTGGAGATGCAGGATTCCGCCAAGGCTACGGCGAGGCCGCCCTCGCTGCAGTCGTGCGCGCTCTTGACGCCGCCCGCCTGGATGAATGATCGGACCGTGGTGTGGATCTGCTTCTCCTTCGCCAAGTCGCAACGCGGCGGCGTGCCGGTCTTCAAGTCATACGCGGTCTGCAGATAAGCCGAACCGCCCAGGCCCAACAGCGGGTCTGCTTCGTCAATGGCCGCGCCGATCAACAGGATCTCGTCGCCTTCGTCCTTGAACCATTGCGTCGTGATGTCCTCGGGCTTTTCGATCAGGCCGACCATGGCGACGGTCGGCGTGGGATCGATGGCGCCATTGGGGTTCTGATTGTAAAGGCTGACATTGCCGCCGGTGACCGGGGCATTGAAGACCGTGCAGCCTTCAGCCAGACCGCGGACGGCTTCCTTCAATTGCCAGAACAATTCCGGGTTGTGCGGATTGCCGAAATTCAGATTGTCCGTCGTCCCCAGCGGTTCCGCGCCGGAGCAGGCCAGGTTGCGCGCGGCCTCTGCAACCGCGATCTTCGCGCCCTCGTAGGGATCGAGATAGACGTAGGTTCCATTGCAGTCGCAGGACATCGCCAGGTACTTCTCGGGGACGGTCTCGTCGGCGTCCACGCCGCCGCCGGGAAGCGAATCAGCCTTGATGCGCAACACCGCGGCGTCCGATCCCGGAAACACCGCCGTGCCATTGCGGACGGTGTGGTCGTATTGGCGGTAGACCCAGTTCTTCGAGGCGATCGACGGCCAGGCGAGGAGATTCTTCAAAACCTGTTCCGGTTCCTTCAGATCGGGAACCTGCTCCAGTTTGAACGCGCGCACAGCGGCCAGGTAAGCGGGTTCCTTGGATTCGCGATCATAGAGCGGCGCATCGTCGGCCAGTTTGGCGGCCGGCATGTCCGCGACGACTTCGCCATGATTGGTGACAACCATCCGGCCGGTGTCGGTCACCGTGCCGACCTCGGCCCAGGGGAGGTCCCACTTGTCGAAAATGCGGCGCACCTCTTCCTCGTGCCCCTTGTTGACGATGATCAACATGCGCTCCTGCGACTCGCTGAGCATCAACTCGTAAGGCGTCATGTTGGCGGCGCGTTGGGGAACCTGGTCGAGGCGCAGTTCGATGCCGGTGCCGCCGCGGGCCGCGGTCTCGCAGGTGGAGCAGGTGAGGCCGGCGGCGCCCATGTCCTGGATGCCGGCGACGGCGTCGGTGGCCAACAGCTCGAGGCAGGCCTCCATGCAGAGCTTCTCCATGAAGGGATCGCCCACCTGCACGGCGCCGCGTTGCTGGTCCGCCGATTCCTCGGTCAGATCCTGGGAGGCGAAGGCCGCGCCCGCCAACCCGTCGCGACCGGTGGCCGGCCCGACATAAAAGACGGGGTTGCCCACGCCCTTCGCGGCGCCGCGCGCAATCTGGTCGTGCCGCAGCACGCCCAGCGCGAAGGCATTCACCAGCGGATTGCCCTCATACGAGGGATCGAAATAGACTTCGCCGGCGATTGTCGGAATACCGAAGCAATTGCCATAATGTGAAATGCCCGCCACGACGCCGCGGAACAGGCGGCGCACCTCGGCCGAGTCCAGACTTCCAAAGCGCAAAGAATTGATCGCCGCCACCGGCCGGGCGCCCATGGTGAAAATGTCGCGGATGATGCCGCCCACGCCCGTCGCCGCGCCCTGGAAGGGCTCCACCGCGCTGGGATGATTGTGGGATTCGATCTTGAAGGCCACGGCCAGTCCGTCGCCGATATCGATCACCCCGGCATTCTCCTCACCCGCGGGAATGAGCACTTTCTCCGACTTGGTCGGAAAGCCCTTCAACAGTTTGCGGGTGTTCTTGTAGGAGCAGTGCTCGCTCCACATGACCGAGAAGATGCCGAGCTCGGTGTAATTCGGTTCGCGGCCGAGGATGACCTTGATCTGCTCGTATTCCTCCGGCGTGATGCCGTGTTGATCGATCAGTTCGGGAGTGATGGCGGGATCGGACATTGGAGGCGGTTCAGAGTGGGAATGGGTTGGGAGTTCAGAAACTGCCGTTCACGCGGCGTCGGCCTGCGTCTTCTTGTCGAGCCAGGCGGCCATGGATTCAAGGATTGCCCGGCCGTCGGCGCTGCCAACGATCTCCTGGCAGGCCCGTTCCGGATGCGGCATCAGTCCGGCCACATTGCGTTCCCGGTTGCAGATGCCGGCAATGTTGTCCAGCGAGCCGTTGGGATTCGCGTCGTCGGTCAACTCCCCATCGGCGCTGACATACTGCCAGAGGATCTGGTTGTTCGATTTGATGGAAGCGAGCGTTTCCTCGTCGGCGAAGTAACAGCCCTCGCCATGCGCGATGGGCACGCGGAGAAGCTGCCCTTCCTCGACGCCGCCGGTGAAGGGGGTGTCCTTGGCGACGGTCTTGAGAAAGACCTGTTCGGAGCGGAACTGCAGCGAACGATTGCGCACGAGCGCGCCCGGAAGCAGGCCCGCCTCGCAGAGGACCTGGAAACCGTTGCAGATGCCGAGGACCACGCCGCCGTCCGCGGCGAAGGTCTTGACCGCCTGCATTACCGGACTGAATCGTGCGATGGCGCCGCAACGGAGATAATCCCCGTAGCTGAATCCGCCGGGAATGATGACCGCGTCGGCGTCGCCGACGGACTCCTCCTTGTGCCAGAGCAGGCGGGCGTCGTGACCGATGACGCGAACGCCGTTGACCGCGTCCTGGTCGCTGTTCGACCCCGGAAATTGGATGACCGCTACTTTCATGTCGTTTGGATTCGCTTACTCCAATTCGAAGCGATACTCCTCGATCACGGGATTGCTCAGCAACTTGTGGCAGGCCTCGTCGATCTGCTTCTCGACCGCCTCGCGCTCGCCGTCGATCTCGATCTCAAGGTAACGGCCGACATGGACGTCCTGTACGCCGGCGTAACCCATGTGCTCGAGCGCGTTCTGCACGGCCTTGCCTTGGGGGTCCAACACGGCCTTTTTCGGTGTAATGGTAATCTTCGCTTTCATGAATGGGAGCCCGGTCGGAACCGGGAAGACGGGATGTTGAAGAAAGCCGAAAATCCGCGCCAGACAATTCTGGGAAATTGGCGGGTTTTTGGCGCGCAGGAGCGCCGATTCCGTGCGGACGGCCTTTCCGGGCAAAGATGTGGGACGGTTCGGTTCCTCGATTGCCTGCGGAATGCGGGAAACTCAAGACTGTGGTCAGGCGTGGACTTGCAGGGAGGACGTGGCTTTCACCGTCTTGCTGCGGCTTATCTGATGAGTTCGCGCATGAAGACTGAATCCTTGGTCGGAACGAGGATTACTCCTCGTCGTCGCCAAACCATTTGAGCGCGGCTTTCAGTTTGGAAACTATCTCCTTATCCACGTAATCTTCGTAAGTCTTGACGATTTTCCGAGGGTCGAAGGAAGTCCAGGCCAACGGCAGTTTCCAGGATCGAATCTGCCATTTGTCATTCTCGGGCGCTAGTCGCTCGGCAACCTCGAGGAGCTTGTCCTGGGATGCTTGCCTCAGGCTGTTCAGTCCGACGCCCTTGATCGCGCCGCCGAGGTTCATGCCTTTTCCCGAGAACGCCTGGGTGGCCACCTCCTCGGCGAAGCTGAGAGGGGCTCCCTCGGCTGCGTCCCTGACAATGTCGCCCAACATGTCGCCGTAGGAACTGGCCGCGTCGGTAAAATCGGTCAGGGCTTCAGGCGGCCTTGATTCAAGTTCTTGCAGTCGCCGGAGCGCGTCGTCCTGCTCGGCCTGGATTCTAGTTTTCTCTGCCAGTTCGAGTTGTTCCTGTTCAAATCGCTGCCGACGTTCCTCTTCCCGTCGTTCCGCTTCCTGTTCCCGTCGCCAGCGCTCTTCGGCAAGGCGGCTCATCTCCCGGTCGCGGGCGCGCTGCTCGAAGATGTCGCGGATGCCGCGTTCGAGGGTGTCGAATGCCTGGTCAAGATTCTGATTGTAGGCGCGATTCGAATCAATCATGCGTTGTGTTTCAAGCATCTGCTGTTCGCGTCGTCGTTCGGCCTCCTGCTCGCGTCTGAGGTTCTCCTGTTGGCGGCGCCGCTCGTCCTCCAAGCGCGACGACTGCCGTTCCTGATGGCGCCGGAGAACGTCATTTCCCATGCGTTCCTGGTCGCGTTGAATGGAATCGAACGTTTTCTGATAGGCGGCTTGTTGCTTCTGGCGTCGCTCACGCATGAGTCGCAATTCCTCCTCTTGCTCGGCCTTCCGCCGCCTCGCCATCTCGGACTGGGCTTGGTCAAGAACGCGATCGCCTTGAGCGCGCAGACGCTCAATCTCCTTCTGCAGGGCCGCAATCTTCCGGTCGTACTCGGCGGCCTTGGCCATCAATTGCTCCGGGGATGCCGACAAGACCTCGCCCTTGACCCGGCGGATGTGATCCTGAAAATTCTCGTTCCGGCTCTGGATTTGCGTGCGCGTGCGCTTGCACTCACTGCAATACAGCCCCCTGCGCAACTCGTCCAGGGCCCGCTGCTTCTCCGCCGTCAGATCGTTTATCTTGCGCTGGATCTCGGCGATCTTGAGATCGACATCCTTCAACTGCTTGTCGTATTCAGGTATGCCGGTGAACACGTAGGAGTGGGCGCTGGTGATCGCAAGCGCGAGGCAGCAAGCCATGATGGCGGCATTCACCGCGGTCTTGAGATAGTTTCGAACAATCATGAAATCGGTTGGTTTCCGCCGGCGAACGCCGCAGTCCTGATGGTAACCACGGCGGGCGGCTTTATTGGCTTGCGCGATAAGGTTTTCCTTGTTGATACAGGCTCAATCGGGACTTGTAATCGGCCAGTTCATTCCTGTTGGTCAGTTTCTCAATCGCTTCCTTCTGGATCGTCACGGCATTGGCGAAATCGCCGGCTTCGGCATACGCTGCGGCCAACGTATCCAGATACATCGGCGAACGATACATCGCGACGCAACGTTGGGCCCATTTCAATGCTTCAGCTCCATTCCGGAGGCCAAGATTGCGCGTTGTCGACAACAGCCACGCCGCTCCATTCATTCCTCGCCAATACTCGGATTGCGCCGATTTTCGGTAGAGCTCAGCTTTGTCGCTTTCCTTGGAAGCCTTACCTGCCAATGTGAAGAGAGCGCGAGCGTCTCCGGCGTCGGCGGCCGCACTGGTCCAATCCGATGTGTCGAGCTTGATCATCGCCTCGATGTCGCCTTCCACGGCGGCCAATTCCATGCGGGCTTTGGTCCATCCTTTCCAGTCACGGTATTTGATCTTGTCGTTGGCCAACCAACCTTTGCGTTCCAACTCAAGGAAGACTCGTGAAACGGTTGGATCGTCCGAATCATGAAGTCCCAATCGCTTCAACGCCTTGCCGGCAAGGTAGCCGCCCCAAGTGTAATCCACTTTCGCTGCGACCGAAGCCCGCATCAGCCAGACTGGGGTAAAATCAGAATGCATTCGACTGAACTCCGCGCTGCTGGCGAGAAACTCCCAGAGCAAGCGTCGTTGTTCCCGGGCATTCGGGGCGCGCGCGGCTTCCTGGTAGATCAACTGAAGGGCCCCCCATTTACGTGTGTCTTCCCGGCTGAGCTTGGGGCCCTTTACCGTGTCACGCTTTGCCGCCGCCGCTGCGATCAATTTGTTCACATCGACCACTTCCGGAGGCAGCGGCGTTCCTACCCGGGACAAGGCTTCCTGAATCGCAGATTTGGCGCCGTCCAATTCATTGCCCGCCAGCAGGGTCATTGCCGCCAACAGATGGGCCTCGTAGCGTTCGGCATCAATTCGGGCTGCTTCCTGCGCCGCCGCCAAGGCTTCGCTCAACTCATCCCTGTGAAAATGGCGGCTCGCTCGCGATATTGTCTTCTCGTAGCTCCGGTTGGTTTGGAACTGCTCGAGGGGAATCTCTTGGAAACCCTCCGGCGGCGCCGGTTCGGCTGCTTCCTCTGCGCGGGTCAGACCGATCTCTTCTCGGGAATCTTGTGTCCACTCCTCATAGCTTGCCGAATTGTCGGTCACTCGCGGGTTGCGGAAGAGCCGGGCTACACCGTCGGACGATTCCACGTAGAATTGTCCGAGGATCTTCCAGTGAAATTCGCGATGCTCACGTGCGAAGGTCCTGGTTTCTTCATGGGAGTGGATCGAGATCTCGATGCCTGAGCCGTCCTTCTCCCGCGTGATTAAAGCGGTCCGAGTGACGTTTGCGTCTGAAGCCGAATAATTCCAGGAGCCTGTCAGTTTTTCCGGATTGAGGCCCGCGGTGCGCCGATTCAACTCACGCCAACCGCTTGCATCGGAGAGACGCGCCTTTCCCTCGCCAGGAAATGCGACAGTGAAGAATTGAAGCGCGTCGCGGTCGCCGATTACAGTCTCGATCTTGATTCGGTTGGCCGCGTGGGAGACATAGCTCCAAGAGCCTGTCACGGGATCCTTAGCAGCGGCAGTTTCCACAGTGGCGGAGCCGTCTCCGCGAAAATCAAGCAGGGCGCCGTCGTTCGGATTCTGCCAGATCCCGATCAACGGCGATTGGGACAAAGGAGGAGCGGGCTTGCGCTCGACCAGGGCGAGGGCGAATTGTGCGTCGCCATACCGTGTTTCCGATTGGATCATCCCGATCCCAGGCGCATACCAGGTCGTCGTTCGGATTCCGTCGAGCCCGGTCGGTTGCGCGACCACTTTCGCGACGTCCTGAAAAAGGCGTCCTCCAACCTTCATCTGCCTCACGAGGGATCCCGTCGCCGCCCATTTCAAACCATTCCGAGAGTATTCCCAGGTAGAGCCGCCTTTGAAAGGGGCGGGCAGAGACAGTCTCGTGGCACCATCTGCCCCGAGCGTCTCAAGACCCTTTTCGCCGAAGCGCTGATGCGCGATGGGACCCTCAGCTGGCGGTGAAGCAAGATCTGCGAAACAGATTTCGTTCCACCGGGCATCGGCTTGCTCGATCTCGGCGACCTTGCTGACTCGCAAGACGCCTTGTCGCGAACCGTTGATGATGTGGTGATAGAGCAGGGAGGTCGTCGCGCTCCAATCTGTCGCGTAGTCTGGCGCCGCCGCCGGAGCGGCTCCGGCGCAACCTGCCAGCGCTGTCGCCGTTAGACAGATTGTCCTGATCAATCCCGATAGTTGCCCGCAGTCCATGTGGGACCCTATGCATTCATACTGGCTGGACCGTCAAGCGCAGGAGGAAACGTTGGCTGCTGAACGCCCGATCAGGAGCCAAGCAGCGTCGCAGGAAGAGGCTTCTCGGGACGGGCCAGTGATCCGCGCATTCACACTCCAACGCAAAACCTGCCTGAACGACAACTGGCGGGTGAAATGGCCCGCGCCGGACAAAACATCACTGGTCCGGAGTCGCGCAAGGGATTCTCTGAGGGAAGTTCTTTCGGCTGCGACGACGCGTCAACGGCTTGTCAGCTTCCGCTCGATGCGGGCCTTGGTTTCAGAGAGCAGTTGATCGTACTTGCGTTGCTGTTTCTCGTTCAGTTCCGGTCGGATCTTGAGGCTGGCGTCGTCGAGGATGACGACGATCCGTTCCAGAGTGTTGGCGTATTCCTTGTCCAGTTGGAGGCCGGCTTCCTCGACGTGGCTTTGGACCCGCATGAACTCATCCGGCGTGAGTTTCAACTCCTTGCGCAAGCGCTCCATGGTCTGGTGGGTGAACTCATCGACCGAGACCCGCTGGGCAACTGGCGCGTCCTGGACCTTGTCGGTCACCACGTGCCCGGTGTAGGCGCCGGCGCCAAAGATGCCGGTCAGCGCCGCGATGATTTTCCAGGCTCGAAAAAGGTTCATGGGAAGAAGGCGAGTTCAAAAGTCTGATCCGTGAGCTCGACCAGCAGGTCCGCTTCGTGCGGTTGCTCGGCCAACGCGGGACCGCTGCTGGCTGCGATCAGCAAGGCGACCGCGCACGCTCCCACGAGGAAGCGGCAAGCCAAGGATTCCCAGGCGCGCAGCAGCGAGGGCATGGGATTGGCGAAGGCCCGGGCGACCACGCGGGTCGCGAATCCCATGGGGGCCTCCGGGTCCTCGCGGCGTTCCGCCGTCCGGGCGGCGGCCAAGAGGCGTTCCAGTTTTTCTTCTGCTTCATTCATGCGGCATGCCTTGTTCCAGGTCTTCCAGATGTTGCTTCAATTTCTTGCGGGCCCGGTGAGCCCGGACTTTGATCGCGGAGGCCTTCCAGCCCGTGATCTCCATGATTTCGGCGACGCTCTTCTGCTGCAGATCCAGGAGATTGATCACCAGGCGATCTTCCGGCCCCAGGCGTCCCATCAGCTTGTCCAGGACGTCCCTGGCCGATTCGCCGTCGGTCACCGTCGCCGTCGAGTTGGCCTTGAGCGTCGCCTCCATCACCTCGGCTTCCTGTTCGCCCAGATCCGCCCAGCGCAGCTCCGGCCGGCGCTTCTGGTAACGCAGCTTGTCGATGCAGGTGGTCACGGCGATGCGCGACACCCAATGTTCAAGGGGCATCTCGCCGCGATACTGCTGCAGATTCGCAAACATCTTCAAATACACGTCCTGCGCGAGATCCTCCTCGGACATCCGCCAGGGAAGATGCGCGCGCACAATCTTGATCACCAGTGGATACAGATGATCCACCAGCTCGCGGGCCGCGGCCTCATCTCGTTCCCGGACCCGCTCAAGGCAGGCGGCGACATCCAATGCCTCTTCAGCCATGGCTACGCATGCAACGTCTCCGCCATGAATGCTGATGACGTCGGCGAACTACTGCGGTTACCCATGAATTTGGATCGTGGGGACGGAAGGGGCGATGACAAGGCGAATCGTGGGCGCCGCAGTCGCGGCGTTCTCGAAATCGATTGCCACGGGTGGGTTCTTCCCGAATCCTTGGATTCATGAAGTCCCAAATCAGAATAATCGCCGTCGCGCTGGCAGTATGGGCCGTCCCCTTCGTTTCATCCTCGTCCGCCCAGTCCTCGGGAGGCTTCTTCCGGAGTTTGTTCGGGAACGCGAAGACCGAGACCGCGGAGGAGAGCCGGTCCAGCGCGGTTCTCGCGGGCCTCTCCTCCGAGCAGGTCGCGTCGGGCTTGCGGGAAGCATTGGGCGAGGGTGTCCAACTGGCCATTGCGGAACTCGGCCGCACGAATGGTTTCCTGACCAATGCCACGTTCCGGATACCGATGCCTCGGCGCCTCTTGCGCATCGAACGCGGCTTGCGGAAGTTCGGCCAGGACCGGATTGCGGACGACTTCATCTTGTCGATGAATCGCGCGGCCGAGCAGGCGGTTCCCGCGGCGGCAAAGATCTTCAGCGACACGGTGAAGGGCATGTCCATCGAGGACGCCAAGACGATTCTCCTGGGAGACGACGACGCGGCGACAACCTACTTCCGTGAAGCCACGGAGAAGGAATTGCAGGCGCGTTTTCGGCCGATCGTCGAGGAAGCCACCGCCAAGACCGGAGTCACGGCCGCCTACAAGGCCTTGATGGGCAGTTCCGGACTGGGACGAAAGTTGCTCAGTTTTGGCGGCGGCGGCGATCTGGACGAACACGTCACCGACCAGGCATTGGAATCGTTGTTCAAGCGGATCGCCGCGCAGGAACTCAAAATCCGGAGCACGCCCGCGGCGAGGACGACCCAAACCCTGCAGAAGGTTTTCGGCGTCCTGCAGGGGCGTTAGGCAAGAAGGAAGACTGCGCTCCGTATGCGGTATAGGGGCGCGCTTTCCGTTCCGCCCATTCCAGGTCTCCCGGGAATTCCAGGGCGGCAAGCTCCTCCCTCACTTCCCCGCCGCGACATTCTTTCCAGCGGTCATGCGGCGGGTGATGAAGGTGCGGACCTTGGCGATCCTGGTCTTGCCGAGGAGGGCGATGGCGTTCTTCGTGTCCTTGCCCACGAAGGGCTCGGCGGCGTACCAATACATGAGCGGGAGGTTGTGGTCGTCGGCGTCTTCCGCGCGTCCAAGCAGCGCGATCAGGGTGTTCTTGCGCTTGTCAATCGGCGTGCGTTGCATGGCGGCGGCGAGGTAGAGGCGGACAAAGGCCGAATCATCCTCGGCGGCCATGCGGGCGAATTCCTTCAACACCGCGTCGCTGGGATCCTTGCCTTCGCAGGCCAGTTGGATGGCCCAGGCGCGGACGTATTCGCTTTTCGCCTTGAAGGACTGCAGCGCGATTTCTTCGGAGAAGCCGCCGGTCGCATGCAGGGCCCACATCGCGCGGAGCTTGCGGGTGACGTCAGGGTTGGTGTTGAGGATCTTCAGCAGCGCCTGGTGGACCTTCGGATTGGGCCCGCGCTCCTGGAGGACGCGGCGGGCGTGACGCACATGCCAGTCGTTCTTGTGGAGTTGGTATTGCACGAGTTCCTCATCGCTGGCCTTCTGCATATCGACCTTGGTGGTCTTGGTCTTGCCGTAGGCGACCTTGAAGATGCGGCCGTTGGAACGGTCGTGCACGACCGGGTCGCGGCGGTGGCATTGGTTCAGGTCATACCAGTCGATGAGGTAGACGGAGCCGTCCTGGTCGTAGAGGAGGTTCACGATCTGCGAGGCCTTGTCGTTGAAGTGGATCAGGTCGGCCCCGTGTTTGCCGACGTAGCCCGAGCCCTTGCGGACGGGGACGTCCATATTGATGCGCGAGCCGTGGATGTTGTTCATGAAGGCCTTGTCGCGGTACTCCTCCGGCCAGCTGTCGCCGAGATACATCATCAGGCCTGCGTGGGCGTGGCCGCCGCCGACCTTGTCCGAGCGCGCGTTGCCTTGGTGCGGTCGAGCGCCCAGGTAGTGCAGGTGATCGGCGATAGTCTTGATGTCCTCGTAGATGTAGGGGCTGAAGTGCTTGCCGCCCTGGCGGTGATAGCGCGCGCCCTGGATCATGTGGAAGAAGTGCGGAATCACGCAGGCTTCGATGAAGCATTGGCCGTAGTCATTGAAGTCAACGCCCCAAGGATTGCTGGTGCCGTAGGCAAAGACTTCGAATTCCTTCCTGGTTGGATGCCAGCGCCAGACGCCGGCGTTCAGGGGTGTGCGTTGGTCGGCCGGCGTGCCCGGCTTGCCGACCTTGGAATGCGTGAACACGCCGTGGCAGCCGTAGAGCCAGCCGTCGGGTCCCCAGCAAAAGGTGTTCAAGGTCTCGTGCGTATCCTGGTAGCCCCAGCCGTCCAGCAGGATCTCGGGCTTGCCGTCCGGGACGTCGTCGCCATCCTTGTCTGGAATGAACATGAAGTAGGGAGCCGCGCCGACAAAGACGCCGCCGAAGCCGACTTCCACGCCGCTGACCAGATTCAGGTTCTCGATGAAGACCTTGCGCTTGTCGTGGACGCCGTCGCCGTTGGTGTCCTCCAGGATGACGATGCGGTCCTGGCCCTTGCCCTCGGGTTGGCGGATCGGGTAGTCGTAGGATTCGGCGACCCAGAGCCGGCCGCGGTCGTCGATGCAGAAGCCGATCGGTTGCCGCACCTCAGGCTCGGCCGCGAACATGGTGGCCGTAAAACCCTCGGGCAGGGTGAGTTCCTTGATGGCATCGGCCGGGGAAAGTCCGGCGTTCTTGACGACGTCCAGGGGAGGGAGTTCGGGCGCGCCGCCCTTGGCTCCGATAATTGCCGCAGATTGGATGCTTGGTCGCGCGCGGTGGAAGCGGAAGTCGTCAAAATTCACGTGTCCCCAGCCGCTGGTGTGTTGGTCGATGACGCGCACGCTGATCTCCTTGTTCTTCATCTTGCGGAGGTCGACGACGGCGAGGAGCATGTTCTCGCGGTTGCGCCCGCGGGCGGTGAAGAAGGCCTTGCCGGTGGCGCGGTCGATCAATTCCACCCGGGTCTCGGCATGGCTGCCGCCGCCGACGCGGAAGGTCGCCCAATCGTGAGTGACCTTGAAGGGAACCGACTCGATCGTGCCCTTGGGCGTGTCTCGCAGGATTTCGTAACCGCCCAGCCAGTAACGGCCCTGGCGTTCCGCCTTCTTGCCTTCACCGAATGGACGGTTGGCGTCGATGCCTCCCTTGATCGGTTGCTTTTCAAATGCGCGGCCGGCGGTTGTCCAGTCCCGGAGATCGCCGGTCTCGAAATCGAGGTTGAGGGGCTTGCCGTCCTTGCCCTTGGGCAGTTCGCCGCCGGTGGGGGCGGGGTTGGCGAAGGCAACGTCTTTCGGTTTTGCGGCCGCCGGTTTGGCCTGCGCGACCTTCTTTGGCGCGACATAGACCTTGGGTTGCGCCTGGTCCCAGGCGGCCTTGCTCACCGACTTCTTCCGGTGGGCGAAGACATAGGTTCCCTTCTTGTTGCCAATGATGAGGTCGTCGAGTCCATCGCCGTTGAAATCCGCCACGCCGATCTGCCGGCCGACGCCGGAATCGCCGTCGATCTGGTAGGGCAGGAAATCCACCTTGCCGCCGTCGCGCGTGAGCTTGAACCAGTAGATGACCGGGGCTGCGCCGGGCTCGGGGTCCTTGTTTGGGCCGTGCGCCCAGTAGGTCTTGCCGGTGACGATGTCCTTGAGGCCGTCGCCGTCCATGTCGAACAACTCGACCGCGTGAAGCTGAGAGAACTTGACGCCGTATTTGTTCTCGTCGCGTTCCTTGTTCATGAAAATGTGCATCTTGAACTTCGGATGGCCGTTGGCGTCCTTGTCGGCGAGTTGTTCGTGCCAGGCGAGGCCGTAGCCGTGGGCCGCGACGCTGGTGATGACATCGTTGCGGCCGTCGTCGTTGACGTCGTAGGCGTACATCTGCGCGCCGCCTCCGGGGCTGAACATCGCGGGGTGCAGGGTCCAAAGCCCGCCGAGCTTCTTCGGTTGTTCCCACCAACCGCTCTTGAACAGGATGTCCTGACGGCCGTCGCCATTGACATCGCCGAGGCCGAGGCCGTGCGTGTAGCGCTGCCAGTTGCCGCCCTTTGAGATGGCGGTGAATTTCCAGGGTCTGGTTGGCGCGTTCCAGTCCGGCTCCGCGTAGCCGAAGTTGCCCTCGAAGTTGCAGACGATCTCGGGCTTTCCGTCGCCGGTCAGGTCGGCGAAGGTGGGGGATTCATTGTCGACGTTGGGAAAGACCGCGTGCCGTTCCCAATGCTTCTCCGCGCCCTTGGGGTTCAGGTAGAGATAGGCCGGCGTGTGGGGCAGGCCGTAGGTGAGCACGTCGTTCCAGCCGTCGCCGTTGAAGTCGTGGGCGAAGGCAAAGAAGTTGTCGGTCGAATAGGCGTTGCGATTGCCGAGCGCGCCCACGAAGCCGGGGATGGTCTTCTCCGTGCCGTCCTTCCCCTTGAGCTTGAAGGTCGTCGTGTCGGGATAGATCTCGTGGCGCTGCTTGAAGTCCGGGCCCTCCCACCAATAGGGGCCGCAGATGGCGTCGGGTTTGCCGTCGTTGTTCAGATCGCCGAAGTTCGCGCCCTCGCTCCAATAATGCTGGTCGAGGTGATGCTTCTCAAAGGTATGAATCGTATAGTCTGCCGCGGTCGCGGAAACCGCGCCAACGGCCAAGGCGCCCAGGAAGGGGAGAAGTCGGTTCATGGCGCACAGTGATACGCCTTGGACGGCTGGGGTAAAGACTGAATATCGGGTTGTGGAACAAGTGCGCGCCCAGCTCTTCAGCCGTCTTGGCTTCGTGGTCGCGGAGGAGTTGGATGATGTCCGCATTCTTGTCCGGGTTTCGCTGGGCAATATCGAGGGCTGTTCGTGGCCCGGTGGAGCCGTGGTTCTTCACCGCGTTGATGGCGGCGCCTCATTTTGGCGCCTGTGCGTTCACCGCCAGGTAGCTTTCTCTCTCGTAGGAGGAGCGCGTTCGCGACGGCGGAAAGATTCGATGCCAACCGGGGCGCCGACGCTGTCCACCCGGGCCAATAGTCGTGGATGTCGAAGAAGGGCCGATTGTTCTCTGTCAGGGAACTCATGTTCGGCCGGATCCAAGCGCCTCGTCGCCCGCGGGGCTAAGCCAGCACGCCGTTCACCACGTTGCCGAAGATATTGGTGAGGCGGAAATTTCGGCCTTCGTGGTGGAAGGTGAGCTTCTCGTGATCGAGGCCGAGGAGATGCAGGATGGTGGCGTGGAAGTCGTGCACGTGAACGGGGTCCCGGGCGATGGTCAGGCCGAAGTCGTCGGTGGCTCCGTGGACGTGGCCGCCCTTGACGCCGCCGCCGGCCAGCCAGCAGGTGAAGGCCTTGGCGTGGTGATTGCGGCCGCCGTTGCCGCCGTAGGCCGTGCGGCCGAACTCGGAGGCGCAGATCACAAGGGTGTCCTCGAGCATGCCGCGTTCCTTGAGGTCCTTGATCAGCGCGGCGATGGGTTGGTCGACCTTCTTGGCGAGCGGGCCGTTGCCCTTGATCTTGCTGTGGCGGTCCCAGTTGCCGCTGGAGCCGGTGTCGACCAGTTCGATGAAGCGCACGCCGCTTTCGGCCATGCGTCGCGCGACGAGGGTCTGCCAACCGAAGCTGCGCCGGTCGCCGCGCTTGACGCCGTACATCTCCAGGGTGCGGTCGTTTTCGTCCTTGAGGTCGAAGAGTTCGGGCGCGAGGCGCTGGAGGTTGGCGGCGGTTTCGAAGCTCAGCATTCGGGCGGCGAGTTCCCCGTCGCGCCGCGAGTTGAAATGGCGTTGATTGAGCCGCTTCAGCATGGCCAGTTCGGCCTGTTGGAGGGATGAGGGGTTGTCCTTCTGCGGGGTGAGGTGGGGGATGATTTCATCGCCGGGCTTGAGGCGCACGCCCTGGTGGTAGGCGGGCAGGAAGTTGGAGTCCCAGACCTGGGCGCCGGCGTAGGGTTTGCGCTCCGCGAAGACAACATGCGAGGGAAGGTTGATGTTCTCGGAGCCGATTCCGTAGCTGACCCAGGCTCCCATGCCGGGCCAGGCGACGCCGTTGGAGCCGGTGTGCATGTGCAGCGTCGCCTCGAAGTGATCGTTGTGGTCGCCGTGCAGGGAGCGGATCAGGCAGAGGTCGTCCGCGACCCCGGCGACATGCGGGAACAGGTCGGTGATCTCAAGTCCGCTTTGGCCGCGCGGCTGGTGCGCCCAGGGGGAGCCGACGAACTTCTGGGAGTCCCGGCTGGATCTCTTGTAGGCTTGGCCGTCGCGCTTGTTGAGTTCCGGCTTGGGGTCGAAGGAATCGACATGCGACATGCCGCCGGTGAGGAAGAACATGATGACGCGCTTGGCCTTGGGCGCGTAATGCGGCGGACGCGCGGCGAGCGGATGCGGCTCTGACGCCGTCGACGCCAGGACGGGGAGCAGTCGGTTGGAAAGGCCGTAGCCCGCGCAGGCGCCGCCGAGGGCGACGGAGCGCTTCAGCAACGAACGGCGGGAGAGGGCCGGCCGGTCGAGCCGCGAGCTGGCGGATAGGGGAGGTTGTGGGCGCTTCTTCATCTCAATCGACATATATGAATTCGTTCCCGGACAGGAGGATTCGGCAAAGACTGGTCCAGGCGCGGGTTTCGCGCTCCTCCGGCTTGACGTCGCCCGGGACGCGCGCGGCATGCGCTTTGACATATTCCGTCAGGGCCTTGGTTTCCTCGGACGATGGTTTGCGCGCGTAGGCGAGTTCGTAGCTCAGTTCGATTCGTTTGGCGGGATCATCGGAATGAGCGGCCAGACGGTGGGCCAGCGACCCGGCGTTGGTCTTGAGGAAGTCGCTGTTCATCCAGAACAGCGACTGCAGCGGCACGGTGGAGACGTTGCGCTTGGCGGTGCATTCATTGGGGTCCGGGCCGTTGAAGGTTTCCATGTAGGGGTGCTTGCCGAGGCGGCGCGAAGGCAGGTAGACCGTGCGGCTCTCATGGTCGTAGTCCTTGCTGAAGGGGCGGTGCTGCGTGTAGGGGTATTCGTCCTTCGAGTTGGGCTTGGGGAAGGGGTGCGCGCCGGGGCTGCCCTTCTGCAGTCGGCCGCTGACGAACAGGACGGAATCCCGGATGGGCTCCGCTTCCAATCGGCGGCGCGGATAGTGGGACAGCAGCTTGTTGTCCGGGTCCTTCGCGGCGGCGGTCGTCGAAACGTCGCTGGATTGCCGCCAGGTCTGCGAGAGCAGAATGCGTTTGTGCATCTTTTTGAGGGACCAGCCGTCCTTGACCAAGCGGTCGGCCAGCCAGTCGAGCAGTTGGGGATGGGACGGCTCTTCTCCCTGAAGTCCGAAGGAGCTGGAGGTCTTCACCAGCCCCTTGCCGAAGTGGTATTGCCAGATGCGGTTGGCCATGACCCGGGTGGTGAGTTGGTTGTCCGGAGAGGCGAGCCACTCGGCGAGCTGCAGGCGTCCGGATTCGCCCTCGGGAATCTCGGCGTTTCTGTTGTTGATGACATCGAGGAAGCCGCGCGGGGCGGCGTCGCCATGGCTGCCGGAATTGCCGCCCTTGTGGATGCGCGTGTCGCGGATCTTCTTCCGGTCGGTCTTGTCGAACACCGCGTAGGCGAGACCGCCGCCGGGAAGCTTGGTGAAGTTCTTGCGCTGGCGACCGGATTCCGTGCCCGCATGCGGATACTGGGTGCTCTCGAAGTAGCCGTAGAGTCCGTAGTAGTCCTCCACGGAAATGGGATCGTACTTGTGGTCATGGCAGCGGGCGCAACCGATCGACATGCCGAGCATGCCCTTGCCGATCGTCGAGAGCGTATTCTCGATCACGAGGTGCATGTCCCGATATTCGCCGTTGTTGAAGCGGCGCGTCAGGCCGACGTAACTGGTGGCGATGATCCGTTCGCGGGCGCGGTTGTCCGGGTCCTTCTTCGCCAGGATGTCGCCGGCGACCTGCTCCTTGATGAACTGATCGTAGGGCAGGTCCTGGTTGAAGCAGTCGATGACGTAGTCGCGATACAGGTGCGCTTCGGGGACGGGCGCGTCGGCCCCGTCGCCGGAGGTGTCGGCGTAGCGGGCCAGGTCGAGCCAGTGCCGTCCCCAGCGCTCGCCGTAGTGTTGCGAGGCCAGCAAGCGGTCGACCACTTTCTCGAAGGCGCCGGGGGACGTGTCGTTGAGGAAGTTGTTCACCTGAGCCGGCGTGGGCGGGAGGCCGATCAAATCGAAGTGGACGCGCCGAATCAGGGTCCGCTTGTCCGCCTGGGGGTTGGGTTTCAGGCCGCTTTCGTGGAGCCGGGCGGCGATGAAGCGGTCGATCTCATTGAGGGCCCAGCCGGTTTCATCGGCCGGCGCTTCCGCGGGTTGCACCGGCTGGAAGGCCCAGTGCGTCGATTCCTCGCTGCGGGCCTGAGTGACGGCGGCGCTCATCAGCGCGCCGGCCAACAAGAGGGGCGCAGCGCCCGAGCCGATTCGTTGGTTGGTTCTGGAAGACATCTTCACGTTCGATTCTGACGACGAGGCGGGGGGGCGCAATGTTCAATGAAGGACGAAATGTGTCCGGGTTTGGCCAATATTTGCGGGGTTGCGCGTTATTGGAGGCGAGGCCGGGAAATGCACTTAGGCGCGTTGCCCGCCTGGCGGGGGATCAGGTTCACGCCAGCAATTCGCGGATCGGCTCGGTGGCCGGGTCCGCCATGGGAAACTTGCGGCCGCCGATGTTGAACTGGCGGTTGGATTTGAGGCCGACGGCCCTCAGGTAGGTGTGGAAGAGGTGGCCGGCGTCGACTTCGCGGTCGGAAACCTCGGTTCCGTTCTTGTTGGTGGCTCCGATGACCGCTCCGGGCTGGATGCCGGCGCCGCCCAGCGCGATGGACCAGGCCTTGCCCCAATGGTCGCGGCCGTAACGTTCGTTGATCCTGGGGGTGCGTCCGAACTCCGACAGGACGACGACCAAAGTGCTTTCCAGCATGCCGCGGTCCGCGAGGTCCGACATGAGCGTGGCGAAGGGCTTGTCGAACTCGCCGAGCTGTTCGAAGTGGAAATTGAAGTTCTCGTTGTGGGTGTCGTAGTTCGAATGGCGGACGTGCACGTAGCTGATGCCATTCTCGGCGAGTCGGCGGGCGAGGAGGCAATGGCGGCCAAAATCGTGATTGCCGTAGCGCGCCTTGTCCTTCTCTGATTCCCTGGCCAGGTCGAAGATCTCGCGTCGGGCCATGAGTTCGGCCGCCTGTTCGTAGCTCTGGGTGTAGGCGTCGGTGAAGGCGGTGCGGCGACGTTGGAGGAAGCGTTCGTTGGCGGAGGCGCGGAGAAGGTTGCGGCGCGCGTCGGCTTCGGCGGAGATGGCGTCGGGTCGCGAGGAATTGGCGGGGGCCTTGCCGCCGTCGAGCAGGACGCTCCCGTATTTGGGGCCGAGGTAGGCGGAGTCCGCGGAACGGCTGCCGCTGGCGCTGGGGTAGATCTTGATATTGCCGGGCAGTCCGCTGGAGCCGTCATCGAGGCCCTTGGCGACGACGGCGCCGAGTTCGGGATAGGCGCTGGCGGGGGTCTGCTTGTAGCCGGTCAGCATCTTGTAGCGCCCCTTGCCATGGTCGCTCTCATGGATATTGATGCTACGGATCAGCGAGAGGCGATGCATCTGCTTGGCGGTGTGGGGCAGCAGTTCGCTGATGTGGACGCCGGGCACGCTGGTGGGGATTGCGCGGAAAGGGCCGCCGGTGTCCGTGCCGGGCTTGGGGTCCCAGCTTTCGAGTTGGCTGACGCCGCCATGCAGCTCGATCACGATCATGCGCTTCTGATCGCGTTTGAGTTGTTCGGCGATGCCGGGGCTGGCGAAGGCGCCGAGTCCGCCGACCATCGCGCTGGCTCCGGTCGCCACGGTTCCCAGAAAGTTTCGGCGAGCCATCGTGTGCTCGTCTGTGCCGCAGGCGTAGTTGATGTTCATGGCGTGTTCAGAAGCGGAAGCGGAATTCGATGGAGGTGAGCAGGGCCCAGGCGAGTTCCTGCGCCGCGGTCTTGCGATCCGCGCCCTGGGCGGCGAGTTGCGCCGTCACATCGGCGACCTCGGGCGCGGTTGGCTTGCGGGTCAGGATGGCGAGGTAAAGCTCCTCCGCGAACGCGGCGGGGTCCTCGAGTTTGGCCAGGCGGTCGGTGAGATTGCCGCCGGAAGGATTCAGCCAACCCCGGACATCGCCGCCGTTGGCAAAGAACAGGGCCTGGTCCGGCGTGGCGAAAAAGGCGTTCTGCGGCGAACCTGCGGCGCTGCCAAAGAGCGAAACAAAGTTGCGTTCCCGGGCCTTCAGTTTTCCGTAGACGTATTCCTCGATGAACTTGGCGCGCTCGTCTTTCTTGAGCGGGTTCTGCTTGTCGAATTCGGCGGCGCCGGCCCGGGTCTGCTTGGCGGTTTCGCCGGTTGCCTGCAGCATGCTCCAACAAAGCTGCTCGGGGGTGAGCGGCGTCAGGCCGGCGAGTTCGAAGCGCGCGCTGAGGGAGTCCGTGTAGTTCATCCTGGCGGCGTCCCGTTTTGCCAACGCCGCGTCCCGCGCGGGTCGCGACTCCTTCAGTTGGGCGGACAAATCCCTGTTTCTCAGGCGTTCGGCGGCGAGTTCCTCGGCGTTGCGGGAAACGGCATTCTTGGCGGCGACCAGCGTGGTGGCGGCTTTGAGGAAATGGCCGCGCAATTCCGTGGCTTGCGCGCGGAGTTTGGCCAGTGAGGTTTCGTGTTGGCGCTGCTTGGCGAGCAGGGCGGTTGCGCGGTCGGAGCCATTCTCAGGTTGGCCGATATCGGCCCTGTTCAACGCGGTTGCGATGTTCGCCAAGCCGCTGGCGGCGAGCCGGATGGCTTCCTCGTTTTCGTGTTTCTGCCGCAGCGCTTGATTCAAGGCGGCTTGCGCCGGGGGGAGCTTCGCCGCCAGTTTGGGAGCCTCCTTGGTCGCCTTGGCGATTTTTTGCTCGCACTCACGCAGCGCGACCTCCAGCAACTGGGCCTGCCCTGCCGTCTCTTCGGCCTTCGCTTGCAGGCGAGCGAACTCAATCATCTCGCGCGCCGCGTCGCGTCTCTGTTTCGCGAAGCTGGCGGATTGCTTCGCTTCGATGCGTTTCCGGTCTTCGTCATCGAAGCGGGCCTGAAGCGTCTGCAATTGCGCTCCCATTCCCTCAATGCGTTTCCGGGTCGCCTGCAGATCCGCGGTTGCGGTCTTCACGTTTTTCTCCGTCGTGTTGAGCGCGGCGGTCCTGGCGTCGAGGGCGGCCTCGAGATTGGCCACTTCCTCGGCGAGCTGCCGTCGGCGCGTCTCGAAGACGCCGGCCGCCTTGGCGAGTTCCGGATCGTCTTTGGCCTCCTTTGCGACCTGGGCGGCCTTCTTTGCGGCGTTGGTCAGAGAGGCCAGTCTGGCGTTCCGCTTCTGGATTGGCCTGGCAGCGGCTTCGGCGGCCTTTTTGGCTGCATCCCGCGCCTGGGTTGCCTCCTTTACCCGTTTTTCCTGCTCGGTAATCGATTGGGTTGCGGCGTCGATTTCGGATCGTTTCGCCCCAATCGACGCCTTGAATTGCTCGAAGGCCTTGATGGCCTTGGACGCCGCGCCGGCCGCGCGTTCGTATTCGGTTGCCAGGCTGGCGAGTTGCTTTGTTGCGGAGGCGGTTGCGGCATCGGGAAACGGCGGCAGGTCGAAGCCGCGCTGGTAAGTTTGGCTCAACGCGAGTTCGCGGAGGAATGCCCGCATGTCGAATCTCAGAGCGGCGAATTCCTCGGCCAGGGTCTCGAGCAGTTCGGGGTGGGTCGGAGGATTGTCGGAATGATGAAAATCCACCGGTTCCACGATGCCGCGGCCCATCATGTGGGCCCAAAGGCGGTTGGCGATGTTGCGGCGGAATTGCCGGTTGTCGCCGCGGGCGAAGAGCTTCGCCAATTCCGCGCGGCGGCTGTAGGCGGGGATGGGGCGCGCATTCTTGTTCTTCTTGTCGGGTTTGACCTTGTATTCCGAGCCTTCTGCAATGACGGGTTCCTTGATTTCGGGATCTCCCGGCAGGCGCGGCTTGGAGCGCCCCTCGGCCTGGGTGAAGACAGACTTGTAGTCGGCCTCGCCGGTTGGGTTCTCGGCGACCACGCCGGGCTTCTTCTTGTCGGGGCGGAAGAGGTAGCTGCGGTTGAGGAAGGCGTTGACGCCGTAGTATTCGCGCATGGTGTAGTCGTCGATGCGCGGGTGGTCGTGGCATTGGGCGCACTGGAGGTCCCGCCCCAGGAACATGCGGCTGACATCGCGGGTCAGGGCGTTGGGTTCGACCTCGCGGGCGAGCAGGAACTTGGCGGGCCCGTTTCGCTTGGGATCCGCGCCCTCGGCGGCGATGACCTCCGCCGCCAGCGTGGTGTAGGGAGCGTTCGTCGCAAAGTGGGAGTGCAGGCAATCCCGCCAGGCGTCGGCCTTCACGTGCGGGTCCGCCCTTCGTTCCACCCAGATCACGTCGAATGTAATCGCCATGTGCCGGGCGTGTTCGGGGCTGGCGAGCAGCCGGTCGATCAGCAGGGCCCGCTTGTCCGGATCCGGGTCGGCCAGGAAGGCGCGCGCGGCATCGGAGGACGGGATGCGCCCGGTCAGGTCGAGGCTCGCGCGGCGCAGAAATGAGGCGTCATCCGTCAGGGGCGGTTTCGGCGCGCTGCGGACCGAAGCGAGAGCGGCGTCGATGCGTTGGTGAAGCGGCGGCGCTCCTGCGAGCGCGACCGTGGGGCCGCCGAGAATCAGGCTGAGGACGAGCGCGGCGAGCCGCCGGGACGCATCAACGCCCCGCGATGTGGCTACGGTGGTCAACGGTGCGCATGCTAGGCGTCTGGGACGCGGTGTCAACCGCGGTTCCGGCGGTTGGAGCCGCTTTGTGAAATCAGTTGCGGTTGCGTCGTTCAAGCCCGACACTCCGACGTCATGTTACTTGGGACGCTCGTGTTCTCCGGCAAGGAATGGCTGCTTCCCGCCGCGCTTCTGGTTGCGGTGGCTGCGGTGGTTCTGGTTTGGGGGTATCGTCTGGCGCCCGCAGACCGCAACATTCGTGCGGCCTGCTTTTCATTGAAGCTGCTCGGGTTGGTCGCGCTGGGGTTTGTGTTGCTGGAGCCGCTCTGGACGGGGCAGCGCGCGAAGCAGGGCGCCAACATCTTCGTTGTCTTGGCCGACAACAGCCGCGGCATGACGGTCAAGGACGCCAATGCCAGCGAGAGCCGGGGGGAGCGCATGCGCGATCTGCTCACCTCGGACATGGTTTCCTGGCAGACGCGACTGAACGAGGATTTCCAGGTGCGGCGTTACCTGTTCGATTCCCGGCTGCAGTCGTCGCGTGATCTTTCGGAACTGGTTTTTGACGGACGCGCGTCTTCGCTCGGTTCCGCGTTGAACACCATCAGGGAGCGCTACCAGGGGCAGCCCATGGCGGGCGCGCTTTTGTTCACTGACGGTAACGCCACGGACTTCGGCGACGGCGCGTTCGATTTCGAGGGGTTGCCGCCGATTTACCCGGTCGTGATCGGTCGGGACGAGGCGATTCGGGACATCTCCATTCAGAATGTGGCGGTGACGCAGACATCCTTCGAGGACGCGCCCGTCACCATTCAGTTCGAAGTCGAAGCGGCTGGTTACGCCGAGACCAACATCGTCGCCCGCCTGATCGACCAGGCGGGCGCGACGGTCCGGGAGGAGGTTCAACCTGCGCCGGAGGATGGGCGCTCGGCGATGTTTCGTTTTCGCATGCGACCCAAGACCTCGCAACTCGCCTTCTATCGGGTGCAGGTGTTGGTGGAGGGCGAGGATGAGTTCTTTGGCGAGCCGGAAAAATCCTCCGAGGCGACGCTGGCGAACAACAGCCGCGTGATTGTGGTGGAGCGTGATCGGGGGCCTTACCGCGTGCTCTACGTTTGTGGGCGTCCCAACTGGGAGTTCAAGTTTCTCAACCGCTCGGTGATGGAGGACGATCAGATTGAGATGGTCGCGCTGCAGCGCGTCGCGCGGAGAGAGCCGAAGTTCGAGTTCAAGGGGAGGGCCGGAGAGAGCGTCAACCCGTTGTTCAAGGGCTTCGACAGGACCGGCGAAGAGACGGAGCGCTACGACCAGCCCGTGTTGATCCGCTTGAACGTCCGCGACGAGACCGAGTTGCGGGATGGGTTTCCCGACACACGCGAGGAGTTGTTCGCCTTCGACGCCGTCATCATCGACGATCTTGAGGCGGAGTTTTTCACCTACGACCAGATGAGCCTGCTCAAGGATTTCGTCTCCGAGCGCGGGGGCGGGTTCCTGATGCTGGGCGGGCAGGAATGCTTTCAGCAGGGCAAGTATGCGAACACCCCGGTCGGGGACCTGTTGCCGGTTTACCTCGATTTCATCAAGGACACCAGTCCGCTTGACCGGCTCGAGTTTGCGCTGACGCGGGAAGGCTGGCTGCAGCCCTGGGCGCGACTTTACGAAACGGAAGCCGACGAGCGCGACCGGTTGCAGCGCATGCCTCGGTTTCGCGTCATCAATCGCGTTCGCGACGTGAAACCGGGAGCCAGCGTGATCGCCGAGGCGTTGGACCAGGACAACGAGAAGTATCCGGCCTTGGTCGTGCAGCGTTTTGGTCGCGGGCGGGCCGGCGCGGTCATGCTGGGAGACTTGTGGCGTTGGACCATGCATCGCGAAGAGGGCGATCCCGACGACCTTGGCAAGATGTGGCGGCAGACGATTCGCTGGCTGGTGTCGGACATTCCGCGCCGCATTGAGTTGGAATCCAAGGCCCGGGCCGGGGATCCCAATCACGCTTTTGATCTGCTGACCCGCGCGCGCGACAAGAAGTTCGAGCCGTTGGACAACGGCAGCGTGAAACTCAGCGTGGAGCCGGTTGTCATCGGCGGTTCCGGCGCGCCGGAAGACGCGGGCGGGATCGCCAATACCAATCTTGTCAAACTGGCGCCGGAGCCCTCATTGAACGAGGCGGGGCTGTATGAGGACCGTTACGTGCCCAGACAGACCGGGGGATTCAAGGCGCAGGCGATCGTTGCGGATGAAAAAGGCGTTGAGGCCGGTCGGGCGGAGGTCGGCTGGACGGTTGATTTCGCCGCCGATGAGTTTCGGTCCCTCAAGCCCAACCGGGCCCTGTTGGAAACGCTTGCGCGGCAGACGGGCGGCGAGGTGGTGAATTCGCGGGAGTTGAAGTCCTTTGTCGAAACGTTGCCCAACCGCAAGGCCCCGGTCACCGAGAACTGGTCTTTTCCCTTGTGGCACACGCCCATCGTTTTTCTCTTCGCGCTCGGTTGTTTCGTGGCCGAATGGGGCCTTCGCCGCTGGAAAGGAATGGCCTAGCTAAGCTAGCCAGGGGTCGGTTCTGGAGTTGTTCGGATCCCGGACTTACGCTTCGCCCAGCAACGCGAGGTTCGCGTGGCCGTCCTGGATGTCAATGCGCTCGGGGCGCCCCTTGTGCGGGTAGACCAGCTTCGTGTGATCGACCCCGAGGATGCGCAGGATGGAGGAGTGAATGTCGTGGACGTGCATCCTGTCCTCGACGGCGTGTAGACCGAGGTCGTCGGTTGAGCCGATGATCTGGCCGCCCTTCACACCGCCGCCGGCCATCCACATGGTGAAGCCGGTGGGATTGTGGTCGCGGCCGTCGCCCTTCTCGGACATGGGCGTGCGGCCGAACTCGCCGCCCCAGATGACCAGGGTTTCCTCGAACAGGCCGCGCTGCTTGAGGTCGGTTAGGAGACCGGCGATGGGGAGGTCCGATTCACGGCAAAGGCGCGTGTGGTTCGTCTCCATCTTGGAATGGGAGTCCCACTTGCTGCCGGCCCCGTGGTAGAGCTGCACGAAGCGCACGCCGCGTTCCACCAGCCGTCGAGCGAGGAGGCAGTTGCGTCCGAACTTGCCGCTCATCTTGTCGTCGAGTCCGTAGAGCTTGCGCGTGGCCTGTGATTCCTTGGAAATATCGACGGCCTCGGGCGCCTGCGCCTGCATGCGGAAGGCGAGTTCGTAGCTGCGGATGCGCGCCTCGAGTTCGGATTGTTCGCGCTGGCTTGCGTGTTGGCGGTTCAGTTGATTCAGGAAATCGAGCTTGTTGTTCTGACGCTGGTGGGTGATGCCCTTGGGATTGTTCAGGTCCGAGATTGGGGCGGAGCCGGAGCTGAAGCGCACGCCCTGGTAGAGCGCGGGCATGAAGGCGGTTCCCCAGTTGCGCGGCCCGTTGACCGGCGTGGTCGAGGTGTCGGTCATGACCACGAAGGCGGGGAGGTTGTAGTTCTCCGTGCCGAGGCCGTAGGTGACCCAGCTGCCGAGCGATGGCCGGCCCGCCAGCGGGGAGCCGGTGTTCATCAGGCAGACGCCGCCGGCGTGATTGATGCCCGTGCCCCAGCAGGAGCGGATCACCGCCAGGTCGTCCGCGTGCTGCGCCGTCAAAGGGAGCCAATCGGAAATCTCCAGGCCGGACTGGCCATAGCGCTTCCAAGTGCGTTGCGAAGCCAGCAACGGGGCGTTGTATTCGCCCATGGCGGTGACAACCTTGCCAAAGCCGTCCGGGAGCGGTTGTCCGGCCAGCTTGTTGAGCAGCGGCTTGCGGTCGAACAAATCCAGATGACTCGGGCCGCCCTCCATGAACAGGAAGATCACGTTCTTCGCCTTGGCGGCGAAGTCGAGGTTCTTGGCGGCGGTCGGCGACTTGAGCACGGCGGCGTCGGAGGGCAGGGCGCCGAGGGCGTTGTCCTGTCCCAGCATGTGGGCCAGCGCGACGGAGCCGAAGCCGCCGCCCGCGCGGGTCAGGAAATCGCGCCGCGTGGTCGGCAGCTCGTGATGCGGAAGGCCGCGGGATTGGAGAAGGCCGGGGGATGGTTTCATGGCGTCAGGCCGTTGGGTTCAAGAGATTTGAAAAGGGGACAATGCGTTGGTTGTCAGGAGGAAGTGTATAGCCGGTGGGGCGAGAGTCCCTCGAGCCCAAACTGAAATCCCGGAGGGATGAAAGCGGCGCGTGGGAGCGGCTGGGCTGCGGTTGTAACGCAGGGTATGGGGAATGCCGGAGGCGCAGGGCGTTCGGAAGCTTCTGGCGCTCCTTCGGAGCTTCGATATGGGCTCGAGAGACTCTCGCCCCACCGGCTTTTTCGCTTCCTTCGGATGTCGTGCAGGCACGATAATTTCCTGCGGGCCGGCGGGATTGATCGGCAGAGGCACTAATCCCAAGAAATGAGTCTCCGAAAGCAATCCGCCGAGCATCCCGGAGACCACACCCATCACTAGTGAGATTGTAAGGGACTTTCTTCTCATGCAATAACCCACGATGGATGCAACAGTAACCGACATCAGGAAAAACATCGCAATTGGGAGTATGTCTACTCCGATATAATTCAGATTGATGTGCCGGACTGCAAAGATGGCGAAGCAGAGTGCGGCGCCGAATCCGGAAGCAGGGCTGTTGGTTACCCACAGATTCTCTCGATGTAGTCCCGGTTCAGCGTTTTCTTCCATGATGTGTCTCAATCCACATACAAGAACTCGTTCGAATTCAGGAGCACGTGGCAGAAGTCGACGAGGGCTGATTGTTTGGCCTGGGCCAGGCTGGGTTTGGGTGGGACGGGGGGCTTGATGTGGTTGCCGGCGCTGGAGGCGTCGGCGTAGAAGTCCTGGCCGTCCTCGAGCTTCCAATAGCCGACGGTGTCCATTCTGGGGGCGTCCTTGTAGAGCGTGAGGGCGGCGCGATTGAGCGCGCGGTTGGAGAGGCGGACCTCGGCGATGGCGCCGTCCCAGCGGTGCGTCTGCGAGCCGGCGCGACCGCCGATCCAGAGGGGGAGCTTGCTGGCGTAGTGTTGGTTCTTCGCGTGCGGGACGAAGGCGGCGGTGAGCCTGGCCTTCGGATCGGAAAGGTCCTTGAGATAGAAGGTCGTGCCGCCGTCGGACAGGTCGTCGAGATCCACGGACACGGCGACGTAGTAAGGCTTGTTCAGTTCGGGCCGCAGGTTCGAGGCGATGACCTCATAGCCGTGGTCGCCCTTCGCCTTGTCGCCGATGAGCTGGAGGATGAGGTTGCGCGGTTGGTAGCCGGACTTGGCGCTGGTGACGCCGAGGGACCAACCGCGGCTCTTGGAGTTGGCGTTCCATTGGGAAACGATCGTTCGCACGGTCGCGTCGGGATACATGGAGTCCAGTTGGATAATTGCCTCGACGGTGAAGTCGCCGGTGGGCAGGGAGGCGCTGTGGGGGACTTCGAGGATGGACTGCGAGCTGCCGGGTTTCAGCAGGGCTGCGGTTCCATCCACCTTGTCGATCTTGGTGGTGCGCGCGGCCTTGGCCGGCTCGGGCTGGGCGCTGACGATGCTGTCCGACTGCGCGCTGATGAAGGCGAGGGCGGCGTCGCGTTCGGCCTCTGTGACCGGGCGTCCGAAAGCCAGCTCGTAGGCGGCCTCGACGCGCCGGGCGGGATTCGTGTGTTCCTTTTCCAGGCGTTTGGCCATGGCGGTCGCGCGTTTCATTGCCCAGTCGCCGTTGATCATCAGCAGGGATTGGGTGGCGGTGGTGGTGACGTTGCGTTTCGGGGAGCTGGAAAGGCCGTCGGTCAGGTCGAAGGCGCCGAGCATCTTGTCGGGCTTGTTGCGGTAGACCTTGACGTAGAGCGAGCGTCGTTTGGCGTCCCCGGAGACGCTGGCGCCGCCGAGCTTGAGATCGAGTTCACCGGAGGCGGCCAGCATGGCGTCGCGGATCTGCTCGGCTTCGAGGCGGCTCGTGTTCATGCGCCAAAGCCAGCGGTTGGAAGGGTCCTTCATGCGGGCGATCCCGGGAGCTTCGCGCAGGGCGGTCTGACGATAGGCGGCCGAATGCAGGATGAGGCGGTCCAGTTCCTTGATGCTCCAGCCCTTTTCGATGAAGGTCGATGCCAGCCAGTCGAGCAGTTGGGGGTGGGTGGGTTTCTCGCCGAGTTTGCCGAAGTCGTTGGCCGAGGCGGCGATGCCGCGGCCGAAGCGCTGCTGCCAAATGCGGTTGACGATGACGCGTGCGGTGAGCGGGTTGTCGGGGCTGGCGATCCAGTTGGCCAGGGCGGTGCGGCGGCCGGTGGACTTGATATTGGGGATCGGTTCGATCTTGGGCTTTGCGCCGCCGAGGACCTCGAATACGCGCGGTTCGAAGCTCTGCTTGCTTCGGGACCCGCGAATCTTGACGACGGGCGGCTGGAAGGACGCGTCGCGGACGGTCATGGCGACCGGAAGCGGCTTTGGCTTGGTCTTCTCCAGTTCCTTCAACTGTTTCTGCAATGCGTCCCATTTCTTTTTCTCGTCGCCCTTGATGCGGCTGGAGATCCTTTCCCACGCCTTGAGGACCTGGCGATGGACCAGGTAGTTCAGCTGACGGTCATAGGTGTTCTGTTCCTCGTAGGACTTGCGGACGCTTTTCTGCACTTCCTCGGGGAAAATCTTCGTGGCCGATTCCCGGGCCGCGTCCCGGTGCTTCTTCTCGATGGCGGCAATCTGGTCGAGAATGGGTTTCGCCTTGGCCTTCCACGCCTTCAAGTCGTTCGCGTGTCGCGCCTTTTGTTGCGGGGTTCCGACGGGTTCGTCGATGGTCCAGATGGCGGGAGCCAGGAAGGCCTGGAGGCTGTAGTAGTCCGAGCGCGGCATGGGGTCGAACTTGTGGTCGTGGCAACGCGCGCACCCGACGCTCATGGCGAGAAAGACCTCACCGGTGACGTCGGTCATTTCGGCCATGATCTCCTCCCGTTGGGTTTCGGCGTCGCGTTGGTTCCATTCATAGATGCCGTGGCGGAGAAATCCCGTGCCGATGACGGCATCGGGATCGTCCGGGGCAATCTCATCGCCGGCGATCTGTTCCTTGATGAATCGATCGAAAGGTTTGTCCTCGTTGAAGCTCCGGACGACATAGTCGCGATAGCGCCAGGCATGCGGGCGATAATCGTCCGCGCGGTATCCGTCGGACTCGGCGTAGCGCACGACGTCCAGCCAATGGCGGCCCCAGCGTTCGCCGTATTGCGGGCTGTCCAGCAGGCGTTCGACGAGGTTGGAGTAGGCGTTCGTGGATTTGTCTGCCAGGAAGGTCGCGATGTCGGCGGGCGAGGGCGGCAGTCCGGTCAGGTCGAAGTAGAGTCGGCGAATGAGTTGTCGGCGGGCGGCGGGCGGAGCGGGAGAAAGGCCCTCTGACTTGAGTTTGGCGAGGAGGAAGCGATCGATCTCGTTGCGGCTCCAGTTGTCGTTCTGGATGGTCGGGGGCTGGGGTTTGGCGATGGGTTGGAAGGACCACCACTGCCGATCCTCCTCGGTGACCTTGGAAAGGTTTCCGGGTTTGGCTGCGGATCCGGGCCAGGGCGCGCCCTGGGCGATCCATTTTTCGAGCAGTTTGATGTCGCGTTCGGGCAGCGCTTGTTTGGGCGGCATCTTCAAGTCTTCGTCCGCGTGCGAAACGGCGAGCATGAGGAGGGAATCCTGCGGGTTTCCGGGCGTGACTGCCGGACCGTTGCCGCCGCCGATCAGCAGGCCGGCCCGGGAGTCGAGGCGCAAGTCGCCCTTCTGTTTTTCCGAGCCGTGGCATTCGTAGCAATGCTTGGCGAGCAAGGGGCGGATCTTTTGTTCGAAGAAACGCATGTTGGCCGCGGCGTCGGAGGCGGCTGCCTCATCTGAGGAGCTGACCGCCAGCAGGGCGCTCAGGCACGCAATGCGCGCGGCGACTCTGGTCAGCTTTTCAATTTGTCGTGCGATCATGTCAAACCAACTAGGACGGCCCCGGGTGGGGCGGCATTCGGTATTCGATCAATCTTTGGCAAGATGACGGCTCAAAAGGAACCAGACAATGCTGGAATAAAGTGGGTTTGTCAGATCCCAGTTTGAATGGCATTTCCCCTATTTTGTCAAAAGTGATGTCCAGATTAGTTTGCCCGGAGCGTCAAAGAATCGTATGACGTCGGTTTTGGATGGCTTGTGATTCCCGGGTTGTCCGGGATCGCGGCGTTTGATAAGGTGACGTATGATAGAGTTGAAGTCGTGGTTGCGGGGTTGGTTGGGACCTTGTTTGGCTGCGGCGCGAACAGCAAAAACCATTGATTATGAACAAGTTTCGTCCAGATCACCATGCGCCGCAGGCGCAGGACTACTTTCAAACGCGCCGTCAGTTCCTGAGCCGCTACGGCACGGGTTTCGGGTTGCTGGGCTTGGCCAGTCTGCTGGAGCCGGACCTGATCAACCCCAACGCCGGCGCCGCCCAGAATTTTTCACCGCTGGCGGTCAAGAAGCCGCATTTCCAAGCCCGCGCCAAGCGCGTCATCCACATTTTTGCGCAAGGCGCGCCTTCGCAGGTGGACACCTGGGACTACAAGCCGGACCTGGTTCGTTATGACGCGGCCCGCGGCGGCGACATGAATGGCAAGCCTTTGCCGGACATTGGCGGCGTCGCCTTTGCCTCGCCGGTTGACTACATGCGGCGCGGGCAGAGCGGTGTTCCCGTAGCTGAGATCTGGCCGGAGCTGGGGCAGCACATTGATGACATTGCCGTCATCAACTCGATGCACACGGACATTCCCGCGCACGAGTTTGCCAGCGTGATGATGAACACGGGCTCCGGCCGCCTGGTGAAGCCCAGCATGGGGTCCTGGGTGACCTACGGCCTCGGCAGCGAGAACCAGAATCTGCCGGGCTTCATCTCGCTGACTCCGGGCGGAGGTCCTCCCGGAGGGTCCGAGAACTGGCGTTCGGCCTTCTTGCCCGGCTCTTACCAGGGCACCCACATCAACACCCGCGAGCCGCGTGTCGAACGGCTGATCGAGAACATCAAGAACAACTACATCACGCTGCCCGAGCAGCGTCAGCAACTGGACCTCCTGCACCAGTTGAACGCGGTGCACAGCCTCAACCTCAAGAAGGAAGAGCAGCTTGAAGCCCGGATCCAGGCCTTTGAACTGGCTTTCAAGATGCAGACGGAAGCGACCGAGGTCTTTGACATCAGCAAGGAACCGCAGAGCGTCCGGGACATGTATGGCGACAGCGCCCAAGGGCGTCAGATGCTCATCGCGCGTCGTCTGCTGGAGAAGGGCGTCCGCTTCGTCCAGGCGTGGCATGGCGGCTGGGATCACCACTCCAATCTCGACACCGCCATCCGGAACAAGGCCGGCGAGATCGACAAGCCGATCGCCGCCTTCATTCAGGACTTGAAGAATCGCGGCATGTTTGAGGAGACGCTCATCATCTGGAGCGGTGAGTTTGGCCGAACTCCGACCCGTCAGTTGCCGAACGGCAACAACAACTTCGAAGTTCCCGGACGCAATCACAACCACCGAGGCTTCTCGGCCTGGATGGCCGGCGGCGGCGTCAAGGGCGGTCAGCGTTACGGAGCCACCGACGAGTTCGGCTATCGCGCCGTTTCGGACAAGGTGCACATCCACGATCTCCACGCGACGGTGCTGGCCCTGCTCGGTTTCGATCACGAGAAGCTGACGTATCGTTACAACGGCCGCGACTTCCGGTTGACCGATGTCTACGGGAACGTTGTCCGGGATGTGATTGCCTGACGGAAGCTCTTCTTTCGGCGGCCGGGCGCGTTCGATTGCGTTCGGCCGCCTCTTTGTCTGCTGGTATGAATCAAACAGGATTGCCCATGAAATTCACCGCCACTCCAGCGCTTATGTCCGCGGCGCTCGCTGCGTCTCTCCTCCTTCCAGCCGCTGCGCGCGCCGCCGCCGATCGCGAGCAACTTGAGTTTTTCGAGAAGAAGATCCGCCCGGTGTTGGCGGAGCACTGCTACCGCTGCCACAGTGTTGCCGAAGGCAAGAGCCGCGGCGCGCTCACGCTCGACACGCGGGAAGGCACACTTAAGGGCGGCGACCTCGGGCCCGCCGTCGTGCCGGGCGATCTCGACAAGAGCCTGCTGATCAAGGCCGTGCGCTGGGACGACGAGGACATGCAGATGCCTCCCAAGAACAAATTGTCCTCGTCCCAGATTGCCGACCTGGAAGCCTGGGTTCGCATGGGCGCGCCGGATCCGCGCGATGGCAAGCTGGTGGTGGCCGATCCCCGCGAGGTCGCGAAGAAGCACTGGGCCTTCCAACCCGTCAAGCGGCAGCCCGCGCCCGCGCCGGTCAACCCGGCCTGGGAACAAACGGAGATTGATCGCTTTATCAGCCAGGGGTTGAAGCAGGCCGGCATCGCGCCTTCGGAGAAAGCCGACAAGCGCACCTTGATGCGTCGCGCCTCCTATGATCTGACCGGACTGCCGCCCTCGCCGAGCGAGTTCGACTCCTTCATGTCCGACACCTCGCCGAATGCCTGGGAGAAGGTCGTCGATCGCCTTCTCAAATCGCCGCACTACGGGGAGCGTTGGGGACGGCATTGGTTGGACGTGGCGCGTTACTCGGACACCAAGGGCGATGTCAATGGCCGGGTTGAAGACTTCCGGTATCCCTACGCCTGGACCTATCGCGATTATGTGATCCGCTCCTTCAACGAGGACAAGCCGTTCGATCAATTCATCCGCGAGCAGTTGGCGGCTGACATCATGCTTGAGCGAGGGCAGGTCCAGACGAACGACTTGGCAGCGTTGGGCTTCCTCACGGTCGGCAAGCGTTTCGGCGGCCAGCGCAATGAGATCATCGACGACCGCATTGATGTGGTCAGCAAAGGGTTCCTCGGTTTGACCGTGGTTTGCGCGCGCTGCCACGATCACAAGTTTGATCCCATTCCCACGGCTGACTACTACGCGTGGCATGGCGTCTTCAACAGCATTCGCGACAATTTCGAGGACACGGATCTGCCGCTGTTGGAGCCGGTCAAGGTCACGCCGGAATATCGCGAGTTTGTGTATCAATTGAATCAATTGCACAAGGAATACGGCGAGACGCGCTTCAAGGAGGAAGAGCGGCTTCGGAAAGAGGCCCGGGAGAAGGCGGGCGTCTACCTCTACGCCACCTGGGAGGTGGCGCAGCCGACCAATACCCTGAACCGCTTCATCTTCGTTGGACAGGAACGTCGGTTGCACAACGGTTTCTTCGATCGTTGGCGGCGTTTTCTGCAGACCCGCAAGGGAGACGATCCGGTCTGGGGTCCGTGGAAGGCCTACGCCGCGCTGAAGCCGGAGGATTGGAAGGCGGGCAAAGCCGGCGAATTGAGCGAGAAATATGCGGATACGGAGGCGGAGAAGCCGATCAACACCCTGATTGCCCGCGCCCTGCGCACCAGTCCGCCCCGAAGCATGCGGGATGTGGGGGCGATCTACAGTCGGTTGCTGGCGGAAGTGAACACCCAGTGGCAGAACGCGTTGGCGCGCCAGGGCAGCAGAGGTCGCAAGCCGCGGCCATTGGAGGAAAGTCGCGAGCAGATTCGGGAGGCCTTGTATGGCGAGGATCGCCTGACCCCCTGCAATCCGGATACGAACGCCAGTTTTGGCCTGTTTTCGCAAGGATTTCAGGGGCGCCTGCAGCGCATCAAGGGACGCATGGTCGCGCTCAAGATGTCCCATGAAGGCGCTCCCGGGCGGGCCATGATCGTCAAGGACAACGGCAATGGCCGGAATTCCCGCATCTTCATCCGTGGGGACGCGCGCAATCAGGGCGATGAAGTGCCGCGGCGCTTTTTGGAGGCCTTGTCGGACGACGAGCCGAAGCCCTTCAAGACTGGCAGCGGTCGTTGGGACCTGGCCAATGCCATTGCCTCACGCGACAATCCGCTGACTGCGCGGGTCATCGTGAACCGCATCTGGATGCATCATTTTGGCGAGGGGATTGTCCGGACGCCGAGCGATTTCGGCACGCGCTGTGAACCGCCGTCGCATCCGGAGATGCTGGATTGGTTGGCGACCTGGTTCATGGACAACGGCTGGTCGATCAAGAAGCTGCACAAGCTGATCATGATGTCCTCGGTCTACCAGTTGACCAGCGAGGAGGATCCGCGCAAGGGGCAGGTCGATCCCGCAAACAAACTGCTCTACCGCTACAATGTTCGCCGCCTCGGGTTTGAGGGCATGCGCGACACGCTGTTGGCCATCGGCGGCAAGATTGACCTCGAAATCGGGGGCAAGCCGGTCAATCTGATGGCCGACCCGTTCCCGACCCGCCGCACGGTCTACGGGATGGTGGATCGTCGGAGCCTGCAGTCGATTTTCAACACCTTCGATTTCGCCAACCCGGACTTGAGCACGGCGCAGCGTTACCAGACGACGGTGCCGCAGCAGGCGTTGTTCCTGATGAATAATCCCCTGGTGGTGGAGCAGGCCCGCAATCTGACGGCTCGCGGCGATTTTCGCGGGCGCGTGAATGACGATGAGCGGATCCGTCTGCTCTACAAGCTGATCTACCAGCGTTATCCGAGCGCGCAGGAGCTATCGTTGGCCAAGCGGTATCTTTCGACCCAGGGCACGCTGGAAATGCAGGCCGCCTTTGAAGACCCGTGGAAGTATGGTGTGGGGCGCTATGACGCGCGGTCGCGCAAGGTTGTGGGTTTCCAGAAAATGCCCCTGTTCCATGAGGATCAGGAGGCGTGGCATGGAGGCACCCAATTGAAGTACGCCTACCTGAACGCGCAGGGCGGCCATGCCGGACTGCCCGGCATCGGGATCATCCGTCGCTGGACCGCACAGGCTGACGGCATCATTCAGGTCACCGGAACGTTGCGGCACACCGAGGAGATTGGCGACGGCGTGCGGGGCTACATGGTGTCGAGCCGCGCGGGCATCCTGGGCGCGCCGCAGAACGTCAAGAACAGCGCCAAGGCGATGAATGTCAATCGGTTGCCTGTCCGCAAGGGCGACACCCTGGATTTCATCGTCGATGGCTTCAAGGTTCCGGGCGCCGACCAGTTCAACTGGGCCCCGGTGGTGACCATGACGGTGGTCAACGACGAGAAGCAGCTTCCTCCCGGCAGTTCCACCACCTGGGCTTCGCAACAGATGTTCAGCGGGCCGCGCAAGACGGTTGAAGCGAGGCCTTTGGCGGCATGGGAGAAATTTGCGCAGGTGCTCCTGCTGACCAACGAACTCACGTTCTTCAACTGAGCGGCGCCGTCTTCGGCGCGCTTGTTGAAAGCCGCTTTCAAGAGCCGGCGCGTCCATGGGAAGCGCCGGCTCTATTGTTTCGCGTTGAGGCGGCTTGCGCGGGGAGGCGGACGGCGTGACGTTTTCCTTGAATTCGCCCCGCTCCCTGTCAAATCTCGGGGAACATCATCGAAGAACTGCTTTCGTCTCCTCCAGCCATGAAAAAGGATTTGTCCCCCGTTGTTGATTCCGCCGTCGACCCCGAATCCAAGTCGCTGAACCGCCGTTCGTTCCTGGGCGGCGCGGCCGCCGCTGCGGGAGCGTTGCTGAGCCCCCTGGGGGCGTCGGGACGCGATTGGTCTGGCAAGACGCCGGTGCGCTATCCGGATCCCGATGTCATCGTCCACGACAAGCGTTTCGGCAAATACAAGCTGGGCAACACGCCGATCCAGCGGATCCACACCGGCACGTTGTGGGCGGAAGGTCCGGCCTGGAATGGCGTGGGCAGATACCTGGTCTGGAGCGACATCCCGAACAACGTCCAACTGCGCTATCTGGAGGAGGACGGGCATGTGACGACCTTTCGTCACCCGTCGGGCAACAGCAACGGCAATACCTTTGATTGGCAGGGGAGGCAGATCTCCTGCGAACATGGCCATCGTCGCGTCGTGCGATACGAGTATGACGGCGGCGTCACCGTGCTCGCCAGCGAGTTTGAAGGGAAACCCTTCAATGCCCCCAATGACGCGGTCGTTCACCCGAATGGTGACATCTGGTTCACGGACCCCGGCTACGGCAGCATGATGAACTATGAGGGCAACAAGGGGCCGTTGCATCTCAAGGAGGCTGTCTATCGCATCGATCACAAGACGCTCAAGGTTTCCAAGGTGACCGATGAGCTCGTCAAACCCAACGGCCTTTGTTTCTCCCCCGACTACAAGAAGCTCTACGTTGCCGACACCGGCGTCGACGCCCCGAAACCGACCTGGGTCTGGGATGTGGTCGATGGAAAGAAGCTGAGAAACGGCAAGGAGTTCAGTCGCATTGAAGTCGGATCAGAAGGCGTTCAGCGACTCCCGGGTTTCAAGGATCCGCGACCGGACAAACTGGTGGGCGGCGGCGACGGCATCCGCTGCGATGTCGACGGCAACCTCTGGTCCAGCGCCGGTTGGACGGGGCATGGGGTCGACGGCGTCTTCATCTACGCGCCGGATGGCGATCTCATCGGCCAGATCCTGCTGCCGGAGATCTGTTCCAACGTTTGCTTTGGGGGAACCAAGCGCAATCGACTGTTCATGACGGCCAGCCAGTCGGTCTATTCCGTCTACGTCGAGACGAAGGGCGCGCACATCTGTTGACCGCGGCAGCCCGGGCTGCGGGGCGTGAGTGAGCGGGTGTTTGCCGAGATCGCCTTGCGCGGCGGATCCCACATCCCCCCGCATCAACCGATCGCCGCGGATTGCGAGGCCGCGGCGATTCCATTGGCATGGCTTTTACTGTTGCCTAACTTCCGTCGGAAGCGTTTTGATGCGCGCTCGATTTTTTACTGCGACGACGATGACGACTCCAAGAAATTTTGACATGGGATCTGCGGAGGCCTGGGATGCGAACCTTGATCCGGAGCGTGTCTTCTTCGATATGAACGGGGCGGCGCAGGCGGAGTTGAAGGGGTTTCTGGATGCGCAGACGGTGTTTGAGGGCATGACCGGCATCAAGCCGATTGAGTCGATCAGGGTGAGCCGCGGCGACGTTCCCGCGGTAGCTGAGGAGATGGACCGAATGCAGGAACAGATTGTCGGCGGGGTTCGGATGGCGGTGGTGAGGCCGGTTGCCGGCCTGACTTTTGAACAACAGATGGCCGTGCCTTGGGTGATGGGAAGCCTGTTCGGCGAGTTGCTGGAGCAGAATGAGAATGGCGACCGTGCCTACATCATCACGGATCGCGGCGGTCGGATGGAGGAGGGGGCGCGTTACTCGCAGACCCGCCAGGGCGGCTCCTTTCACACGGACGGCGTGAACCTCAAGTCGGGATATGATTGTTTCCTGCTCAGTTGCATCGCGCCGGCCGAGCAGGGCGGGGAGAGCATCCTGATCAATGGGTTTACGATCCTGCAGCGGTTGCAGGAGCGGCATCCCGAGGCGCTTGATGTGTTGGGGCGCGAACTGGTCTGGGAGTACAAGGGCATCAAGAAGGATTTCTATCGTGAGCCGATTGTGAAGGTGGAGGAGGGGCGGCTCATCTGGCGCTACCTGCGCAACTACATCGAGGAGGCTGCGGTCAAGACGGGTGAGGCCTTGAGCGAGGAGGCGGTCGACGCGATGGACAAGCTGGACGCCGTCATGGACGATCGGGACATCCAGTTCCGCTATTTCCTGAAGCCTGGCGAGACCGCCGTCATCAACGACCGCCAGATCTTCCATGGTCGCACGGAGTTTCGCGACGCCGATGGAGCTGTTGGGTTGGAGGAATATCTGGCGGGCGATCGCTCGCGTCCGCTCAAGCGAACCTGCAGCCGATTCTGGATCAATGATTGAAGCCGCCATGCCCGCCGCCGATTACACCGCCATCATTCTGGCCGCCGGATTCGGCAGCCGCATCGCCGAGATCACCGAGGATCCCAAGATCCTGCTGCCGATTGATGGGCGCCCCATACTGCATCGCCACCTCGCCATCTTCGAGGAGCTTGGCATCCGGAATGTCGTGATCGTGGCGGGCTATCGCAAGCGGCAGGTGATGGATGCGGCGCAACCGTTCGCGGACCGGTTGAACATCCGGTTCGTCGACAATGACGATTACACGCGCCTCGGCAATGGCTACTCCATGTACTTCGGAATTCAGGCGGCGGCAGGAGCGTCGTTGATCTTTGACGGGGATCTTGTCTACGCCCGGGACATTCTTGAGCGCTTTGTCAATGACGGGCATTCCAACGCCGTGCTCGTCGGTCCCGGAAGCCTGGGCGATATCGAATGCGCCAAGACGCTCAAGGATGCCGACGGATTTGCCCGCATGACAGTGGACAAGCGCGCGGTGACGGAGGACGAATTGGCGCGCTACAAGTTTGCGGGCGAGGCGATCGGCGTCCTGAAGTTTGACGAGGAGCGGCGTCGCCGGTTGATTCAGGAGTGTGAGGCATTCTTTGCCGACGAGGGGAACCTGCTCAAGAACTGGGAGCATATCATGAACCGCTTTCTTCCGGCCCACGATGTCTGGGCGCATGAGGAGGCGTCGGAAGCCTTTGTGGAGATCGACACGCCCGAGGATTACGAGGAGGCCTGTCGCCAGTTCGGGCGGTCGGATTGAGGCCTGAGGAACCTGTCCCCGTTGCCTGAGAAGGGGACGGCCTTCGCATTGTCTGGGGCGGCGTGATTCAGCGCATTCGGCTCTGGGGCTGGCCGGTGGAGGCCGCGCGTTCGGATGATCGTTGACCGAGGAGTCCGATCCTATTTCGCGTCGGAGACGTCGTTGGTTGCGCCGCTCTGGCTCGGCGGCATTGCGGCCGGGGCGGGTTTCTTCCAGCGCGGGGTGATCTTCCCCCACTGGGCGTAGATGCCCACGGCCAGAATCACGATGACCGCGGCTACCGGCAGCCCCAGGATCACATACATGGTCCTGCGCTGTGAGGGTGAGGCTGGCTGCGGTTGGTCGCTCATGGTCCGGCCCCAGATAGAGAATCCCCTTTCCCCGAATGTCAAGTGGGCCCGGTTCGCGTCGAGCGGACAATGATGGGCGTAATTGGCTTTCAAGCCTGCTGGAAGACGGTCAGTCTGTCCCGTCGCCTTTCTGATGAACGTCGCTGCAGCGAAGAACGATCATGGCGGGCCATCGGGTCCGCGACATGAGCGGAACTGGATGTTCGTGCACCTCGCCAATATGTCGTGGTGGGCGCTCATCTATCTGGGCAGCTATGCCGTGGCGGCGACTCTTGCGGGCGGCGCGGATCTGTTGCGCAACGCCGGGACGGCTGGTTTGGCGACGGGTATCGATTCCGTGCTGCAACTCTTCGCGGGCTGGTTGAAGTGGGCGCCGGCGGCGCTCGGGGCCTACGCCCTTCTTGGTTGGTTGCCTTCCCGGCGCGCGATCCTGTCGGGGGCGGGACTTCGCGCCTATCCCTGCTTTCTTGCTCTGGCGTTGCTGTTTCGGCGTTCGAGTTTCCGGCGTCTGCGGCCCGCGCGCGGGCTCTATTGGCGACACGCGCGCATCCGGGATCGGTGGCTGCTGTTGCTCATCAAGATTCACTTCCTGCCGATCGCGGTCGGTTCGCTGGTGAACACCGCGGTCAATATGACGCGCGTTATTCAACGGATTACGGCCGAACCATCAATGCTGCTCGTGCTGGGGTTCATCATCGTCGCGGTGCGCGTCAGCGTGGATCTGGTGGACGCGGTGGTTTCCTCGATCGCCTATTCGGTGGAATCTCGACGTTCGGGAGGAGCGGTCCGGGCCGTCGACAACAATTGGCTGGGGTGGGTGAGTTGCCTTGTCTGTTACCCGCCGGGTTGGCTGTTGACGTCGTCGCTGCTGGCCAAGCGGATCGAAGAGGAGGCGCAGATCTTCCCGATGGAATCGACGCTGGCCTGGGTTTGCGCGGTCCTGGGCGTGAGTTGCTATGCGGTCTACGGCTTCAGCGCCGTCAATCTGGGACTGCGATATTCGAATCTCTCTTACCGTGGGACGACGACCTGGGGGCTTTATCGCTGGGTGCGCCATCCGCAGTATGCCTCCAAGATCGGCGGATGGTTCTTTGAATGGCTGCCATTTTTTGCGGTGTTCTCGAATCTGCTGAGTTTTCTGGCCCTGGCGGGGATCTACCTGGTCCGAATCGCGACGGAGGAGCGGTTTCTCGGACGGTTCTCGGAGTATCGGGATTATTGCCGGCAGGTGAAGTGGCGCTGCATCCCGGGGATCTGGTGAATCTTTGGCGATCGGGTCGCGTCAGAACTGGGCGGCTTTCCTTGTTGAAGGCCCGTCGACGATCTGCAACGCTCTACCAAGACCATGGAAGCGACGCTGTCAAAACCCGGGTCCGCCCCCTTCTCCGTTGGGGAGAGGCAGGCGTTGGTGAAGTTGCTCACCGACGAGGATCCCGCTGTCTACCGCGCCATCCGGGGCGAGATTGTGGCGCGCGGTGAATGGGCTGCGGAGTGGATGCGATCCTTTGCGCTTTGCGGGGACCCCTTGTTGCGCCGGCGTTCGCAGGAGATCGTCTGTCATTTCGACCGCCAGAAGGCCGACAGCGAGTTTCTGGAGTTCTGTCTGAAGAACGGGGAGGATCTTGATCTGGAGCAGGGTGTGTGGTTGCTGGCGCGGACGCGGCATCCGGGCGTCAACATCGAGGGCTACCGGGCTCTGCTCGACAGCTACGCCGGATCGCTTCTCGACATCATCGATTTTGGCGCGGAGCCGGAGGGAATGCTGGCGGATATCAATGAGTTCCTGTTTTCCCGGGAAGGCTTCCAGGGACGCTCTGCGGACCAGATTGGTCCGGCGGATTGTTATCTGAACCAGGTGGTGGACGATCGACTCGGCGATGATCTGAGCCTGGGGCTGATCTACCTCTTCGTTTGTCAGCGGCTTGGGTTGCCGGTGGCGGGGATCGGGATGCCGGGGCATTTCCTTTGTCGGTTCCAGACGCTGCGCGAAGAGATCTACATCGATGCCTACCACAAGGGGCGGCTGTTGACGAAGAACGCCTGCATACGCTTCCTGCGGGAAACCGGGCGGCGTTACGACGAGCGTTTTCTGGCTCCGTCCAGTTCCCGGCAGGCGCTCCTGCGACTTTGTTCCAAACTGCATCAGGGCCATGTCAATCGGAACCAGATCAAGGAGCGCGACCGGGTTCAGCGTTACCTGATTGCCTTGTCGAAGTGAATCTGGTCCGGGGGGCGGCCATCTGGGGCCGGTCGATCCCGGGGGGCGGGGCAATGATTGGAGGCGCGCCTTTCTGCTGGCAAAGGGCTCGCGCATCAGCCACTAATGAGCCCGCGCACTTCCAGACATGGATCACCTTCACCCCGCTGACTGGCTCATCATTCTTGGTTACCTGATTGCTGTCATCTGGTTTGGCGTCGGTGTTGGTCGGGGGCAGAAGACGACGCGCGACTATTTTCTCGGAAGCAAGAGCGTGCCCTGGTGGGGGGTGTCGCTTTCCATCGTCGCCACGGAAACCAGCGCCTTCACCTTCATCGCCATTCCGGCGAGCGTTTACTTCACAAACCCCGAAACAGGCGCGCCGGGAAACCTGGCTTTCATCCAGGCTGTGATTGGGTTTGCGGTTGCGCGGATCCTGTTGGCGGTCTTCATGGTTCCGGCCTATCTTCGCGGGGAGATCTACTCTCCCTACCAATTGATCTCCAATGCGTTCGGGCACGGCGCGCGTCGAGCTGCGGCGGTGGTCTTTCTCATTGCCGGAACGTTGGCCGCGGGTGTGCGGGTCTATGTCACCGCCGTGCCCATCGAGCTGCTGCTCGGCATCGACACCATTTCCGCGATCCTGCTGTTTGTCATTTTGTCGCTCAGCTACACCTACGTGGGCGGCATCAAGGCGGTCGTCTGGACGGATGCGGCGCAGTTCTTCCTGCTGGTTGCCGGCGGGGTGTTCGCGTTGTTCTTCATCCCGTCCCTGATCGACGGCGGCTGGAATGCGGCGCTGACGGAAGCGGCGGATAGCGGTCGGTTGGAATGGCTGAACACCCGTTTCTCCTGGTCCGGGCCGATCAACATCTGGATGGGCGTGATTGGCGGGGCCGTCCTTGGCATGGCGACCCATGGAGCCGACCAACTGATCGTTCAACGCGTGCTCACCTGCGGCTCCGTGAGGGACGGACGAAAGGCGTTGGTCTTGAGTTCGCTGATCATTCTTCCGCTGTTCCTCACCTTTTTGTTTGTGGGCGCCTGGCTGTGGGTCTACTACCAGCGCCATGACATGGCGATCGCCATGCCGGAGGCCAGTCGAGGTTTCAAGCAGCATATCTACGTCTTTCCCATCTTCATTCTCAGTGTCATCCCCACCGGTGTGAAGGGGTTGTTGATCGTGGGCATTCTGGCGGCGGCCATGAGCTCGGTCAGCTCCGCCCTATCTGCGCTCGCCTCGGTCAGCACGATGGATCTCTTCAAGAGCTGGGATCGAAGGGAACGGAGCGAGGCGGACTACCTTCGCTTCAGCAAGAGATCGACGCTGTTCTGGGCTGTCGTTCTGGTTCTGGTGGCCTATCTCACCCGGGAAGTTCAATCCGTGCTGGATACGGCGTTTGCCCTGCATGGCCTGACAACGGGAGCCATGCTGGGGGCCATGCTGCTCGCGCTGTGGTGGAAGCAGGGACGGTCGACGCCGGTGGTCGCCGGCATGGCGGTGTCGCTCCTGGTCATGCTGGCCATCAAGCTGAAGACCGCCATCGCCTGGCCCTGGTACACCCTGATCGGCGCCTCGGCTGCCTGCCTTGTCGCATGGCTGCTGAATGGGTTCCAAAACGGTAAAACAAAGACAAATTAATCGTTTTTGTCATCATTTCGGCGCCAAAAATTTTCCAATTTTCGGTGGACAGGGGTGGGTTGATATCGTATCCATTTCCTTGGCCTGAGTAACGGTACGTTTCTTCAGCGGGGTCCCCCACCCCCACCTCCTTGGCGTCTGTTGCTCAGGCCACTTTTTTCTTCAGAGGCTCAAATGCCCCAGCGCCAGCAACGCGTAGAAGGTGTATTCGCAGTCCAGATCTTCCTCCAGCCAATTGCCGTAGAAGGAGCCGTCATTCGTCCAAAGCGTGTCCAGGTAATCGAGGCAGGCCTCTTTGACCGGAGTGAGCGGCGCGTCTATGGCGGCCAGGGCGTGCAGTGAGGTCGCTGTTGAGAGGAGGTCGGGAATGGGGGCGGTTGGCATGGCCCGGAAACCGCCTTGTTCGTGGGCCTGCCGCAGGAGCCATTCGCCCGCTTCAGGGCGGTTCTCGGCGGCCAGTTGTTTCAGGGTGACGATGGCGGCGGCGGTGGCGTTGGTGGATCCGGCCGCCGTCCTGGCATTGACGTCATTTGTCCAGGCTCCATCCGAAGTCTCCAACGAATGCAACGAGCGGATCAGGCCATCCGGGTCTGGCGCCTCGAGGCGTAGATCCTGGTGCGCATGCAGCGCAAGGAAGGCGCCGTAGGCGGTGCCGGTTCCGGCGGCGCGGTCCGGATTGAAGCCGCCGTCGGGACATTGAAACTCCCGGATGCGTTCCGAGAGACGCTGACGGGCGCTCAAGGGGAACGCATTCGGGTCCGGCATGGCGGACCATCCGCGGGCCAAACAACCCAGATGCACGAAGTCCAATCCCTCGCCGTCTCCGAAACCCCGCAGGTAGGCCGCCAACCGTTCGTAGTCCGGCTCCGCACGGAGGGCGACCAGGGAGTCGATGGCGAAGACCGTGTAGTAAAGGTCCGTCTCACCGTTTCGGTCGGCGAAACCGCCATCCCGGTTCTGACGGCTGCGAACGAACGACTCGACCAGGCCCGTGGATTCTCCAAGCAATTTGGGCGCGAGTCGCGCGACCTGCAGCATCTCGAGGCGAAGGCTCATGGTGGGAGCGGGCCTTCGGGCGCGGCGTCCGTCATTGGCCTGTGGCCGCGTCGTCGCTCTTCATGTCGGCGACGGCGCGTTGTTCCTGGAACTCGCCGCACCAGCCGGTGATCTCCGCGTCGTTGAAGATCTTGCCGATCACGCGCCGCAGAAGGCCCTTGAGATTGGGGTTCTCGACGTCCGCCAAGGAGTGGATCGCAGCCTCTTTGTAGCTTTCCAGCAGCGCGCGGGATTTCTCGTCGGCCTTCAGTTCCCGGTAGAGGGATTCGATCGTCTCCCGGTTGGCGCCGTTGATTGGAGCGCGTTTCCAAAGTGATTCGATGATCGGTTTCGCATCGCCTCGAGCCCTTTCCTGTGACACGGCGAGGAGGATGCTGGGGCGCAAGCCTTCGATATCCGTGGCTTCTTCATCGGCCCCCAGGTCGTCCAAGTCGTCCCGAATCTGGTATGCGATGCCCAAGGCCTCGCTGTATTTGCCGAGCACATCCGAGTATTCGGCGTGGCGTCCGGCGTAGATGGCGCCGAGTCTGAGGGCGACCTCGAAAGCGGGGGCGGTCTTGAGTCGGAAAATCTCGAGCACTTCCTTCACCTTCATCGGCTGGGGATCGCGCGTCCAGCAGAGCTCGGCGCCTTGTCCGCGGCATAATTGCCGCTGTCCGTTGGTCGCCGCCAGCAGCATCTCGGCGCGTTGTTCGGTCGGGACCTCCGAATTGCCGATCAGGCGGTAGCCCTCGCCAATCAGTAGGTCGCCCACATTCAGAGCCACGGGCACGCCGTGTTCTTCGTGCAGCGTCTTCTCTCCGTAGCGCTCCGCGTCCTCGTCCTCGATGTCGTCATGGATCAGAGAGGCCTTGTGGAAGCATTCGACCGCAATGGCGATTCTCTTGAGATCCTCGGGCAGTTCGCCGCCGACGCTCTCCCGTGTGGCCTCGAAAGCGGCCACGGTCAGGAATGGCCGCCAACGCTTGCCGGCCCGGCAGAGCCACTCCTGGGCAATGGCTTCGGTTTCCCCCTCGGGTGCGCCCATGATTTCCGCGAGGCTGTCCGGAGTGAACCAGGAATCCACTTCGTTGCGCAGCGCGGTAAGGTCCAGGCGGCGGGTTTTATCGTCGCTGGTCAAGTGGATGTAGTCCCAAATCCAGTCCTCATCGACGGTGGTGTCGATGCAATCGTCCTGGAGCAGGGGGACGGCGACGCCGGGGACGGCGCCCGCCTCCATGTAGGGGAAGGCGCGCTCGAGCACCGAGATGCAACTGACGCCCACGATGGCGTCCACCTTGCCGGTCTGGATCAGCGCCATGACGACGGCCGAGCCCTCCGCGGTGAGCACGGCGTAGCCGAGCTTCTCCGCCGCTTCCTGGAATTCCTGAATGGTGCAGAGGCCGCATTGCTTGCAGAGCAGGCCGAACTCATCGAACGGCGCCGGGCAACGGCTTTCCACCCGGAGGCATTTTGGAAGCAGCAGCAATCGCCGTTCGAAAGGGATCGTGGCCAGGGTTTCCCGCCACATCTCGTTGTTGACGAGGACGCCGATGTAGTCACGGTAGATGGGGTCGCAGCCCAATTGCTCGATGATCCGGTCCGCGTGGACTTTCAAGTCCTCGAGCGGTTGCGGCGGCACCGGGTTGTGCTCGGCGACGTAGTTCCGGATGAACTTCAAGAGGGCATTCCGCTCTTCCTTGGTCTGTGGAATGTTCTTCTTCGGCGGCCGGATGCGCTGCGTCGGAACAGGACGTGGAATGGTAATGGGCGCCGTGGACATGGTTCTAGTTCTCTGATTAACCGTCGGACTTTGGAGACTGCTGTAGGAACTCGTTCATCGTCAAGCGTTTCACAATCAGTCAGAGCGCCGACGCAGACCGGAATAATTCGTGATTTCCCGTGCAAACAAGGGCTTATCACGACCATTCCACTCCGGGGCCCCGGGCCTGACGTCCGTGAATCCAACGATTGGCCGGCTTAACCGATCACCAAGGATTGTGCAGTTTATGCCAATTTCTGGCAAGTTTCTCAATCTGCGCCAGTTCCTTCTGCAACTGACGCAGGTTCACTTGAATTCCTTCAAAGGAATACCTCAGTGTGTCGGGGTCCAGGTTGCGGTGGAACTGGTCCTCCTTGAAACCGTCCAATGTTCCCTGCGGCATCAGGTTGACCCCAACGAAGTCGCGATGCTCGGCGGAGGAGGCCCAATCGACCAACCGGTCGTCATAGTGCGCGGCCAGTTTCCTGAACTCGCCCAACGTCAAATCGAGATTGCCGGTCAGTCCCAGCGCCGAACGAAGTTGGGTTCCGCGTTCGGCTGATTCCGGATTGTCGGGCCACAGCAGTTGGGACAGGTTCACGGCGCGCGAGAGAAAGCCGTCCACGTAGAACAGGGCCAACTCCGGCTCATTGGCGGTCACCTTGGCTGGAATGGCGCTCCAGGCGTGCCGCGCCTGGCGGCAGTTCAGCAGGATTTCCTCGAGCAGCTTGAAAATGAGGGGATTGTCCATGGGGCGAAGATGCGTTGGTCGGAAGGCTCTGTAAAGTCGGGGCGCGGCCTGACCCGGACGCCGGTGCATTATTACGCTGCTGCGGCAGGTCTCCGACACAGCCGCGCTCCGTTCAGGTCGCCGCATCCCGGATTCAACCGTGCCCAGAGTGTTCCCGCAACGGAGCGCCGAGCATTGCTCGGCAGAACGCAATGCGTTTCAAAGCCATGCCGAGTAATGCTCGGCGCTCCGAAGTTGCCTGGGCTTCCTGAGACGTCGTAAAGACGCTCCTCCAAAGCTCTGCTCACTTCTTCTGCGCGTCCAGGGCGGCCTGGGCCTTGGCGGCGGCTTCCTCAGCCTTCTTGGCGATCTCATCGGGTGAGGGCAGCGACATCAGCACCTCGGGGGGGATATCGCCCTCCTGGACCAGTTTGGTCAGGCACTTCTTGCGTTCGTTGAGCGCCTTGTCGGAGCTGCGCTCCTTGGAGAAGCGGGATTTCGCGCGTTCGCTGCGCTGGCGCAGCATGTCGTAGACATCGCCGCCCAGCAGCGAGGAGATGTCGACTTTCATCTTCTCGCGTTTCATGTCCGCGTCGCTGACCAGGTCGCCATTGATGGGGCCGGACTTGTACTTGGGGAACATGATCGCCGCCTCGGGGCACACACGGGAACAGGCCGGACAGTTGGTCTTGCAATTGTCGTTGTTGCGGACCTCGATCTGTTGGTCGTCGTCGACGCCGTAGACATCAAACAGGCAGAAGCTCAGGCACTGCATACAGTTGGTGCAGCGGTCATAGTCGATGACGGGAAACCATGGCTTCCACTCGCCATGCTTCGAGGTCCGGGTTTCCTCGCGAAGGGCGTCGATGCGCTCGGCCAGATCCGCCGGCGCCTGGCCGTCGATGTTCTCGAATGTCACGCTGACCTCGCCAGAGGCGTCCTCGGCCTCGGGCGCCCGACCGTTGTCGAATCGGCCCAGGGCCACGATGGCGCTGCGGTCCGCCGGCGCCACGCGTCCGCCGGTTCCGGCGCGCGTCACGGTGTAGCCCTTGTCAAGCAACGCGGACAGGATGTTGAAGCGCTCCTCGGCCGGGAGTTCCGTCGCGCCCTCGCCCTCGTAGAGAACGACGCGCAATGTGTTTTCTTCAAGCAGACTCATGGGCGTGGTGCGTGATTGGAGCGCCGAGCATGGCTCGGCATCGTCTTGGTTACTGAGGGTCCTGCCGAGCCATGCTCGGCGGGCCGTCCGATTCACTTGCCGGCGCGTCGGTTGCCCGGGGTTTTCCTTCGGGAATATTGGGGTTCAGTTCCTGGGAAAGCAATGCCGACGAAACCTCCTCGGCCGCCTCGACGCGCATGTTGAGGACTTCGGTGGCGTCCTTCACCAGCGGCGCGCCTGCGGCGGAGAACAGCCACTTGACCGCGCGCGGGTAGCAGGCGGCGATCTTGACCGCGCCGCCTTCGGTCAGTCGCTTCAATCCCGGATCCTTTCGCGCCGACATCTCGCACAGATCCGCGACCGCGTCGAAGGCGGCGCCGGAGTCGCAGAGCCTTCGCAGCACGGCCTCCTTAACGTCGGGCGGCACGATCTTGGCGTAGGCGCAGTTGCAGTAGAGAATGCGGGGTTGTTCGGACATGGGTCTGCCAATTCGAGATCAAGCCGCCGGATCGGCGATGCGATGCGTGGGTTCCGGCTTGCCGGGGCGGAAGTGTTCGGTGTGCTCGATCCGGGCCGTCAGCCCGGGAAAGCGCTCCTGCAGGGCGGCGAGTCCCTGAGTGACCGCCTCACTCAGCGTATCCGGCTCCGCCTCGGCGCGCATGTTGATGATCAGTTGGCCCGATTTCACGGTGTCGTCCAGTTCCTGGGAAAGTTCGGCGACGTAGTCGTTGCGGACGAGGTTGACCACGGCGATGTCGCCGAGGCCGCCGTCCGGACTGAAGGTCATTTTCAAGTGGGCGATTTCGGCGTCTTGTCCGGCCAGGCGCGACTGCATGCTCTTGCAGAGGGCGCGCAACGCCTTGTTGGCGTCGAATTCGGTTTTCGAGGAAAGTTGCACGGTGCAGTTGAGCCAGCCCAGCAGGGCTTCGCCCTCCGCGTAGACCTCGTAGTCGACGTCCATGGCGACCCGGGCCTCCTGTTCCGCGTCCCACAGATGCGCGAACCAGTTGTTGAGCCCCTTCTCCTCGCGGGCGGACACCTCGAATATTCGGGCGTTGGGATAGTGCTCGTTGAGGCAGTTTCCCAGCATGGCGATGTCGCATTCCTCGAGAATGTCGCACTTGTTGATGACGATGACATCCGCCTCCTCGAGTTGCTTCTTGTAGATGTATCGGACTTTCTCGGAGAAGCGGCCTCCTTCGTTCAGGCCGAATACGCGGGCCGCGCGGACGGGATCCACCACCACGCTCAGCGGCGCAATCTTGAAATCCTCGCCATACATCCGACGCAGGGGGTAGGTCACGGTCGCGACCAGGTCCGTGCAACTGCCGACGGGCTCGGCGATGAACACATCCGGTCGGGTCGCGTCATTCAATTTGGCGGCGGCGTCGACCAGCGAGTTGAACCGACAGCAGAAACAGCCGCCGGAAATCTCCTCGGTCGGGAATCCGCGGGAGCGCAGCATGGCGGTGTCGACCAGTTCATTGCCCTGATCGTTGGTGATCAGACCGACCTTCAAACCCTGGTCGCTCAACAGCTGAGCCATCTTGGCGATTGAGGTCGTTTTTCCCGCGCCCAGGAAGCCGCCAATCATGATGTAGCGGGCCTTGGTGGCGTGTTGGTCGTCTGTTTCGATCATGGCGCGGGATGCGGGATGCGGGATGCGGGATGCGGCGTGTGTTGATTTTTGGGTAGAGAGTTTAGGTCAATTGATATCCGGATCGTTCAGCCTGTTGCCGCGCCTCAATCAATCTCATCCGCGCGCTGGTTCTCCAGAATCTTGTCGATGGTCTTGTCCAAGACGGCGGCATAGGCGTCGACATTCATGCGCTTGTCATCCGGTTCTCCGGTCGCCTCATACAGCCAGCCGGTGTTGTAGGGGTCCTTGTCGATCGCGTTGAGCTTCTTCTCCAGCGCTGGATTGGTTCCCGTGAACGAGCCGTCGATGACACAGTAGATGTCCGAGATGGCCTTGAATCCCTCGATCCAGCCAATGATCTGGCCGGTTTTGACCGCGGCTTTCGGTTGTTCCTCAAAGCCGAAATCGACGAGTTCGCCCAGCATGCGGGTGGCAAACTTGGTCAAACCGACGCGCCAGAGGCCGGTGTCATCCCGACGCTCGAGCCAGCAGTGTGACGGCGTGTAGAGGAAGTCCGTCGGCAGCCGCGTCACGAAATGCGAGCGGCGGTAGTGCAGGGTTTCGCGATTGGTTGGTTTGTCGGCCATGCCGGAGAGGAGATCATTCGCCCTTGAGCGCGGCGACCGTTTTTTCAAGGCTGGCGCAGTCGGCGACGTTGTGGATCTCGGTCTTGCGGTCGATGCGGCGCATGAAGCCGGTCAGCGCATTGCCGGGGCCCAGTTCGATGAAGCGGGTGAAGCCCAGGTTCATCAGTTGTCGGATCGATTCCTCCCAGCGCACGGACGAGGTGACCTGGTCCACGAGCAGCGGCGCAATCTGTGCGGGCGAACCGTGGGCTTCGGCTGTGACATTGGAGATGACCGGGACGGCGGGCGGGTTGATGGCGATGGCGTCCAGTTCCGCTTTCAACTTGGGTTGGGCGCCCGCCATCAGCGGCGAGTGGTAGGCCCCTGCGACGGTCAATGGCAGCGCGCGTTTGGCGCCCTTCTCCTTGGCGGCCTCGCAGGCGGATTCGATCTTGTCCGCAGCGCCGGAGATGACGATCTGGCCCGGGCAATTCAGGTTGGCGAGGGTGACGCCGGAGGCCTCGCAGACATCACGGGTTTGCGTTTCGTCGAGTCCGATGATCGCTGCCATACCGCCCTGGGTTTCGTCGCAGGCTTCCTGCATGAAGCGTCCGCGTTGCCGCACGACCCGAAGACCATCCTCGAAGCTCATGGCGCCGGCCGCGGCGAGAGCGGTGAATTCTCCGAGGGACAGTCCCGCCGTTGCGCCGAATTCCAGCTCCGGAGCCTGTTCCTTCAGGAGTTGCAACGCAATCCAACTCACCAGGTAGATTCCGGGTTGGGCGTTCTCGGTCTTGGTCAAGGCTTCCTCCGGGCCGTCGAAGCAGATCGACGCGAGGTCGTAGCCCAAGGCCTCGTTGGCTTGGTCGAACAGGCTCTTCGCCGTCGGATGATTCTCGGCCAGATCGCGCCCCATCCCCACGGATTGGGCGCCCTGACCGGCAAATAAAAGTGCAATCTTACTCATGGGAATCGGAGGACTAAACAGGAACGCCGGTCCATCGGGCAAGAATGGAATGGCGGCTGGCGGAGCGGAGGGGACGGTTTCCAGACGGTGTGCAGGGATTCTCCCGCTCCGTCGAGGTTTGGGATTGCCCGTGTTGTCAGGGGCTCTCGGCGCCGACGCTGACCGCGTTGGCGCCTACAGGGCCTTGGTCTTGCCGGGCACGGCGATGGGATACCAGCCGTCTTCGTCGGGCAGCACGGGAGGAGTGGAATTCATGGTGAGTTCCCGGCCGTAGGGAACGAGCTCGAGCTTGGAGTTCAGGGCGTCGTCGAACTCGATCTTCTTGCCGGAGTAGGTGGCCATTCGGCCCAGAATGGCGGTCATCGTGCTGAGCGCGCCGTATTCCGCCTCCATGTGGTGGTTGTTCTCACGGATTGCCTTGAACAGGGGATAGTGTTCGAGTTGGTGCCCCTGTTCGCTTTTCTTGAGGCGCTTGGTCCAGGCATTGGGGCCGGTGATCTGGAAAAGCTTCCTTTGTTGGACCAGGTCCGCCGACCCTTTTGTGCCCATGGCGTGTTCGCTGACGCTGGTCCAGCAGCCTCGAATCTGGCGGCATTGACTGTAACAGCGGGCTCCATCCGCGAATTCGTATTCCACCTGGTGGTGGTCGTAGATCTGGCCGTTGATCCGCTTGTTGCGAACCTGCCGGCCTCCCATTCCCTGCGCGCGGACGGGGTAGCCGCCCTTGATCCAGTTCATCACGTCGATGTTGTGGATGTGCTGTTCGACAATGTGGTCGCCGGACAGCCAGGTGAAATAGTACCAGTTGCGGATCTGGTAGCGCATCTCCTCCTCGTTGGGCAGGCGCTCCTTGCCGGCGCGGGCGTTGCCGTCCCAGTAGACCCGCAGGGAGACGACGTCGCCGATCGCGCCGTCGTGCAGGCGTTGGACGGCCTCCTGGTAAGTGGGTTGATGGCGTCGCTGCATGCCAACGCCGACTTTGAGGCCCTTCTGTTTGGCGATTTTGGCGGCGGCCAGGATTTTCCGCACTCCGGGAGCGTCGGTGGCCACGGGCTTTTCCATGAACACGTGCTTGCCTTGTTTGACCGCCTCTTCGAAATGAATGGGGCGAAAGCCCGGCGAGGTGGCGAGGATGCAGACGTCCGCCTCGGCGATCGCCTTCTTGTAATCCTCGAATCCGGTGAACTGGCGGTCCGGCGGCACGTCCACCTTGTCGTGATGCTGGGCGCGGATGGAGCTGAGGGACTTGGCGAGTTGGTTCTCGTCGACGTCGCACATGGCGACGAGTCGCGTGGGCCCCGGCGTGTTCATGGCCTGGACGCAGGCGCCGGTGCCGCGGCCGCCGCAGCCAATCATGGCGATCTTGATGGTGTCGTCCGGGGCGGCGTGGGCAAATCGTTCGGCGGAAAGCGTCGCGAGGGCGGCGGTTGGCAGCGCGGATCTGGGTCCCGGCTTGGCGGCGGGGGCAATGGGGCGGTTCATGATCTTCATGACAATGCCGCACGGTGAATTGATCAAGGAAGATTGCGGTATTTTCCGGGCTTGCCCCAGGTCGTTTCGGGTGGATCTTTCCGCGGGATTGCGCATTATTGCCGCCCGGTTGCGAAGAGTCGCTTCGAAGTGCCAATGATCGACGTTTTGAATCAGTCTCAATTCAGGGTGGGCGCGCCACCGCTCGGACGGCGGGTTGGAGACCGCATGGGTGGCGCCTTGCGCGATGGTTTCGGACGCTTGTGCGTCGTCATTTTGTTGGCGGGGTGCGCTTGGAGCGGCGCGTCGTCCGGCGCCGGGGCGCCGGCGGAGAGCGCTGCGGCCGCGGAGCACCGGAAGCTTTTTGAACAGGAGCGTTATCCTTCGGCGACGGCCTGCAAGACCTGCCATCCGGGGCATTATCGGGAATGGTCTGTTTCCCAGCATGCCTACGCCCAGCTGAGTCCGATCTTCAACTCGATGCACGCGAAGATCGTGAAGTTGACCAACGGCTCGAACGGCGATTTCTGCGTCCGGTGCCACACGCAGGTGGGAATGAACATGGATGAGCCGGTGTTCATGAGCAACATGGACCGGCATCCGGTCTCGAGGGAAGGCATCACCTGCGTGGTCTGCCATCGTTTGGAGAATGAGTATGGCAAGGTCAGCGGACGTTTTGCGTTGGTCGAGGGCGGCTTGAACACGCCGGTTTTCGGTCCCTCCGGAAACGCGGAGTTGAATCGCGTTCTGGCGGACCCGGGAAACTATCAACTCACCACGGATCCGGCGGAACAGGGGCGCGTGGTGCATCCGGAGGTCAGGCAGGCGGGGCAGTTGACGACGTCCGGATTCTGCGGCGCCTGCCACGATGTGACCTTGAAGAATGGCTTTCGATTGGAGGAGGCCTTCAGCGAATTCAAGAATTCGCCGGCGGCCAAGCGGGGGGAGTCCTGCCAGGATTGCCACATGGGCAAGGTTCCGGGAAAGAAATCCGGCTATCGGCTGGAGCCGGCGGCCATCGTGGGCGGCGTTCCGACCGAGCCGCGCAAACGCACGAATCACATGTTTCCCGGGCCCGATTACCCAGTGATTCATGCCGGCATCTTTCCGCACAACCCCAAGGCCGCCGAATTGGCGACGATGCGCGAGTGGTTGACGTTCGACGACCAGGCGGGTTGGGGAACCGACGAGTATGAGCGGCGCGCGGACAAACAGAAGAAGTATCCCTCCCGGTGGCGGACGGTGGACGATCGTTATGACGCCCGGGCCGTGATCGATGAACAGGAGAAGTTGCTGGCGGAAATGCAGGAGCAACGGCTCGCCCTGCTGCGCGAGGGGTATCGGCTGGGTGAGTTGAAGGTGACCCGGGCCTCCCGGCGCGGATTGCGCTTCGACATTGAAGTCCGCAATGGCACGGACGGTCACAACGTGCCGACCGGCTTCGACGCCGAGCGCCTGACCTGGCTGCGGGTCACGGTGACCGATCCGGCCGGCGAGGTGGTTTTCCAATCCGGCGATCTGGATCCGAACGGCGATGTGCGCGATCTGCATTCGCATTACGTCCACGACGGCAAACTGCCCCTGGACCGGCAGTTGTTCAGCCTTCAGAGCAAGTTTCTGACGCGCAATTTCCGGGGCGGTGAGCGTGAGCAGGTGTTGCCCGTCAACTACTCGCTTGACCCGCTGCCTTTCGTTCGTCCCGAGCCGTTCTCCGTCGTCCTCACCGGGCGTCCCTCCGATGCGCGGAAACACAAGCGGGGAATCGGCCCGCTCGAGAGCCGCATCGCGTCCTACAAGGTGAGCCGTTCGGCCCTGAAGGGCGAGGGCGACTACCGGATCAACGTCAAGCTTATGGCGGCCATGGTTCCGGTCAACCTGGTGCTGGAAATCGCCGACATGGGATTCGACTACCACATGACCGCCGAGGACGTGATCCAGGCTCTCGTGGCCGGCCACATGACGCTCTGGGACAAGACGGTCACCGTTGCCCTCGACGGCGAGAAGCCCGCCTTCGATCTCGCCGGCACGCCGGAACCTGCCCGCAAGGATGGCAAGGGCAATTGATCATCCGGCTTTCTCTTGCGCCGCGGGGCGCTGGTTGCTTGCTCGCCTGAGGGTCTGGGCGGCGTTGGGCATTCTTGTCGTTGTCCGAGCGGCTGCTGTGGAGCCGCAGTCCGCTGAGACGGGCGAGCTGCAACTCTCGGGATTTCCTCCGCGTCCCCGCCCTCTGATCGAACTGGGCGACAAGTTTCTCAGCCGGGGCAACCTGCGGAAAGGATTCAAGCTGCCGACCGGCGCGGTTTGGACGCCCAACCTCTGGGTCTACGGGAATTTCCGGACGGCCGTGCAAAGCTTTGATCCGGGAGCGGGGTCGCGACGAAACGAGTGGGTGAATCGGTTGGATCTCTTCGGCAACCTGGAGCTTTCGCCGACGGAGCGTATTCTCATCGGCCTCCGACCGCTGGATCACAAGGGCGATTTCACGGGGTTCAACTTTGAACCCGCCAACCGCCGCGGTTTCGAGGAGCGTTTTGACGAAACGAGTTTTCAGCCTCGCACGCTGTTTTTTGAGGGCGAGTTTGGCGAGGTCTTTCCCGGGTTGGATTCTGCGGACCGCCGCAGTCTGGACTACGGCCTGTCGGTCGGTCGGCAGCCGTTGCGGCTGCAGGATGGCCTGCTGCTGGAGGACAACGCGATTGATCTGGTCGCCGTCACGCGCAATGCGATTCTGCCGCGCGGCGGTTCGCACCTGCGGGTGTCCGCGCTGTTTGGTTGGAACGAGGTCGATCGCGCCAACAACATCGAGGAGCAGGACGCCTATCTGCTGGGGTTGGATTCCTTCCTCGACCTCAAGCGCACGACGTTGGAATGGGATCTTCTGTATGTTTTGTCCCAGCGGCAAAGCGACGGCGTCTACGCCGGCCTCGGGGCGGTGCAGCGCCTGGGGAAGATCAACACCACCTTTCGGGTGGCCCAATCCATTGCCGTGGAGCGGGAGAACGCCCGCGTCGGCACGGGGACGCTGCTGTTCAGCGAATTGTCCTACACCCCGGCGCATACCCACGACATCGCCTACCTCAATGGATTCTGGGGCATCAACGAGTTTACCTCCGCCGTGCGCGACCCGTTTTCAGGAGGTCCGCTGGGGAGGACGGGGTTGACGTTTGCCGCGGTCGGCCTGGGCCGGTATGGGAGTCCGTTGAACAATGGGGCGGCGAATGCCGCGGGCGGTGCGATTGGCTACCAGATGTTCCTGGGCGAACGCAGGCGGCGGCAGGTCATCCTGGAGGGCGGCGGTCTCGCCTCGACCAATGGCGACGCCAATGCCGCGGAGGCTGCGGCAATCCGTTATCAGCAGGCCTTTGGTCGCCGTATGGTGATGATCGTGGATGCCTTTGGGGCGCTTCTCGAGGACAGCGAGGAATCCTTCGGGGGGCGACTGGAGTTTTTGGTGAAGTTCTGAGACATGGGGGGTGACGGGTCAACAAGGGGCGGGCGATTCGGACAAGGTTGGTCGGCAGGCCTTGGCCTCGCCGTCGCGCTTGCGGCCTCGGTTCCTTCGGTCCGGGGAGCGGATGGCGGAGGCCGGTTCGACGGGCCGGACAACTGTGCGGAGTGCCATCGTCCGATGCACGCCACCTGGATGCACACCGCGCACTACGGAACCTTTACCTCGGCGCATCGGATGCGCAGCGGCCGTCGCGTCGCGGGACGGCTGGGCATTGAGCGAATCAAGCAGTCGGAAGATTGCGCTCGTTGTCATTACACGGCGCAGACTCGGCCGTTGGCGTCTGGCGGACGTCTTCCGGTGGCCGGGGTTTCCTGTGAATCCTGTCACGGTCCGGCCGGAAAGTGGAACGCCATCCATGCGGACCCGACCGATCCGGATGCCTTGGAAAAAGCCGAGGCGCTGGGGTTGATTCGTCCGGGAAACATCGGGGGCATGGCGCATCAATGCTTCAAGTGCCACACGGTGAACGATGAGCGCCTTGTCAACCTGGGGGGGCACAATCCTGGCAGCGACTTTGAGATGGTCGCCTGGCTCGAAGGCGAAGTCCGCCACAATTTCATTGATTCCAAAGGGGCCCGGAATGCGCCGACGCCGGTTGAGCGAAAACGGTTGTTTTACGTCGTCGGGCAGATTGTGGCTCTGGAGCGCGCCATCGCGGAGTTCGCTGACGCGACGGAAGCGGGCGACTTTGCGTCGATCCGAGTGGAGCGGCGAGCGGTGGCGTTGAAACGGTTGGAGGCGGTGCAGCGACGGGTGAAATTGGAGGTCTTGGGGCGCGTCATTGAAACCGGCGTCAAGGCGGTTCTGAAGCGGGGCGACGACGAGGCGTTGCGCAACGCCGCCGGTTCGCTGCGCCGACTGGCGCAGGAATTTGCCGAGGGCAGGGACGGGAGCGAACTCGCGGCCATCGATGAGCTGCTGCCCCGAGCCGAGGACTATCTAGGGGATGTGTTTCGGCCGTGAGTGGTTGCGGGCGATTGTTATTCCAGCAACGCCTTCGCCCGCTTCTCCACCTCGCCCAGCAGCGCCTGTTGGATCGGGTTCAGTTTTCCGCGCCAGAAGGCGCCGACCGGAATGCTGCCGAAGTCGCGCAGCGGGAGGCTGCGAACGTTCTTTGGCATCCGTCGGTCCGGGATCATCACGGTCACGCCGATTCCGAAGTCGTTCTCCACGTAGGTGTCAATCAGGTCCAGGGAGTTGACCTCGATGCCGATCGGCCAGTCGACGCCGAGTTTGGACAGGCCTTTCTGGAAGAGTCGGCTGACGGCCTCGTTGGCCGGCAGGCTGATCAGGGTGTCGTCGATGCGGTCGCGCGTGGTGATGTCTTTGAGCGACTTGATCTTCCTGGACTTGTTCACGAGCAGGACCAGGGGCAGTTCGATGAGTTTCTGGGACTTGATGCCGGGGGGCGGGCGCCCCTCGATCGCGGTGACCGCCAAATCGATCTCCTGTTTGGCCAGCCACTCCTCAATGTCCGGCTGCAGTCCTTCCCGCATGGTGAGCTTCAGCCTGGGATACCTGCCGCGCAGATTCTTCAACATGGCGGGCAGATGGTCGCGGAGGATGATCGGCGAAGCGGCGATCCGGATCAGGTGCGTCGCGCCGCCGATGAGTTTCTCCGCCATGGATTCCAGGTTGCCGAAGAAGGGCTGAATGAACTCATAGAGTTCCTGCCCGGCCTGGGTAAGCTCGAAAGGGCGTCGCTGGAACAGGGTCAGACCGAGATAGTCCTCCAGTTGCAGGATCTGGCCGCTGATGGCGGGTTGCTGAATGCCGTAGGGCATGTTGCGCGCCGCCTGGCTGATGCCGCCGTAGCGGGCGACGTAGTAGAACAACTCCAAGTGGTGAACATTCATGACTGGTGGGGTTACCCGATCAAGGACAGTCTTCCGTACTGCCGGCCGTATGACAAGCCGGCCGGCAACACGGATCAATCGTCGGTGAGGCCGCCATAGAGGTCCGGCCTTCGGTCGTGGATGCGATGCACCTCGTGCTTGCCGGGGATCTTGACCAGATGTTTCTGTCGGGCGAATGCGGGGTCGATGTCGGCGTAGAGAATCGCCTCCTCCGTGTGGTCGGCGTGCGCGAGGAGGTCGCCGGTAGGTTCGGCGCATTGGGATTGTCCGATGAACCCGACGCCGCGTTCCTCGCCCACGCGGTTGACGGCGAAATAGTAGAAGTGGTTCTCGTGGGCGCGCGCGCTGATCAGGTAGCGGGCCCCCTTGCGGGAACCCTCGGGCCAATTGGTCGGCAGCGCCACCAGGTCGGCGCCCGCTAGCATGAGGATCCGGGCGGCTTCCGGGAAGGAGTAGTCGTAGCAGATGTTCAGGCCGATGCGCAGTCCCGCCGCCTCGTGAACTTCGAAGGGGGTGTCGCCCGGCGTTGTGAATCGATCCACGCCGAGGGAGGGGAGATGCGCCTTTCGGTAGCGGCCGATCAGGCCCTCCGGGCCGACCAGAACGCAGGTGTTGAACAGCCGGTCGTTGTCCCGTTCCAGCAAACCGAAGACGGCGCAGGATTTGGCGGCGCGGCAGGCTTCGGTCATGGCCGCCACCGCGGGGCCCGGGATGGATTGCGCGCAGTTCAGGGCCTCTTCCCGGCTCTCGAAACAATAGCCGGCGACCGCGCACTCGGGGAAAATCGCCAACCGGGCGCCGTGGTCCGCGGCTTCGGCAAGACGGGATGCCATTCGCTGCAGGTTGGCGGCGGCATCCATGAAGTCGATCTTCATTTGAACGCCGGCGACTCGAACGGGGGAGGAATTGGCCATGACGATGTGATCCGGAACGGTTGCGGGCGGCTTGAACGGAACCCGCCTCCGAGGAAGACAAGTCTGGGGATCCCCGGACGCTTTCGGCGAGAAAAATGTCCTGACAGGCTGGCGGTCTGCGTTAAGTTGAATACACGTGTTCTCCCCAAGCCCCATTCGGAAGAGCGTCGGCGGGAAGCGGTTTGCCTTCACGCTGATCGAGTTGCTGGTGGTGATCGGCATCATCGGCATCCTGGCGAGTCTGTTGCTGCCGGTCCTGGCGAAGGCCACCGGCAAGGCCAAGCGCATCTACTGCCTGAACAACATGCGCCAGATCGGCATAGCCATGCGGGTCTGGAAGGATGATCGCGGCGGCTCGTTTCAAGGCTTCAAGGGCAATTCCACCAACCTTATCTGGAACGGCAAGTCCTATGTCGGCTACGGCAAACTCCTGCCCAAGTATCTGGACAACGCGACCAGCGTCTTTGCCTGTCCTTCGGCGAGCTTTTTCAACCTGGTGGTGACCAACGGGGTCGACAATGCGGGGGAAACCAACCGCGTCGCTTTCAGCAGCTATTACTTTCGAGGTTCGAAGCAGGGCGGGGGCAGGGGGAAAGTCTTGTTCTCGGACTTTGATCTCAAGCAGTTCATGACCTACGGCGAATGGGTCAACCGCAGTCATGACACGGGCAAGAATGTGATGCACCGGGATGGGAGCGCCCACTTTGTCCTGAATGACATGGACAGCCGCGCGATGCGGCATGGGGGCGACAGCCGTCCCGGCAAGAACGACGGGACCTGGAGCCGCTTGGAAAATCCCCAACTCCGGGGCGGACCGCCCTCGTCCAAAAAGAAGAAGAACTAGCCCGGCCGCGCTTTCCGGCCCCTTGATTCGGCGTCGGCGCCGTGTTTGGCGCGCGTGGGAGTCTTCAGCCTTTTTCTGCTTCGAGGGACTTCAGTCTTGAACACTCCAACGTCTGAAGGCATCCAATCAGCAGCCATATGAGAAGATTTTTTCAATCGATTGGGATGATGATGACGGCCGCGGTCGTGGTTTTGGGAGCGTCATCGGAGGCGGGAGCCGCGGGCGCGGTGGCCACCTACAAGAGTTGGCCGATGCATCGGGGCGGACCGGAGTTGCTTGGCGTCGCGCCTGGGCGGTTGCCGGCTTCACTCAAGCTTCTCTGGAAGTTCAAGACCGAAGATCCCATCACCTCCTCCGCTGCGATCGTCGGTGGACGGGTCTATGTGGGGTCGCACAACGGGAAGATCTACGCATTGAATTTCAGCAATGGCGGACGCATGTGGGAGTTCGAGACCGAAGGTCCCGTTGAATCATCGCCCCTGGTTCTGGGCGGCAAGGTGTATGTCGGTTCGTCCGATGGG
>CAZFLK010000003.1:0-82101 GCA_964519245.1 uncultured Verrucomicrobiota bacterium
CCAAGCGCCGCACTTTTCGCCCGCCCGGCGCCGCACTTTCGGACCGGCGTTCACAAAACATGAATACGTCCCATGCCAAATCCTGGTCGCTTGTCTTGCTTCTTGCGCTCGCGGCGCATCTCCATGCCGAAGAGCCGAAATTCAAGTCCGAGCTGTTCAAGGCCGGAAAGCTGGTCTACTCCGACGACTTTGACGGGGAATTGAATCGGGAGCGCTGGGGAGCCAAGGGCACGAAAATCGAGGACGGAAAGCTGATCATCAGGCCGCAGTTCACCAATCGTGAGGAAGCGATGAAAAAGCTGAAGCGCGATCATCATCTCGGACTGGAGCCGGTGGGGCATCTCAATCGCATCCCGGAGAAGTTCGTCTGTCACCTGCGTCACAAATGGGAAAAGCCGGAGCTCACGCCCGGTCGACCCTCATTTCAAATCGGCCATCACATGATCGTCCTAGGTATCCTCGAAGACGGAGGTCACCGGATCAAACTGCCGAATGATGGGCCCTCCTTTTCCGATCCCAAGTCGGGCATGAAGCTCAACGAATGGATCGACCTGGTCATCGAATACCAAAAGGGAACGATCCGCATCGCAGCGAACGGCCACGGCACAACCTACCGGCACGCCAAGGTGACCATCAACAACAAGAAGGACAAACATGGTCCCCGTTTCACCTTCAAGGGCGGTCCCGAATGTCGGATCGTGTTCGATTTTGTCCGCCTCTGGGAGTGCGAGGATTAACAAACTCCTTCGTCAAATCCCACCCGGTTCGGCAGCAGTTGATGGACGATTTATTTCATTGTCGAAATGGCCCTTGCCGGACTTGATTCAGACCCATGAGTCGCCTCTCAAAGAGCATCGGCGTCATGTTGGCGGCTTGCATTTCGCCAGTAGACGCAGACCAAGATCCCGATCCCTTGAATGCTTATGCGGATCGCTCCTACTACACCGCTGAGCAGAATGCCGTCATCTACTGGAGCCGGCAGGGAGGAGCGGAAGGTGATTCGCCACGCTCTGTGCGGGTGACCTCAAGGTCAGGGAAGATCTTGGCGGTGAAAGAAGAGCCAGGCGCTGACAGGACCATCACGGTTCCCCTGAAAGACGTTTCACTCGGCACGCACTCGTTGCGGTTGGAGCTAGATTCCGGCAACCAGGAATCGCTTGGCTGTCGATTTGAAATCGTCAAACGCGAGCCGAAACCCGGGCGCGAATGGAAGATTGATCGAGTCAGTCGTGTGCTCCTCAAGGAAGGCAAGCCCCACTTCCCGTATGGAATGATCATGTATGCAATGGTTGCCCCGCGTGATGAGGATGCCTTTGAACTTGTCGCGGAGAAGCTGGGTATGAACTCCATTGTCCGCTGGTATAACAACCCGCCCGAGCAGGCTCTAGAGTATCACGAAATGGCCGCCAAACATGGCTTGCAGGTGATCGAGCCCATGGCTCGCTTTTCCAAGGATTACATCAACGGCGCCAAACTTTCTCCGGCTTTCGATCAAGTCGTGGAAAAGAATCTGTCTCGAATCCGCGCGGGAATTGAAAAGGTGCGCGAACACCCTTCGCTGATGACCTACTACAACATAGATGAGCCTTTGAGGCAGAACGTCGGAGCCGTGCGGAAACTCTACTCAGCCAACCGGGAGCTGGATGGCTACCACCCGACTTTTCTTCTATATTCGTCGTATGTTCCCTCGGGTGAACAATTCACCTCCGGATGTGACATCCTGGGAATCGATCCCTATTGGACTCCGGCGGGGCATGGTCTGCGGGGGGACGTCAATTATGTAGCGAAAGCCGTGGCCCTGTGCCGACAACGAGCGAATGCGGCCCGGAAGGTCACCTGGATCGTGCCCATGGCCGAACTCTACAGCGGCATTCGGAAGCGCCCGTTGTTGAGAGAGGAACAGTTCTGCCAATCCTATCTTTCGTTGATTCATGGGGCCAAGGGGTTGATCTATTTTCGTTACCCGGTCATGCACCAGCAATCACTTGAGACGCTTGAAGCTCTTGGGGAACAGATGGAATTGCTCGGCCCCATCGCGATCACGCCAGAGATCGAGCAGACGATTGACTACTCGCCCGTGCGTTTTGATCCCGTGAACAATTCCTTCCCCGACGTGCAAGTTGCCTTGAAACGTCTGCCGTCCGGAAAGGGGTTGGCGCTTCTGGCTGCCAACACGCGGCCGTTTCCGGTGGATGCTGCCTTTCACGTTTCGACTCTCGGCAGTGCAGGCAAGGTCGCTTGCCTTTTTCGGAATGGCGACCTCGCAGTCGAGAATGCAGCATTCGCAGAGACCATCGAACCCCTCGGCACGCGTGCCTATTTGCTGCCGGAGACGGGCAAGTTGGTGGCGCCGGTTCAGATCGCGGTCAGGGGCACGGCTCATCCCGAGCGGACAGATTCCCGTTTCGCCCAAGGTGTCCCGGACTCCGGCAGAGCGGAAAAAAGAAATCTTCTGGCAAATCCTGGGTTCGAGGCCGTGAGTTTTCGCGACTGGCCGGATTACTATTTGTTCAACCCGCTGCGCTCCAGATATGGTGAGAAAAAAGTGAAAGAGCTGTACGGTCTGGATTCGGCGCGCTCGGTTGAAGGTGAATCATCTCTTTGGATGCGGGCTGACGGGACTCGTCCAATTCGCTTTTATACCGCCTGCTCACCGAATGCCGGGCAGAAGCCGAAGACTTATACCCTTTCCGGGTGGATGCGCGCCGATCGTGAGGGCGTCAAGGCACGCTTTGTCGGATTTGGATACCGCGTTCCGAAACCGACTTTTGGGGCAAAGGAATTCACCCTGACGACCGAGTGGCGGCGCTACTCCGAAACCGGCATCCTGCCCCCCAACCTTCCCTCGTGGCACTCCGTAGGAGCGGAGATCATCGACGAACAGCCAGCCAAGGTTTGGTTCGATGCCATGCAACTCGAAGCAGGAACGAAGGCCACCGAGTATGATCCCTGAGACGTTCCCGCAAGGAGATAGAGGAACAATTGGCGCGGCTGCGACGCCGCGAAGACAACCGCGATGTGGCGCTGGGCGATCCACAGCAGCAAGTGCCTGCCGGTCATTCTTACGGGGGGAAGGCTTCCAACATGGCCAGCGACTTGCCTTCGGTGGCCAATACAACGCGCCGCTTCACATTGGCTTCGTCAGCATGCTGCAGAAGATGGGCATCGACTCCAATCAATTTGCCGGCAGCGCCGGAACATTGACCGGACTGGTGTGAGAGCCATTTAATGGTCCCGACCAAGTTTTTTCATCACATGAACTCATCAGAATCAAAGACAGACCGTCGCGACTTCCTGCAGCAATCCGTCATGGGCGCGGCCGCCGCGGGCCTGACCATCGCCTCAACCTCCCACGTAACGGCGCAAACCGTCGCTGACGCGGCCGAGGTGGAAATCACGAACGACGTCGACGTTCTCGTGGTCGGCGGCGGCACGGCGGGACACGTCGCCGCGATTCAAGCGGGACGCGCCGGAGCGAAGACCTTGATCCTGGAACGCAACAGCCAGCTCGGCGGCACCACGACCACCGGAGGCGTGGCCTTTCCCGGTCTCTTCGACGCCTGGGGCAAACAGGTGATCGCCGGCATCGGTTGGGAGCTGGTGAAGGAGAGCGTCGAGCTCGACGGCGGCCAATTTCCGAACTTCGCCAAGGTCCCGCAACGGCATTGGCAGAATCAGGTTTACACCAACCAGTTCCTCTACGCGGTCCTGGCCGAGGAGAAATGCGCGCAGGCGGGCGTGGAGATTGCCTATTACGAGTTCCCGGAGACGGTGACGAAGACCGACAAGGGCTGGCTGGTCGACTGCGTCGGCTTCGGAACCAAGCGTCGCGTGCGCTGCAAGCAGATCATCGACTGCACCGGCGGGGCCGAAGTGGTGGGCATGCTCGGATTTTCGCGCCTGCGTGAAGAGGAGCGGCAACCGGGATCCTACCTGTTCATGATGGGCAAGAACCACGAACCCGGAAGGAATCAGATTCATCGGCTTTACGTCCACGGCGCGGATTCAACGAACTCCCGCACTGCGACCCAGGCCAACCTGACCGGCCGGAAAACGATCCTCGCCCGGGTGCGCGAGAAAAAGCAGCGGCTGATGCACCTGCAGCCGGAAACAGGCTTCCGCGAGACCTACCGCATCCAGGGTGAGACCCTGATCACCGTGAATGACTACACCTCCGGTCGCGTGTTTGACGACGCGATCAGCTATGCGTTCTATCCCGTTGACCTTCACACCAAGACGGGTGTCAAACCCAAGCCCTTGAAGCGCGGCAAGGTCCCGACCATTCCATTGCGCGCCCTGATCCCCAAAGGCAGCCGCAACCTCATCGTCGCCGGCCGTTGCGTCAGCAGCGATCGCCTCGCCAACTCCGGCCTGCGTGTCCAAGCCTCCTGCATGGGCATGGGTCAAGCTGCCGCCGTGGCCGCGACTCTGGCTGCCAAGGCCGGCGCGACTCCATTGGAGGTTCCTTTGGAAGAGATCCATGCCGTCTTGCGCAAGCACGGCCAGATCATTCCGGGGAAAGCGTAGCCAGGTAGGCAAAGGAACCGTCCTCGCTTCGTTACGCCGGGTCAAAATGGGGGTAGGGGAATGCTGAATCGTTCATTCTATAGAGCGGGCTTATGAGTTTTGTGGGAGCCATTGTGTCGCCGCTTTGCGGCGTTGAAGTGGGGCCTTTGGGCCAAAGGCCCCTACCAGCGCAGGTGGGGACATCTCGCCGAGAGGTCCCACTTTAGAGTCCCGCATGAAGACCACCAAACGCAGCTTCGTCTCCCTCCTTACCGCACTGAGCTTCGCGGTCCTGGCGGTGACCGGTGTGCTGGCGTTCGTTCGCCCGTTCTCGATCCAGGTGGTCGGCCTGCACGCCTTGATGGGTTTCGTCTTTGTCGGACTCATCGCGTTGCACGTATTCAACAACTCCGGCCACCTGAACCGCTACCTTCGCAGCAAGGAGCTCTGGGCGACAGCAGGCATTGCCATTGCATTGACCGGACTCTTTTTCTGGCAACCCGCTCCGATCAAGAGCCTGCTTGGCTTGAGCCAGAATCTCGGCCCCGCCCTCGATCGCTTTGAAGTCACCGAAAAGGGGATGATCTATCGCTACGACCCAATCCCTGATTACCGGATGACGCTGAACGTCCGGGCGGGTTCGGAATTCGACACAAACGCTCCGCCCCACGTGGCGATCTGGCTGGAGAACGCGTCCTTCTATCACATCAAGACGCTGCATGAGACAGGCGGCCGCGCCGCGTTGCCCTATTGGGATTTCAAGATGCGCGGCTGGGAGGAAGCCAAACGCAAGGCCGAGGAATCCGGAAAGGATCTCGCGGAAGAACTCGGTGTCGACGCGATCTCCGGCGCGACACAGAACAGCTCCTTTGATCCTGCCGACTACATCCTCCCATCCGATCCGGACAACCCGATGCCCTACCGGCTCGTGATCGAGATTGACCGGCCGGACGATGAGCAGCCGTCATTGGTCTACGCCGTCGAAATCGACAACTCCGATTCCCGCGCCTTCCAACTGCTTGAGCTGATGGGTTATCCCAAGCGGGAAGAGGACGAAGGCGGAAAGGAAGTCTGGGCTCTCTACTACGTGGATGAACGATTCACCACGGCCCTACAGCTGATCGACAGCGCGCTCCTGACCATCGACCGCGCTCCTCGATAAACCATTGAACGACGAATTTTTTTGTCCAATATTCCGTCTTTCTGTGGACCTGTTGCAGAAATCACGGTTCGTGCCCATGCTGGCCACGGACAACAACACGAAAAGTTTATGAACCCGAAACTCAATCGCCGTCACTTTCTCCGCGGAACGGGAGCGCTGATCGCGCTGCCGGCGCTGGAGTCCATCGGCTTTCAGGCTTTTGCCTCGGCTGCCGCCAACGCGCCCGCCGCGTCGCCCAAACGCGCCGTCTTCATGGGCATCGGTTTTGGGGTGACGAAGGAGACGTGGTTTCCCGACATCAATCAAACGGGAGTGGACTACCAGCTTTCCGAAGGTCTCGCGCCCCTGGCGCGCCACAAGTCGGACATCACTGTGGTGCAGGGTTGCGCGAACCAGTACGCCAACGAGGCGCACTGGGGCAGCACCTTCTGGCTCACCGGAGCCAATCGCTATTCCGTGCCCGGCCAGAACATGGCCAACAGCATCTCCGCCGACCAGGTCGTCGCGCAGCAACTGGGTGGAGACACCCGCTTCGCCTCGCTCCAACTCAACGGGTCCGATCTTCAGGGTCACGGCCCCGGACTTTCCCTGGCCTGGGATCAACGCGGCAAACCCGTCGCCGGCCAGGACGATCCGGTTCAGCTCTTCCACAAACTCTTCTCGGCCGATGAGATGCCGTTGGAACAACGCCAGGCGGCCATCGCGGAAAACCGCAGCGTCCTCGACGCCGTCCTCACCGAGGCCAAACGCGTCCAGCGCGGCCTCACCAAAACAGACACCGACAAGCTCGATGAGTATTTCCAGGGCATTCGCGACATCGAAGTCCGCTTGGGCAAGGACGAGGACTGGCTCGACGTGCCCAAGGCCAAGGCGCCTTTGAAAGAGCCTGCTCCCGGCCTCAAGGGCAAGGAAGAGATCAAGGTGATGTACGACCTCATCCTCGCTGCCCTGCAGACGGACAGCACGAGGGCCATGACCTACCGTATGCCGGCGCAGTCGCTCTTGCAGAGTCTCGACCTCAAACCGAGCGCCCACAATGTGAGCCACTATTCTCCGGGGGCGCGCATGGACGCGTCCAAAGCGAGGGACAAAGCACACAGTGAACTCCTGGCCGGATTCATCGACAAACTGAAAGCGACCAAGGAAGCCGACGGCTCAAGCCTCTTCGACCACACCACCGCGGCCTTCGGCTCGAACATCAGCTCCATCCACTACCTCACCAATTGCCCGACCGTCCTCACCGGCGGCGGAGCCAAATTGAAACTCGGCCAACATCTCGTCCTGCCCGATGACACACCACTGTGCAATGTATGGCTCACGATGTTGCATGGGATGGGAATCAACGTTGAACGCCACGGCGACAGCTCGGGTGTCGTGAAGCAGCTGCAAGCCTGATTGTCTCGCACAAAGGCACAAAGACTCAAAGGGAAAGACAACTGTTGCAGATTCTTCGTGGCTCTGTGGCTTCGTGCGAGCGCCCGGGAACGAACCAACATGAACGACGAGCTTGAACAGATTGCGAAGGATGTGGTCGATGCGAGCATGAAGTTGCACATGGCTCTGGGGCCAGGTCTGCTGGAGTCGGTGTATACAGTGATCCTTCAGAAGAAACTGCAGGAACGCGGCTACCAGGTTGAGCGCGAAGTTCCGATTCCGGTCGAGTATGAGGGCCTTCAGTTTGAGATCGGGTTTCGCGCGGACCTGATCATCAACGATTGTTTCATCGTTGAATTGAAGTCCGTCGAGAAGTTGGCGCCGGTCCATGCCAAGCAACTCCTCACCTACCTGAAAGTGACCGATATCCGCCTTGGTCTGCTGATCAACTTTGGCGAGGCATTGCTGAAAGACGGAATCAAACGAATCGCGAATTGAGCGCTCAAGAATACCGCGCAAAGAAAGAACAATGAGAGCCTTTATCGTCTCACACGAAGACACAAAGACACCAAGGAAGACAATTGCTGCCTTCTCGGTCTTCATCCTTTCTTTCTGCCTTTGTGCCTTTGTGCGAGCCAATCCGCCCGACGCCCGGCTGCCTCAAAAACACCTCACCCTTCTCCAAGACTACTGCTTCGACTGCCACGATGCGGACACGCAGAAGGGCAAGGTCAACCTGGAGTCGTTGCCGCTGGAGGTAACCACCCCCCAGCAGGCCGAACTCTGGCAGAAGGTTCTCAACTCGATGAACTCCGGCGAAATGCCGCCGGAGAACAAGCGCCAACCAAAGAGCGGCGAGAAGGCCGACTTCCTCGACGCCCTGGCCCAGATCATGGTCGCGGCCCGCAACAAGCTTTCGGACACCGGCGGCAAGATTACCATGCGCCGGCTAAATCGCCGCGAGTATCGCAATTCGATCAAGAGCCTGACCGGCGTCACCCCCGATGTCTCCACGCTGCCCAGCGATGCCGGGTCCGGGACGTTCGATACCGTGGGCGCCTCCCAATTCATCTCCAGCGATCAGTTCGAGCAGTATCTGAAGATCGGACGTTCGGCGATCGACGAGGTGTTCGAGCGACAGGCCGCAGCGGGCCAGCAAACCAAGATCTTTCGCGTCGAACCGGAGAATACCGTCAACGTAAAGAACGTGGAAATTATCAAGCGATTGGAAGACATCTATAAGAAGAAATGGCTCCCCTGGAAAGAAGGGGTCGACAAGGCAGCCAAAGCTCCTGAGAACCAGGAAATTGTGGCCGCCCTTCGCAAGAAGCACCCGGATTATGATTCCAATCCTACTCTCAAGTATAGAAAGGCTGATCTTCTGAAAGGAGCGCCCGATCCTCGTGACTATGGCGGCAGCGATCCAATCAATGCCGTGGCCGCCTTATACAGCCCATATCAGCGATATCACGGCTACATGAAGCACTACGCTGAGCTTCCTCACAATGATCGGGGTGCCTACCTGAAACTTTCACGGGGGATTCAACGCTTTGACGTTCGCCCCGATCCGAAAGACGTCCCGCCGGGCACCTACAAGCTCAGGATCCGGGTCGGCGCGGTAAAAGGCTCCGATCCTTCCCGCCATTTCATCGAGATCGGTCATCCCCAAAAACTCAATGGCACGTCACCCGGCTTCGCCAAACTGTTAAGCACGCAACCGGTATCCGGCACCATAGAGAGCCCGGAGATCATTGAGGTCGATGTCGAATTCGGCGCCAGCACGCCTCGTGCGGTCGGCATCCAGGAACGCCAGCCCAAGTCGGGAAACCTTCTCAGAAAAGAGTTCGAACGTCACAAGCAGAATAACGGCTACGGCTTCCCGCCCGCGATCTGGGTGGATTGGATCGAGCTCGAAGGGCCGATCAAGGATGCCCCCGAATCCAAGATCGTCCGCGTCGAACCCGAGCAGACCATCAATCCCGCGAACGAAAAAGAGATCGCGGAGCTCGAAGACGCTTATGCCCGCTTCACCCGCTGGCAAAAGGGAGTGGATGAAGCCGCCAAGACGCCTGCGAACCAGGCGAAGATCGCCGAGATTCGCAAGACTGAGCCCCGCATCGACCACCCCTCTCTCTTCTACGCTTTTGCCGATCGCCTGGAGGGAACTCCCGATGCCAAGGACTTCGGCTTTCGCGACTCCAACAAAGCCGCCAGCGCCCATCCCGAGCGAGACCGCGGCAACCTCGCCTATCACAAACACTACGCCGCCCTGCCGCATCGTGATCGCGGCGCGTATTTGAAGCTCGCCCACGGAACCGGCCGGGTGATCGTGAAGCCCAAGGAACTCCCTCCCGGAAGTTACGTCATGCGCGTCCGCGTCGGCGCCGTGAAAGACACCCCGGCCGCCCGGCGCTTCATCCAGGTCGGCCATCCCCAGCGTCTGATCCCCCGAAACCGGGGACTCGAGGGCCGGGCCATCAGCACGCATCAGGTTTCCGGGACCATCGAGAATCCGGAAACGATCGAGATCCCGCTCACCGTCGGGGCCGATACGCCGAAGGAATTCGCGATCCAGGAAAAGCAACCCAACACCGGCAATCTGAAAGAGCTCTGGGGCGCCCACAATGAATGGAAAAAGAAAAACGGCTATGGCCACCCGCCCGCCATCTGGATCGACTGGGTGGAATTGGAAGGGCCTGTCACCGCGACAACATCCAGTCCCAAGCGCTGGAAACAACGTCGCGAAGTCGAACATCACGCCAACGCCAAGGTCGGCGGCACCTACAACGGCTACTTCAAAGGCGGCTACGAACAGACCAAGGCCTTCCTGGAGACAGGCAAGCCCCAGAAAGGCATCGCGGACGAACAGGAAGCCAAGTTTCGCATCAGGACCTTTGAGGAGAACGGCCCCAGCTACCGCCGTTACCTCGAACATCCGCTGACGCAGACCGGTTCCTTCCTGACCATCTCCAGCGTCAACAAGGGCGAGTTCATCGCCCTGCCTCCCGAGCACCCGACTGGCTGGCATAAGACCAAACACGTTGTCGAAACGCTGCCGCCCGGCGACTACAAACTTCGCTTCCGCATTGGAGCCGTGGCAGACGCGCCCGCCGAGCGCCGTTTCGTCGATCTCGGTCTCGTTCCCGCCAAGGACCAATTCAACCATCTTGCGACCTTTCAGGTCACTGGGTCCACCTCGGAACCCCAGGTCATCGAAGCCTCCGTCCAACTCACCAAGGACGGTCCACGCAAATTTGAAGTCCGCGAGAAACGCGATCCGCAGAACGACCAGAAACGCTACCAGGCCGCTCGTAAGGAAACCGGCCTCGGCCCCAAGCCCGCGCTCTGGATTGACTGGGTCGAATGGGAAGGCCCCTTACCTCGAGCTCAGTCCGAGACCGGACTGGGCAATATTCTCGCCGACCACTCCGGCGAAGCATCGGAATCTGGACGCGCCCAAAAGATTCTCAGCGATTTCTGCTTCACTGCCTTTCGGGGAGTCCAGCCGGATCCCAAGTTTATCGATCAACTCCTCGCCATTTACCAAACCCGACGCGAAACGGGCGACACCTTCGACGCGGCGATCCGCCTTCCGCTAAGCGTCATCCTCGCCTCCCCCGGATTCCTCTACCTCAACGAACCCGGCAGCGAGTCCGAACGGCGAGAGTTGACCGATCGCGAACTCGCCGTCCGTCTCGCCTATTTCCTCTGGAGCGCCCCCCCGGACCAGGAGTTGTTGACGCTCGCCAAACAAGACCGATTGCGCGAACCGGAGGTCCTTCGCCAGCAAGTCGACCGCCTCATCGCCGATTCCCGCTCCGATGAATTCGTCTCCGGCTTCGTCCATCAATGGCTCGACATGGAGCGTCTCGACTTCTTCCAGTTCGACACCACGCTGCATCGCGAGTTCGACGAAAGCGCCCGCGCCACTTCACGCCGCGAAGTCTATGAGTCCTTCGCCCATCTGCTTCGCAGTAACCATGGGGGGGCGATTGGCAAACTTCTGAAAGCCGATTACGTCTTCATCAACGGTCTGCTCGCAACCTACTACGGAATCGACGGCGTCACCGGCGACAAGTTCCAGAAAGTCGCCTTGCCTGCCGGCTCACCGCGCGGCGGACTCCTCGGCATGGCCGCCATCCACGCCATGGGCAGCGACGGCGTTGCCAGCAGCCCCGTCGAACGCGGCGCCTGGGTCTTGCGCCATCTCCTTCACGATCCTCCGCCACCCGCGCCGCCCAACGTCCCGCAACTCTCCCGTCTCGCCGACAAACCGCTGTCCACCCGAGAGAAACTTGCAGCTCACCAGGAGGAGCCGCAGTGCGCCAGCTGCCACCGCAAGATCGACCCCATCGGCTTCGGCCTCGAGAACTTCAACGCCGCCGGCAAATGGCGAGCGGAAGAGTTGCAATACACCAAGACCCGAAAAGGTCGCGTCGCCCTCAGCAAGACCGGCGCTCCCATCGACACCTCCGGCCAATTCCACAACGGCCCGAGCTTCGCCAACTACGAAGAGCTGCGAGACCTCATCGCCCAACGTGAACCCGACTTCGCCCGCGGCTTCACCGAACACCTCATCTCCTACGCCCTCGGTCGTCCCTATGGCTTTTCCGACGAATTCCTCGCGGAAGAAATCGTTTCCGCGGCGGATCACAGGCAATACCTCGTCAGCGAATTCATCCATGCCCTCGTTCAGAGCAAGCCGTTCCAATCGAAGTAGATCGGTCGGGGCAATGGAACAAACTGCGCGTTTCTGTGAGAACAGGAATCTGTTTTTTGTCGGCTGGCTTGTGCAACACCGCCATGCGCGGGCGCGGATATCCGTCGGTCGGTCGCGCGTTTTGAGAGTAGATTTTTACTACGTATCAAAGTGAATTATCTGCATTTTTAGACGTATTTCTGGGAGTAGTCTAGTTCCATGAACTTGGTTCGATCCGACGAAGGACAGCTGGTGGTCATTCCGGGAGATCCCGCGATTCGAGGGCCTCGGTCCTGCGGTCGAATCTTGGCCCGGATCGGCAGGCGCGCGCGGAAATCACTGTGCAAGTTGAAGCCCAAAGCGGACCTGCTCCGGATTGGAGAAGGCGACCCAAGCCAATGAGTGCGTTGATCATGTCCACAACGCGGTCGACTCTCCGAACAGGGCTCCTCCCGGCTCTTCCACCATCCCTCCTGCCCTCGCCCCGCCGGGAGGGGCCCAACCTTTTCCAGTCCTAAAGAGCGGTCAACTGGCGACGTCGTCCGCCCTTTTCCCGAAGAGGTTTTCCCGCGCCGCTTCGGTGATGGCAACCGCTGCAGGGTTGCTCAGTCTCTTTTCGAGGGTGATGGCGTAGAACTGCTCGCGAATCTCTGGCAATCGTCCCGCCAACTCGACTCCATACTGTTTCTTTATCTCCGTTTCGATTGCCGAAGGCGCGGGGAAGAGGCCCAGTCCGGTTTGGCCGAAGACCTTCAGCAAGGCGCTGTCATCGAACTCCGCCACAATGGTGGGGTGCAGATCGTGTTTCTCCATCCAGCGATTCAGTCCTTGTCGGATGGCAGTCCGCCGCGCCGGCATCAGCAGGGGAGCTTCGTGCAGACTGGCTGGAAAGTTGTTGCGGAACCTGCGAGCCAGGGCTTTTGTTCCGAAAATGGAGACGTCGCACTCGCCCAGCAGATGACTGTGGGCGGAAATGGAGGAGCCGGATGCAACCGGGGTTTCCGCCAGCACAATGTCGAGACGTCGCAACGCCAGCTCCGCCATCAGGTCGTCGAAGTTTCCCTCGCGGCATTCCAGGCGCATGGGCTCGTTCGTCTTGAGCGCGGGCTCGATCAAACGGTAGGCAATGAGTTTAGGCATGACCTCAGGCAAGCCCACAACCAGCCGGTCGAAACGGCTGCTTTCGGAACCGAGCGCAAGCTCTTGAATCCGCCCACCCGCGGCGAAGATCTCCTCCGCGTGAGATAGAACCTCCTGACCGAAGGCGGTCAGCCGGAGTCGGCGGCCGGAGCGTTGAAACAAGGGTTTGCCGAGGGCCTCCTCCAGCATGCGCACCTGCGCTGTGACGGTCGGCCGCGAGAGGCGTAGCGCGTTCGCCGCCGCAGATACCGTCCCTTCCTGCGCAACCATCCAGAAATAACGCAGATGATGATAGTTCAGCCATTCCATGACCTCGATAGTGATGTAGAAAAAAACTACGATTCAATGCATTTTATCAACATTTTTCCACGTGTTGATTGGGGTAGATTGGGTTCATGAAAACCGTGATCAAGAATAGGTGCAAGGAACCCATCAAGGTTGTCATCCGCGATAAGGATGAATGCTTGTCGTCTCTGACGTCGGCGAACCTAAGCTCCCGACTTTCAACGGCGCTGGGTCGTTTCAGTGGTCGGATTCGGGAGGCGCACTTGTCGCTCTATGGCGGTCGTGACGTCCGCAGTCGCGTCGCCATATGCCTGGAAAACTGGAACGTGATGATTGTCGAGGCGCAGCACCGCAGCGCCTTGGTTGCCGCGTCCCGGGCGATCGAAAAGGCTCAGCGGGGCATGGCGCGCAGCGTGCGTCGCCGGCGGCGCGCGGCCCAGGCGACGGGCGTCGGCGTCTGAGTCGCCAGGGCGGGGCCTCAGCGGGTTCCCAGGCTGCGCTGGTCCCGCCGATACGCGCCCGGCGTCATCCCTGTTTCCCGCTTGAAGACGGCGCTCAGGCTTTCCTTGTAATCGTAGCCCGCCAACGGAGCGAGCTGCTCCAGCGACAGGTCGGTCTCGGCCAGCAGTTGTTTGGCGCGGGCGATCTGCACCGAGGAGATCTCCGCGCGTGGCGTTCGGCCCAGGGCCGCCCGGAAGCGACGCTCCAGTTGGCGTCGGGACAGTTTGGCGCGGCGGGCGACATCGCCGACATCAATGCCGTCGCAGGCGTGCTCCCGAATGAATTGGCAGGCCCGCGCGACTTCCCGGTCCTCGACGGCGATGACCTGGGTGGAGAGTCGTTGCGCGATCCCAACGGGAGGAATGTATTCCGTGGTCGCGCCGACGTATCCACCCTTCATCAATTCCGCCAGCATCTCCGCCGCCCGGTACCCGATGCGGTCGGCGTCCGGGCGCACGCTGGAAAGGGGCGGGTCACTAAGCGGGCAGATCGTGTCGTCATCGTCCACCCCGATCACGCCGAGATCGTCCGGCACGGAGATGCCCAGTTTGCGGCAGGCGTTGAGGGCTTGCTGGCCGCGAATGTCGTTGCAGACAAAGAGGCCGGTCGGAGGCTGCAGGCTGGACAGCCAGGCTGACAGGGGGTGAACGTCAAGGACGCCGGAGCGCTCGATACTCGTCAAGGCTGACTCCGGGGCGCCTTCGGTCTCATAGACTTCGAGAGGACAGTTCTCCCCCGAAACCAGGCTGCGAAAACTCTGCAAGCGGTTCTCGGAGTAGTGCGCGCCCCGATAGCCACAGAAGGCGAAGCGCCGGAAACCCCGCTGCCAAAGATGCTCGAAGACCAGTCGGGCGACCGCGCTGTCATCCGTCTCCACCTGGGGAATCCCCGGATAGTCTCGCCGGCAGCGCACATCGACGATGGGAACCTTCAGTCGCCGGAGAGGCTCGATGATGTGAGCGTCAAGGCGGGCGATGACGCCGTGCGCGCCGGCTTCCGTCAGCCACGCCGGTAGATCGGCGTCGATGGTCATCTCCTCGTGCAGGAGCGACCAGGCGCCATGCGTTCGAGAGAATTGGGCGACGCCCCGCAGCAACCCTCGCCCGTAGGAACGGGAGGATTCTATCAGCAGGGCCACGTTTCTCCGATCTCTCGGCGGCATGGGGCGACCGTGCCGACTTCGAATCGATGTCGCAAATGATTAATCCAATGTCGCAAAGCGCCCTCGACGGCGCCGTCATTCTGGGAAATTATATGGCAGTTGAAAGATTGGGCAGAAGTCGCACAAGATCTCTGCCAAGTGACGAAATGAAGTCAGTATTCCCACCAAAGCCGATTCGGTCCACGATACGCAGCGGCGTTGTCGCCCTGGCCTTGGGTGTCGGTTTCTCCGTCGGAGTCGGTCGCGCGGCGGCGGCGAGCGGCTCGGCGGTGGAATTTTTTGAGAAGGAAGTGCGGCCCTTGTTCGTGAAGCATTGTTTCCAGTGTCACAGCGTGAATGCGAAGCGACTGGAGGCGGGTTTGCTGCTCGATAGTCGCGCGGGGCAATTGCGGGGCGGGGATTCCGGCCCGGCCATCGTTCCCGGGAACGCCGCGGAGAGTCGCCTGATTCAAGCCGTTCGTTACCAGGATTTCGAAATGCCGCCGAAGGGCAGGCTGCCCGACAAGGATATTGAAACGCTGTCCCGCTGGATTGAGATGGGCGCGCCTTGGCCGGAGGAAGCCGAACCGACCTCCAACGAGAAACGCGAGACCTTCGACCTTGAACAACGCAAGTCGGAGTTCTGGCTTTGGCAACCCGTGGTGGATCCAACGCCGCCGGCTGTCAGAAATGCCGCCTGGCCGCGAAGCCAGCTGGACCGGCATATTCTCGCCCGGCTCGACGAGGCGGGTATCCAACCGGCCGCGGATGCGGACCGGACGGCGTTGCTGCGGCGACTGCATTTTGACTTGATCGGACTGCCTCCGACGCCGAAGGAGATCGAGGCGTATCTTGCCGACGCGGACGACAATGCGACCGAACGGGTCGTCGACCGTCTCTTGGATTCGCCGCATTTCGGCGAGCGTTGGGGGCGGCATTGGCTGGACCTGGTGCGCTACGCCGAGTCTCGCGGTCATGAGTTCGACAATGACACGCCGAACGCATTTCACTATCGCGACTATGCCATTCGAGCGTTGAACGCGGATGTGCCCTACGATCAATTTGTGCGTGAGCACATCGCTGGCGACCTCTTGACCGAGCCGCGCTTGCATCCGGAGAAGAAGTTCAATGAGTCCATCCTGGGCACCGGATTCTGGCACTTGGGGGAATGGGTGCATTCGCCGGTCGATATCCGGAAGGATGAAGCGGACCGGTTTGACAACATGTTGGATGTCATGTCGAAGACCTTTCTCGGCGTCACGGTCGCTTGCGCCCGTTGCCACGATCACAAGTTCGACGCCATTTCGACTGCCGATTATTACTCACTTTCCGGGTTCCTTCAGAGCAGCGATTACCGGCAGGCGAGGTTCGAGTCCATGGAGCAAAACCGTCAGGTTGCCGAAGCGTTGGCGGAGGTGGACGCGAAGTTTCGGCGGCGGTTGGAGGCCTTCCTTGAGTCGAGGGGATTACGGCGTCCCGGGCCGGTCAAGCCCCTCGAAGATGATGCGATCGTGTTCGATTACGCGGCGATGTCGGCCGGCGATTTCATGCAGGACGGTTTCATCTTCGGTCAGGGACCGCGCCGGGCGGGCGCAGCGAGGCTCGAGGGAGGCGCCCTGCCGGTCATCCGGGTCGAACGGTTTGACGCGGCGGCGAACGATCTGATCTGGACGGGGCTGGAATCCATTACGGAAGGTTCCGTTCACAACAAGAGCGCCCTGGAAAGGCTGCCCAAGAGCGGGCGCACCCTGCGTTCACCCACCTTTGAACTGAAACAGGGCAAGCTCAGTTGCCTGGTGGAGGGAAGCGGCCATATTGTGGCTTGTGTCGACTCGCACCGCCTGATTGCCGGACCGTTGCATGGCCAAACCATCAAGGCGGTCGGCGGCAAAGCAGGTTGGGTCACGATGGATCTGCAGCGGTATGTCGGTCATCGTATTCACCTTGAGTTCATTCCCGCCAAGGACGCGCAGTTGTCTGTCCGCTTGGCGGCGCAGGGATTGGATGCGGCCGGGCTAAGGCGTATTGAGCGGCAATTGGACGATGTCCATCGGGACTTTGGCGTTTATGCCCGGAAAGCCGAGACGATTCTGAATGGCGATGGCGGGCAGGTCGAGGAACGCGTCTTCGCTGACTTTGAATCCGGAACGTATGAGGGGTGGACGGTCACGGGAGAAGCCTTCGGAGCCATTCCGCAGACCCTGCAGACCATTGGCAGCTACCAGGGGCGCATCAATGGCGTGGGAACCTGGTTTGTCAATTCCCACAACATTCGGCCGGGCGGAGACACTCGCAGAGGCGACCGGCTCAAGGGGACTCTGACCTCTTCCGAGTTCACCCTCGATTGCGACACGGTCGAGTTTCTCGTCGGGGGAGGCGCGCACCAGGGCAAGACCTGCGTGAATCTGGTCATCGACGATGAACCGGTCCTTTCCGCGACGGGGAAGAACAACAACCAGATGTCGCTCCATGTCTGGGATGTGCGTCGCTACGCCGGCCGGAAAGCCAGGATCCGGGTGGTGGACGATCATGAGGGCGGGTGGGGCAACATCGGGATCGATCACATCGTGTTCAAGAAGCGCAAGGACGGCCAGGTCGACGCAGGCGCCCGGGAGATTGTCGGCGCGTGGCGCGCGGAGCGCGAGCGGCTGAGCAAGCGGATTGTCCGCAGGTCGCGGGTGGCGTTGGCGATGATGGACGGCTCGGGCGAAGATGACCGGGTGCTGATCCGTGGGAATGCCGCCAAGCCAGGCAAGGTGGAGCCGCGTCATTTCCTGACCGCGATCTCCGGCAGCGAGCCCATGGACATCAAGGTTGGCAGCGGCCGTCTTGAGTTGGCCGCGCAGATCAACGATCCGGCGAATCCTCTGACCTCGCGGGTGATCGTCAACCGCATCTGGCACCACCTGATGGGGCGGGGGATTGTGTCCACGGTCGATGACTTTGGCGTCCTCGGGCAACGGCCCACTCATCCGAAACTGCTGGATCATCTGGCGACCCGATTCCTGGCCGGGGGGCGCAGTCTTAAGCGCATGATCAAATACATTGTCATGTCTCGAACTTACCGGATGTCGAGCCGTGCAGGCGATCAGGCCCGGGAGGTCGACCCGAAGAACCTGCTCTGGCATCACCAACCGCCCCGGCGATTACAGGGCGAGGTGATCCGCGATTCATTGCTGGCTTTGTCCGGCCGTCTGGATCGCAAGATGTTCGGGCCGCCGGAGCCGATCCACCTGACCGCGTTCATGGATGGTCGCGGCCGCCCGAGGAACAGCGGGCCGCGCGACGGCGACGGACGCCGCTCAATCTACATCGCCGTGCGGCGCAATTTCCTTTCGCCGTTCATGCTGACCTTCGACACGCCTGTTCCGTTCAGCGCGATGGGACGCCGGAATGTCTCCAATGTGCCGGCCCAATCGTTGATCCTGTTGAACGACCCCTTGGTTGTGGAGCTGTCGAAGCGTTGGGCAGACCGTGCCTTGGAGTCCGTTCCCGAGGCCGATATCACCGAGCGCGTGGAGTGGTTCTATCTCACGGGCTTTGGTCGAAAACCCACCGCGAAGGAAAGCCAGGCGGCGGTCGATTTCCTCTCGTCCGGGACCGGGGGGCGGAGATCGGCGGCTGAGGACAGCGATCTTTGGGCGGATTTTGCTCACATCCTGGTGAATGCCAAGGAATTCATTTTTCTCCGATGACGAACCTCAATTCCTATCCCTGTCGGCGTCAACAGTCGTTGCCCACGACGCGTCGCGAGATGCTGGCGAAATGCGGCGTCGGATTTGGCGCGGTGGCCTTGGCCGGCCTGCAGGCAGATCGCGCCTTTGGCGGAGACGACATTGCCGCGCCCGGCTCCGCGGGGCACGGGCCGCACTTCCGGCCGCGCGCCAAGAACGTCATCTTCCTCTACATGGACGGCGGTCCTTCGCAGGTCGACACCTTTGATCCGAAGCCCATGTTGGACAAACACAACGGCGAGGATCCCGGCCGCTTCTTCAAGGTTGAAGCCACCCAGTTCAACAACAACGGCAAGGTGCTCGCCAGTCCCTGGAAGTTCCAGCCGTATGGGGCGGCCGGGATTCCAGTCAGCGACCTGTTTCCCCATGTCGCCCGGTGCGTCGACGAGTTGGCGGTCGTGCGCTCCATGACCTCCGGCTTTCCGGAACATACTTTTGCGAACTATTTTCTCCATACGGGCAGCGCGCTGCAGGGGCGCCCCAGCATGGGCGCGTGGGTCAATTACGGACTTGGCAGCGAATGCCGGAATCTTCCGGGCTTCGTCGTGCTCAACGGCGGTTTGATTCCGCCCGGCGGCCTTGATTGCTTTGGCAGCGGCTTCCTGCCCGCCAGTCATCAGGGGTCTGTCTTCAAGCCCTCCGGCACCGGCGTCGCAAATATCACGCCGACGGAGTCGTCGCCGGCGCGCCAGCGTGAGAAGCTCGATCTCATCAGCCGGTTGGACAGCATGGCGATGGCGCGGTTCGGCCGGCACGACAGTTTGGAATCGGCCATCAAGAACTATGAGTTGGCCTACGCCATGCAGATGGCCGTTCCAGGGGTCATGGATGTGAAGGGAGAGCCGCAGCATCTTCGCCGCGCGTATGGCCTGGAATCAAAGTACGAGCCCACTCGCATCTATGCGGCGCAATGTCTGATCGCCCGCCGGATGATTGAGCGGGGCGTTCGCTTCATTGAGTTGACCTGTCCCAAGGTGGGCGGCGATCGTTGGGACCAGCACGGCAATTTGAAGGCGGGGCATGAGAACAATGCGCGGGCGGTGGATCAACCCATTGCCGCCCTGCTTCAGGATCTGCGTCAACGAGGCATGCTCGACGAGACCCTGGTGGTTTGGGCCGGCGAGTTTGGTCGCACGCCGTTTGCGCAGGGCACGAATGGACGCGATCACAACCAGTATGGCTTCACGGTCTGGTTGGCCGGAGGCGGCGTCAAACCAGGCACGATTTATGGGGCCACGGACGAGTGGGGTTACAAAGCCGTTCAGGATCGCGCGGAAATGCATGACCTGCACGCAACCATGCTGCACCTGTTGGGCGTTGAACACACCCGCTCCACTTTCCGTTTCAGCGGCCGCGACATGCGCCTGACCGACGTTCACGGACACGTGATGCGCGACATCGTCGCTTGATTCCCTATCCATCCCGGACGGCAGTGAAATCATTCAAGGTGAGCGCAATCGGCAAATCGATCTGGTCCAGTCTCGGGCAGTTCCTGCGAGCGGCGGTCCTTGCCGGGGTTGGTCTCGGCGCAGGGATGGCCGCGGCGGATTCCCCCCCGAACTTCGTTGTCATTTTCACCGATGATCAAGGTTATCAGGACGTGGGTTGTTTCGGATCCCGAGATATCCGCACGCCTCGATTGGATGCGATGGCGAGGGAGGGGATGAAGTTTACGAGCTTCTACGCCCAGCCGGTTTGCGGTCCGTCGCGAGCGGCGTTGATGACCGGTTGCTATCCCATGCGGGTTGCTGAGCGCGGCAATGTCAAACAGGTCCATCCAATCCTGCATGAGGATGAGATCACCGTTGCCGAAGTCTTGAAGACCAAAGGCTACGCCACCGCGTGCTTCGGCAAGTGGGACCTTGCGAAACACGCGCAAGCCGGATTCTTCATGGACCTTTTCCCGACCCGGCAGGGGTTTGACTATTTCTATGGGACCCCGACCAGCAACGATCGCGTCGCCAATCTCTATCGCAACGAAACGTTGATTGAACCGAATTCCGATATGTCGACGTTGACGCGGCGCTACACCGACGAAGCCATCGATTTCATCAGGAGGAACCGGGAGCAGCCGTTCTTTGTCTACATTCCCCACACCATGCCTCATACGCGGCTCGACGCCACCCCCCGGTTCAAGGGGAAGAGCGAGCGCGGGCTCTACGGCGATGTGATCGAGGAGATCGATTTCAATGTCGGTCGTCTTCTGGATGCGATCCAGAAGCTTGGGTTGGCGGACAATACCTACGTCCTGTTCACCAGTGACAACGGACCGTGGCTGATCAAGAACAAGGACCATGCCGATGGGCGCCTACCGCGGGACCACGGCGGCTCGGCCGGTCCGTTGCGCAGCGGCAAGGTGTCGACCTTCGAGGGAGGCGTGCGCGTTCCGGCCATTCTCTGGGGGCCCGGGCGCGTTCCTGCAGGGGCGATCTGCAAGTCCATTGCCACGACCATGGATGTCTTGCCGACGTTCGCGGCTTTGGCTGGAGCCGAAGCGCCCAGGGACCGGGTCATTGACGGCCAGGACATTCGACACCTTTTCCATGGGAAGTTTGAACAGGCGGATCCCGACAAGGCGTATTGTTACTATCTGCGCGTTCATTTGCAGGCGGTTCGACAGGGCAAGTGGAAGCTGCACCTTCCCCGGGAGAAAGAGCCGATTGGCGCCGCGCCGTTCAGTCGCAACGTCCATATCGCTCCGGTTGATCGCGTCGGCTTTCCGGAGCCGTTCCTGGTCGACCTGGACTCGGATCTCGGCGAAACGACCAATGTCGCGGAAGGGAATCCCCGTGTCGTTCAGCGGTTGCTTCGTCTTGCGGAAGCGATGCGGGAGGATCTGGGCGACTTCGACCGGGTCGGAAAGAACATGCGGTTCTTTGACCCCTTGGAGTCTCGCCCGAAAAAACCGCTGACGCCTCAGCCTCGGAAACCGCAAACGCGAGAACGGAAGAAAAAGGCGGAGTAAGGCGCCTGGCCCCCAAACCCAACAGCACGATCCATGGAAACCAGAAGACTTGGCAGAACCGACCTTCAAACCAGTGTTCTCTCAATCGGCGGCCTTTACACCTCCTCGCTCGCCGGCGGCGAATCCGAAACGCGTCGGATCCTTCAGCGCGCCGTGGAACTCGGCGTCAACGCCATCGATACGGCTCCGGCCTATGCCGACAGCGAAGCGACGGTCGGACAGGCGTTGCAGGGCAACGACGCGCCGTTGATCATCACGACCAAGCTCGGCGGACGTCCCCAGCCTTTCAATCCGCGGGACATCAACGCGCTGCGCCAATCCGTCGATGAAAGCCTGCGACTGTTGGGTCGCGACTGCATCGACATACTCATGGTGCACGAACCGGACCGCCCGCAGCAGTATCCGTGGTGGACGAGCTATGACCCGCTCGGAGGCCCGGCGTTGGAGTTGATGGAGGAACTCAAGACCGCCGGAAAGATCCGCTACCAAGGCCTCGCCGGAACAACGGTTACCGAAATGACCTCGCTGGTCGAAAGCGATTGCTTCGACGTCGTCCTGACCGCCTTCAACTACAACGCCCTCTTCCGCGAAGCGAAGGATACCGTCATTGCCGCGGCCAAGGAGAAGGACCTGGGCATCGTGCTCGGCTCCGCATTGGGACAGGGTTTCCTGACCCGTCGCGCGGATGAGGAAGTGAAGGCGAAGCCCGTCTGGCTTTCGGAGGCTCGCCGGGAGCAGTTTCTTGCGTACTACAACCTGCTCGATGAGGCCGGCATGACCGCTGCGGAACTCTGCCTGCGCTTCGCCGTCGGCAATCCGGACATCTCCACGATTCCGATCGGGTGTAAGACGATGGAGCATCTGGAGGCCAGTGTGGCCGCTGTCGAGAAAGGCCCGCTGCCGGTCGATATCGTCAATCGTCTCGACGAGCTTGCCGCCATGCTCCCGCATCGTCCCTACGAGGAGCCCATGATCCTGCCCTTCGGCAAATCTTACCGGGGGCCCGGCATCGCCAACATGGGCGCCGCCGTGCAGGTCGGCAAACTGGAACTTTGAACTGAAACGCATTATCTCGCGCATGAAGAAACCCGCCCTTGTCCCACTGGTCATTGCCGTTCTCATTCAAACCGCCACTGCCGCGCCGCAATTCGGTCGCCAGGAGTCCGCCTCTGGAATCAAGCATTCCTTCCTCATCGCCGGACCGACCACCGTGCTGGTGGGTGAGGATGGCCAGGTCAAGTGGCGGACTCGGGGCTACGCTCGGGATGCGTTCGTCTTGAAGAATGGCAATGTGCTCGCCTCCATCGGCAATGTCGCCAAGGAGATTACGCGCAAAGGCGAAGTGGTCTGGAGCTACAAGCTCGCGCCGGTGAACAAGGAGTTGGGCACGGCAGTGCGGTTGGACAATGGCAATACGCTGGTCGTCGAGCGCGGCGTCAAACCACGCCTCCTTGAAGTGACCAAGGATGGCAAGATCGCCGTCGAAGTTCCGCTCAGACCGGAAACCAATAATGGTCACATGCAGACCCGGATGGCTCGCAAGTTGCCGAATGGCAACTATCTGGTTCCGCACCTGCTGGCCTTCAAGGTCAACGAGTATCGACCGGATGGAACCATCGTCCACTCGATCAAGACCGACCTGGAGGAACTCGGCGGCCGCCAAGCGGAGAACTGGCCTTTCACCGCAATTCGCCTCGAGAACGGCCGGACGCTCGTCAATCTCACTCACGGCAACAAGACCGTCGAGTTTGACGCGGAAGGCAAAGTGGTCTGGCGGGTCGACAACAAGGACGTCGGGGGCCGCTTCGCCGACCCCTGTGGCGGACAACGACTCGCCAGCGGCAACACGGTCATCTGCAGTTACGCCCAGAAGAATCCCGACAGGCCCAAGCTCTTTGAGGTGACTCCGGACAAAAAGGTCGTGTGGGAGTTCTTCCACCCGAAGGCGCGCGCTCACGAAGTGCACGTGCTGACGACCAACGGCAAGAAGGAAGGCAACCTGAAGTAGATATGGAAACGCTGAGCAGCGACCCTGTATACGGACCGACCAATCCGGAGCCCGACACCCATGCCGAATCGGGCGTTCGACGCTTTGGTTCGGTCATCGGATTGAACCCGGACAAGGAGAAATACTATCGCGAGCTCCATGCCAATGCCTGGCCTTCCGTTCTCGAGCGCATCAGGAAGTCCAACCTGCGCAACTACTCGATCTACGTCACCGAGATTGAGGGGAAGAAATACCTGTTCAGCTATTTTGAGTATGTCGGCCAGGATTTCGAGGCGGACATGCAGGCGATCGGGGACGACCCCGAGACCCAACGTTGGTGGCAGGAAACCGACCCCTGCCAGTTCCAGCTGCCCACCCGCAAGCCCGGCGCCAACTGGAGCGAAATGGAGATGGTCTTTCTGGCGAAGTGATCCCCGAATGTTTCGGTAATAGCTTGGCGCAACGCAAGATGGTTGCCCCCCTCAAGCGAAGCGCTTGACCTGCGCGGGCCATGAGCCGATACCAGACGGCATGAAAACAACGTTCCTTGCCGCCTTTCTTGCCCTGACTTCCGCCGCCGTCGCCGAACCGCAAACCGTTTATTTCGGCACGGGAGGCAAGGGAGCGAAAGGAATCTATCGTGGGACCTTTGACGCGGCTACCGGCAAACTGAGCCCTGTCGTTCTGGCTGCCGAGATTGGCTCTCCCGGCTTCCTGGCGGCGCATCCGGCGGGAGGGAAACTCTATGCGGTGGCCCGGTGGGGGAAATCAGCCGGCGTGGTTGGCTATGAGATCAAGCCGAAGGGTGCGTTGGTCGAGTTTGCCAAACAAGCGAATCCCGATGGCGGCGGCGCGCACATCGCGGTGCATCCCTCAGGCAGGTTCCTGCTCACGGCTCAATACGGCGGCGGTTCCACCGCGTTCTTTCCTTTGGATGACGATGGGAATCCCGGAAAACCGGTGGTTCATGAGCACGTGGGCGGCTCCGGCGTCGTCCCGCGGCGTCAGGATTCTCCTCATCCGCATTGGTGCGGATTTTCGCCGGATGCCAGCTATGCCTTCGTTCCGGACTTGGGCGCGGATCAGATCGTGATTTACAAGGTCGCCGAGGATCTGGCTTCGATCGCGCCCCATGGCATTGCGCGGTCGGTTCCCGGCGGCGGACCCCGGCACATGCGGTTCTCGGTCGATGGCAGGTTCATCTACCTGCTCAATGAGCTGTCCCTTTCGGTGACGACCTTTGCCTGGGATGCCAAAGCCGGCGCGGCCACGCGCTTGAGCACAACCCCGTCGTTGAGTGAGGAGGCGAAGGCGGCAGAGTCGTTCAATTCCGCGGCGGAGATCCTGACGCATCCCAGCGGCAAGTTTGTCTATTCGTCGAATCGCGGCCACGATTCGGTGACGGTCTACAAGGCGGATCCTGCGACGGGCCGACTTGAGGTGATTCAGGTGCAGCCGATTCGGGGAGCGTTTCCGAGGAACATCAATCTTGATCCGACGGGCGGTTGGCTTCTGGCGGCCGGCGCGGACTCGGGAACCGTTGCGGCGCACCGGATCGATCCCGGGACGGGGAAGCTGACCTACCACCGTGGGGCGATCACCCAGGTTCCAGCTCCGATCTGCATTCTTTTCCCCAAGGCGCCGTAGTCGGGAACTCAACATTGGCGCCACCCCGCTGCAAGAATAAGAGCCCCAGGCGCAAGCCCGCCCGGCTTTACCGAAACCATCCGGAAAACGTCCAAGGCAAAGAAGGCTTTGCCGGGGCTTAATCCGCCTCCGAAACCAACAACCGCCAGAAGGCGCGGAAAGAAGAAATGAAACGGCTGACAATGACTCTTTGTGTCCTTCTTGCCTTTGTGGCTCAAGGCATGGGCGCGAGACCCAACTTCATCGTCATCTTCACCGATGACCAGGGCTACGGCGACCTCGGTTGCTTCGGCGGCAAGCATGTCCACACGCCACGCATCGACCAGATGGCGAAGGAGGGAAGTCGGCTCACGAGCTTCTACGTGGCAGCTCCCGTCTGCACGCCTTCCCGGGCTGCGTTGATGACGGGCTGCTATCCGAAGCGCATCGACATGGCGACCGGTTCCAATTTTGGCGTGCTGCTTGCCGGCGATCCGAAAGGGCTCCATCCCAATGAGATCACCATTGCCGAAGTCCTGAAGGGCGCGGGCTACAAGACCGGGATCTTCGGCAAATGGCACCTGGGTGACCAACCGGAGTTCCTTCCGACCCGGCAGGGGTTCGACGAGTATTTCGGCATCCCGTTCAGCCATGACATTCATCCTTTCCATCCGCGGCAGGACCGGTTCCAATTTCCGCCCCTGGCGCTGTTGGATCAGGAGACGGTCATCGAGATGGATCCGGACGCCGATTACCTGACCAAGCGGCTCACCGAACGGGCCGTGTCGTTCATCAAGAGAAACAAAGACGAACCGTTCTTCCTCTACCTGCCGCATCCGATTCCCCACAAACCGCTCCACGTCTCGCCGCCTTTCATGAAGAGCGTCGAACCGGGCATCAGGGCCCAGTTGAAGAAGGAAGACGGCAACATCGATTACCGGACCCGCGACAAACTCTTCCGCCAGGCCATCGCCGAGATCGACTGGTCCGTCGGCCGTGTCCTCGACACCTTGAAGGCGGAAGGCATCGACGAGAACACCTTCGTTCTCTTCACTTCCGACAATGGGCCTGCCGTCGGCAAGGCGGGCCCGCTGCGGGGCAAGAAGGGAAGCACGTTTGAAGGCGGCATGCGCGAAGCCACCGTCGTTCGTTGGCCCGGCAGGATCCCCGCGGGCGAAGACAATGACGAACTCATCACTGCCATGGACCTGCTGCCCACCTTTGCCCGGCTCGCCGGCGCCGGCATTCCGACGGATCGGGTCATCGACGGCAAGGACGTCTGGCCCGTGTTGGAGGGCAAAGCCAAGACCCCGCACGACAGGTTTTTCTACCATCGCGGCAATGAGCTCAAGGCCGTGAGGTCAGGGAACTGGAAGCTCCACGCGAACAAGGGCAAGCCCACGGCGTTGTTCAACCTGGAAAGCGACGTCGGTGAGAAGCAGAATGTTCTCAAGGCCAACCCGAAGGTGGCGGCGAGGCTCGGGGGCTATCTGAAGGATTTCGCCGAGGATATTGCCAGAAACCATCGTCCCGCCGCCTTTGTGAAGAACGCCCGCCCGCCTTCCAGGTAGCGGTGTGGAGGGGGCGAAGCCCGCCCCACGCAAACTGCCTCCCTCAGCGCATCAGCTGCGTCTCGAGGTAGCTGACCTTTTGCCGGACATTGTCATCGACCGACATGCGGTCTTTCACGAGCTTGCAGGCGTGCATGACCGTGCCGTGGTCGCGACCGCCGAAAGCGTCGCCAATCGAACTGAGGGAGTTGCCGGTCAGATGACGCGCGAGATACATGGCGATCTGACGGGGAAAGGCGATGTTCTCCGGACGACGGCGGCTGGTCATGTCGCCAAGACGCAGGTCGAAGTGTTCCGCCACCCGTTTCTGTATGCCCTCGATGGTGACGGTGTGCTTGCTTTCCTCATGGAGAATGGGGTGCAGCAGTTTCTCGACGCTCTCGAGTGTGAGCGTCGAGCCGTCCATCTCGCTCATCTTGGCGTGGGCGACGACCCGGGTGAGAGCGCCTTCGAGGCGGCGGATGTTGGCCCGGATGTGGTTGGCCAGGAAGTCGAGAACCTCCTCGGGCAGGTTCGCGTTGATCATGGCGGCCTTCTTCCGAAGGATGGCGAGCCGGACCTCGATGTCCGGCGGCTGCAGGTCGGCGACCATGCCCCACTCAAAGCGTGAGACAAGCCGATGCTCGAGGTTCTGGATCTCGTTGGACGGGCGATCGCAGGTCAGAACGATCTGCTTGTGCGCCTCGTGCAGGGCGTTGAACGTATGGAAGAACTCCTCCTGAATCCGCTCCTTGCCGGCGAGGAACTGGATGTCGTCGATCAGCAGCACATCCGTTTGGCGGTAGCGTCGGCGAAACTGGGTCAGTTTGTTGTTCTGCAGCGCTTCGATGTATTCATTGGTGAAGCGCTCGGAGGAAAGGTAGGTGACGCGTGCGCGCTTGCGGTGCGCCGTGACGTATTGGCCGATGGCGTGAAGCAGGTGGGTCTTGCCCAAGCCCACGCCGCTGTAGAGGAAGAGCGGGTTGTAGGCCTTGCCCGGAGATTGGGCCACGGCGACTGCCGCAGCGTGCGCCATCTTGTTGTTCTCGCCGATGATGAACGAGTCGAAGGTGTTGTTGGGATTGAAGCTCAACTCGCCGTTGGTCGCCGGCTTGGCGGCGGCTGCCGGCTCGGGTTGAGGCTTCGCAGCGGGAGTGAAAATCTTCTCCTCCGCCTTTTCCGGTTTGATCGCGGTGGGAGTCGGCTTGTCTTCGGGCGCCGACACGGTGAAGACCACCTTGAGTCGCCGGCCGGTGACAAAGGCCAGGACGTCACCCAGAAGGCTCAGGTAATTGTCGCTCAACCAGACGACACAGAAGTCGTTGGCCACGGCAAGGGTGAACGTGTCTTCGGTCGCGGAAACGGCCTGAATGGGGGCGAACCAGAGCTCGTAGAGGTCATTCTTGAGCATGTCACCCAGTTTCTCCTGGGCCGTCCGCCAGATCGATTCCGCCGATTCCTTCGTCATGTCATTTCCCTTCGTCATCTTGACACAATTCACAAACTTATTCGCCCGCTTCCGTCACGCTGTTGTAACTTTGCTTTTCTCAGTCAGTTACGCAGAAAATCCAACCCGATCTCAGTCGCCGACGGCTTTCATCAGACCACACGGACAACCTTTATTGAATCGTGCAATATGTTGAAAGTCAACGACTTGTGGGAGATGATACAACCTGTCTCCCGGCCGCCTCAGGCACGCCTTCCGAGGCCATGTCCTGCGGGATGCCCAACGTTTTAGGGCGCCGGTCAAGTGTCGGCCACCCCAAGCTGTTGGAAGTTCTTCGCAGGTTATTCACAATTGTCGTCAAGGTGAGTTTCAGCCTTTGTTCCCAATGGTTTTCTTGATTCTGAGAAACGAGAAATTGATGGAGGAAAGCTGTTCCCGAGGCGCTTGTCCACAATGGGCGCTGAGCGGCTGCGAAGCCGATGCCAGCGACCGCGGAGTGCGCCGGGGCGGCGAGGCGGCGAGGCGGCGAGGCGGAGCGGACCGTCAAACGGCCTGTTCGTCCGTCTCTTCCGTGCGGATGCGCAAGGCTCCTTCGACGGGCAGGACGAAGATCTTGCCGTCGCCGATCTTGCCGGTCTTGGCGCTGGCGGCGATGACCTTGATGGCGTCCTCGACCTTGGAATCAGCCACGACAATCTCGATCTTCGTCTTGGGGAGGAAATCGACGACATACTCGCTGCCGCGGTAGATTTCAGTGTGCCCTTTCTGCCGACCGAAACCCTTCACCTCGGTAGTGGTCATGCCTTCGACGCCTACGTCGCGGAGGGCTTCCTTCACTTCGTCGAGTTTGAACGGCTTGATGATGGCTTCGATCTTTTTCATGGCTTTTGGGAGACTGCGGCACGCATGGTAGCATTCGCCCTTTGCGTGTAAACAGAGAACCTGTCGCGGACCGCTATTTTGTCGTTTTGACCGGGGCGGTGCGTCGGATGTCTTCGACGATGTTCGGGACTTTGTCCGTGAATCAGGACTCTACGAGGCGCAGATCACCTTCCTGACCGCATTTCCCGGAACGCCGCTGATCGAAGAGATGCGGCGTGAAGGCAGGCTGTTGCATGACGGGGAGTGGGACCGGTGCACCTTGTTCGATCCCAACGTGCAGCCGCGCGGAATGAGCATGGCCGAGTTGAGGGGCGGATTCCTGAACCTTGCCAGGACATTGTATTCCCGGGAGGAGACGGATGCGCGAAGGCAGGGTTTCAAGCGCCGTTTGCGCGAGTCGCCCCATTTCGGAAAGCGCGTCCGGCGGGGCGCGCCTGAGGAGTTTGCGGCCTGAGGGCCGATGAACCGCATCCCCGACTCACCGGGCGTCGGGAGCGGGCTCGGTGTCCGTCGATTCGGCGGCCTTGCCGGACTTCTTGGGGTCATCCTTGGCCCGGATGGGGAGGCTGTCCGCAAACTTGTCCAGATCCGCGCGCTTGAAGGTTCCGGGTGACAGGCGGGTCCGCTTCATTTCATCCGCATTGAGCTCGGCGATGGCGCGGGGCGTCTGCACGACGTAAGGCGTGACGAAGATCAGCAGCTCCGTCTTGATGTCTTCCTTGATCCGGCGTCGAAAGGGCAGTCCCAGCAGCGGGATGTCGCCGAGGATCGGCACCTTGCGGGTGGTCTCCACCTTGTTGTTCTCCATCAGGCCGCCAATGACCACGGTCTGGCCATGGGCGGTCACGACGACCGTCTCGGCCGAACGTTTGTTGATCACCGGCGCGTCCGCGCTGCCGGAAATGGCCACGGTTTGTTCACCGATCGAGGAGATTTCCGGCGCCACGATCATCTCGACCAGCCCGTCTTCAGAGATGAAGGGGGTGACGCGCAAGATGATGCCGACCTCGTCGTACTGCACGGTGTTGATGATGTTGCCCAGGGTGTCGGTGCGCGAGTTGGTGACAAAGGGGACCTCCTGACCGATCAGGATCACCGCCTCCTGGTTGTTGCGTGTCAGAATGGAGGGACGGGAAAGGATTTCCGTCTCGCCCGCCTCCTGGATGGCCCGCAGCGTCGCAGTGAAGTCGCTCGTGGTGAGCGTGTAGAGCCCGCCTGTGCCGGCGTTGCCGATCAGCTGGCCGGCGGGGCCGAACATCGTCGAGGCGGCGCCCGTGTCGGAGCCGCTGTTGAACGTGTGATTGAACAGGCCCTCGATCCCGATGTCCGAGTTGTTTCGATGGGTCACTTCCATGAAGACGACCTTGATCAGCACCTGCGGTTTCGGCTGATCAAGCGCTTCAATCACCTGCTTGATGTGCTCGTTGGTTTCCTCGTCCGAGATGATGATGACGCGGCGCGTCTCGGGATCCACTGAGATCATGGCCTCGCCCACCATGCCGTTGCTGTAGTATTGCTGGCGATTGGCGGAGGAGCCGGTTCCGCCGCCGCCGCCGCCGCCGAAGCCGCCGCGTTGGGCCAAGGCGGTCTGCGAGGCGGCCAGCGTCGCCGCGAGGCCGGCAATTGCGGCCCAAATCTGTGGTTTCCCTGTGAGTCTCATGAAATGGATGGGTCTGGTTGGTGAACGGATGGGTCAGGAGCCGTGATTCAATCTTCAACGCCCGAAGGCGCCGCCGCCGCCGCCGCCGGCTCGTCCGGCAGCTCCCTGGGTGGCGCCGGCGTTGCCGAAGGTCCCCGCGCGCTGGGTCAGCGCGCTGGTGTTGTTCTGCGTCTGGGAGCGGGCGGAACGGGAATTTTGCCCCTCGAACATGGCTCGCAGGACCTCCTGCACGTTGTTGACGTCCGCGTGCTCCAGGGTGTAGGTGAACACCTGTTGTCGCTTCGAGCTGCTGACGTCGAGCTGTTGGATCATCTGAGCGATCTGGTCCATCATTTGGCGCGGCGCGCTGACAATGATCGAAGTGGAGCGGGGGTCGGGCACGGCGACGACGCGTTGGTTGCTGCGCAGGGCCTCTTGACTGCCGCCGCTTCGGCCTCCGAAGAAGAAAGGCACGCGGAATCCGGGAGACTGCTGGTTGGAGTTGGCCTGTTGCTCGCTGAACAGTTGGCTCAACACCTCGGACATCTCGGTGGGATCCGCATTCTTCAGGGGGAAGACGCGGACTTCGGTCACGTCGTCGACGTTGGAGTCGATCTGCCCGATCAGCGCCTGGATCTCGTTGTGGATGTTGGTGGAGGCGATCACGATGACCGAGTTCGAGCGTTCATCCGCGACGGCGACGACCTGCGAGGATTGTCGCTGGACGGAGGAGGTGCCGGTGCGTCCGCTCATCATGCGGCGGAACATCTCGGATCGATCCTGGGCGGCGAGGTTGGCTGCGAAGGCAAGGCAAAGCAAGGTCGCGAGCAGCGTGAAAGCGCGTTTTTTGTTGGTATTCATCGGGAGTCTGGGTTGAGCGTAAGTCTTAATTCGTAAGTTTCAGCTGGATCAGCGTCCGCGCCCGCCGGAGCGTCCTCCGCCCGGAGCGCCGCCGAAGCGGCTTGTCCCCCCGCCGAAGCGGCTGCTGCCGCCGCTGCCGAAGCGGCTGCTGGAGGAGCTGCTGCGCCCGCTGGAGGCGCCGCCGGAGAACAACTGGGAAATGATTTCGGCCGCGTCGGTGGCGGACGCATTGGTGAGCGGGTAGACCCTGATGGTTGAAATGTCCGAGATGGTGGTGTCGAGAGCGCGGACGATCTCGGCCATGCGTCGGATGTTCTTCTGGGAGTCCGTGATGATCAACGCGTTGGAGGTCTGGCTGGCGGACATGGAGGCGGATTCGGGCAACAGTCCCTCAAGGATGCCGGTGAGTTCCTGGGCGTTGGCGTAACGCACCGGAATGATCTGGGTGACAACCTTGTCGCTCATCGGAATGTTTTCCGGGTTGTTGTCGCTGATGACCGGGATGTTCTTGTACTTCACGTCGCTCACATTGTAGATGACGAGTGTGTCACCCTCGCGGACGGCGGCGTAGCCCTTCTTGTAGAGGACGGTGTTCAGCAACTCCACCACCTGGGAGCGGGTCAGCGGCTGCAGACTGACGACGGAAATCTCGCCGCTGACATTGGCGTCGTAGACAACGGAGAATCCGGCGGATTCACTGAGGTAGCTGAGCACCGCCTTGATGGACTCATTCTCGAAGTTGAGCGTGATGTTCGCGGGTTCGTTGGCGGCCGGGCGCATGCCGAGGGAGCCGCCGCGCGGACCGCCGAAGCCGCCGCGAAGCCCGCGCTCGGCGGAGGGCTGCTGCGGCGCCGGCTGGGTCGCCTGCTGCGCGTTCTGCTGCGCGAAATTGGAAATTCCCGGGGCTTTCTGTTCGGCGGGCGTCGTCGGTTTCGGGTTGGCCTGATCCTGCGCGTTTGCGGCGAGGACGCCGAGTGACAGGGCCGCGAGGAAGGTGGTGATTGGGGTTCTCATCTGGTATCCAGGGGGTTCTATTGCGGTCGGTGGATGATGGTCGGCGCGTTCAGTTGCCGCGGGCTTTTCGCCGGGCCTCGAGCAATCGTTGGAGAGCGGCACTGCGTCCGCCGGAGGAACTGGAGCCGGAATCAGGATCCGATGCGCCGCTTCCGGAGCTTGCGCCGCGGGAGGCGTAGCCGCCGCCGCTGCTGAAGGAGCTCTTTCCGGCGGAGCTCCAGGGGCCCTCACCGGTCCGGGAAAGGCTCTCGCCGACGGCCAGGGTAAAGCTGTTCGTGCTCAGGGTCAGGGTGGCGTTGGTCCGGGTGATCGAGGTGAGCTTGAACTCGCCGAGGGTTTGATTCTTTTCAAAACGACCGCGGTGACTGGAAAGAGAGCTGTCGAAACTCGCGAATTCCGCTTCGGGCGTCTTCATGGTGCCCTTGAGCACGATGCTGTTCCTCGCCGGGGGGGGCGGCGGGGCTGGCGCGGTCGAGCGCGGCACGCGTTTTCGCCGATTCGGATCGAAGATGTTCCGTTTCACGATCAGATCGAAATCGTCGAACGTCAGGGGCTTCGGCGCGCCGGACGAGGAAGTCGGCTTGCGGGTGTCGGGTTCGGTTCTCTTGTCGCCCGTCCGGTTCGGGGCGCGATCTCTCTCTGACGCAGCCGGTTCGGCGTCAGGCGTTGGCCCGGGGGCGGCTGGAGCCGGAACCGTCGCCTCCGGTTTGGTCTCGCTTGAGGCGGCGGGCGCGTCGCCGCCGGATGGGGAGGCGCGGCGTTTTTTCAGGAGGGCCTCCAAGGCGGCGCTCTTGCTGTCGGCGGCGTTGGCGGCCGGACCGGACAAAGCGGCGAAGAGGGCCAGGGCGATGATCTGGGCGCGCGCGTTCATGACTTCTTTCTGGTCGCCGGCTCCTTGTCCTCAAGAATCTGGAGGGCGGAAAACTCGAGATCCACGCCCAATTTTCGGCCTTCCTTGTCGCGGGCGGTCAATTCCAGGGATTCGACTCGAATGGCGGTCTCCTCCGCATCGAGCTGGAACAGGAAGCGGGCGATGGATTCGACGCTGCCATCGCCGGCCACCCGGCAAAGCAGTCGGACGTGATCCTTCTCATCGTCCCGCCAACTGGGGCGAATGGACGAGACATTGAAGCGGCTTCGGGCGCTCCAGTCGCTGACCATCTTGAGGACCTCTGATTCCGAGCCGGCGCGGTCGGCTGAAAGGCCCCGGCGTTTGTACTTCTCCCAGCGTGCGCGGGTGGAGGTTTCGCGGTCGAGCGTGAACTGGCCCTTGTCCACCTTGGCGCGGAGGGTCGCGATGCGTTGTGAGCGCGCCTTCCAGGCGTTCGCCAACGGGGTTAGGACCATGAAATCGCCCAGGGCCAGAACGATCGCCGCGACGGCGCCGATCAGCAGCATTTTCTGTCTTTTCTCAGCTTGATCCACGTGGCGCCCTTCTGCTTGCGTCCCAGCGGTATTCGAAGGTGAACTGCACCGGCGACGTTCCGCTCATGCGTTGAGTTCGAAGATCCTGGACCTGCGGCATTTTTCGCAGACGGTTGACGACGTCCATGACGTCGAGTTGATTGCCGGCGACGCCGGTGCAGGTGACTTTTTCGCGGTCGGAGATTTCGATGTTGCGGGCGGTGACCGCGCCGTCCTCGGGAAAGGCCTGGGCCAGGGAAAGAAAGATTTGCAGGTTGGGTTGGGAGGATTCGTACCAGGAGCGGAACCGGCTGGCCTTGCCGTTGAGCTTGTCGAGGGCCTGCACGTCAGCCTTCATGGAGTCCCATTGGGTTTCGAGGCGACTCAGGGAGCTGCCCTGCCAGAGGAACGCGACCAGCACGAGCAGGGCGAAGGAGCCAAGGATGACGGCGGTGGCCCCGAGCTTGCGGGAGCCGGCCTGTTCCAGCAGTCGCTCCCATGGCGTCACATGGGGCGGCAGGAAATCCAGCATGGCGCCCGGGCGGGCGAGTTGCGCGGCGGCGAGGGCGACAGGAGCGGGGGTTGTGCCGCTGAGCGGCGGGGCTACGACGCCGTTCTCGACGTGCGCGGAGGGCTGGGTTTCGATCTGCAGCCGGAGGGCCTCCGCTCGCGGCTTCAGGACATTCACAATCCGCCCGGCATTGGATTCGTCGCCGCAGACTTCGATCTTCTCGATGCCGTCGCGGAGGGCGTGGGGCAGTTGGCCGAGGGTGACCCGGATTTCACGGACGAGGGCCTTCTCTTCGATGCTGCCGCCCTCGCGGGTGACGTCCTTGAGTGCGCGCAGGACAGCGATCTTTCCTGTGTCCGTGGCGGCCATGAGCGACACGCCGCCGGCGCGGGCGTGGAGGATCAGGCGCGGCGAGCCGTAAGTCTCCTGAACCCGCTGGATGGCTTCGAAGGGAAGGGAGTAGCCGACCGGTTTCAGGCCGGCGGCCTTCATGATGGCCGCCAACCGTTCGATATGCTTGTTCTGCACGGCGGTGACGAGGGCGCCATGCGCGTCCAGGCCGGTCTGGAACCGTGAGATGGAAATCGTGAGGTCCGCCGGCGAGAAGGGGAAGCTCTTCTCGATCTGCATATCCAGATAGTCCTGGACATCCTCGGCGTCGAGGTCCGGCAGGGTGATCATGTTCGTCAGCATCCACTCGATCGGAATGCCGACGACACACTGTTTCTCCCTGAGTTCCGCTTGATCGAGCGCGATCTTCAGGGCGGAGCCGACAGCTTCCGGGTCGTCCTTCCAGGGGTCGAGAGCGAGGTCGGAATCCGTCTGGCCGAGAAGTCGGAGGCCGACGCCGTTCTGACGCAGCAAGGCCGCGCGCATCAGCGAGCCATCGAAGGCGATGCCGAGCACGGAGGCGGCTTTCTTTTTCCAGGGAAGAGTCATTGCGGCGGCGTCAGTTTCTGCTGGGCGATCTCGCGGCGGATCTCGGTCCCTAGGGCCCAGCCTTCGCGGGTCTTGTCGCGCCGGTAGAGGATCTTGGGCGGATCCTCGGAGATATCAAACACGATTCTGCTGCGGCGGTAGCCCCTCAGGTTCTTGCCGAGCGCCGAGAGATCGGCGGTGAACTGGTGGCCCTTGTCGGTGATGAAAGGCGCAATCGCCGCGATCTTGTCGTCGTCATTGAGGGCCTCGGTCACCCAGGCGACCGAGGTGAGGTTGCCTTGGTTGCCTTGACGGTAGCCGACAATCGCGTCCGCGTCGCCCGGGTCGAGCTCGGGCAGGCAGGCGATGACTTCGCGGCTGGCTTTGTTGATGTTGATCAAACCGGTCTGGGCGTTTGTGCTGGTGGTGAGGAGATCGTCGAACAGGCCGAACTCCTCGATCGTTACATTCTGAGAACGCTCCAGATTCAGGAAAAGTTGCAACAAACTGGGGGCGTTCCCGATGGCGTTGGCAATCTGGGTTCCCCGGCCCGAGCCGACGCGTTCCTCCAAGGCATCCGCCAGGTCCTGACGGGTGGAGCCGAGATTGGCGATGTTGAACTTGGCCTCGCCGTTGGTCTGCACGGTCGAGGTCTTGCTGAACACGGTGACGAACTCAAACAGCCCTTTGTTCAGGACGCCGTCGGCGTTGTCGGCAGGGGGCGTCAGGTCGCCGTCGTCCTCGTTCGGATCCAGGATGCCGTTGCGGTTGAGGTCCTCGCCGATCAGCATTTCATCGGTCGCGCCGACGACGAGGCGCAGTTCTTCGACGCTCTCGAAGGCGCCGTTCTTGGGGGAGTAGGGGGGGGCGACGCCGGAATAGGCGTCGGATTCCGCGCCGCTTTCGCGGACTTCCTGGTCTTCGTCCACCCAGTCGCCGATGGCGGCGGCGAAATCCGGGGTGAGGAACGTGAACTTGGACAGCATTGCGACGAGGGCGTCGGTGTCGTCCATGTTGAGGTTGATCTTGCTGGATTCGTCAATCAGGTCGAAGAAGGGTTCCGTGGGGTTCTGGTTGTCATTGTCGCGTCCGACCGCCCAGAAGCTGGCTTCGCCGATCGTCACGCGATCCCAGCGGTAGTTTTCGTCGGCGGGGACGACGCCCTCGTTCTCGAGGGAGTCGAGGTAGAGTTTGATGTAGCGGGCGGCTCCGTCGATGGCCTGTTCCGCCTGCGCTCCGGAGTGGATGTTGGCGGCGGACTTGATCTGCATGGACATGCCGTGGCCGAAGTAGAGGGCCACGCTCACGAGACCGAATACGATCCACAACACCACCGCGAGGGCGGCGGCGTGGGTGGAGCGGCGGGGTGTAGGCGACGTGATCTGCATGTCGAAAGTCAGGGGGTGGCGCAAGCTTGGAATTTTACATCACTGTTCAGTCCCCGCTGTCGCCACGACGTTCGTGATGCCGCCGGTGAGGACCGGGACCGCAATCTGCAGGATCCGCGGTTGGGGCTCGTTGGGTTGCTGCTTGAACTCGATGGAACAGCGGATCGCTTCGGGCGACGAGATCGATTGGGCTGCGATCTGGGTGTCGGAGTCCCAGTCTGGCAGCCAGGCCTCACCGTCCCAGAACTCGAAGGCGAGCTGAGCGACATCATGGAGCAGGATTTCTTCCGTGAAGTCCTCCTGGACCGTGGCGAGCAGGTTTCGGGAGGTTCCCCGGATGAGGTCCATGCCGTTGGTGGCGGTGGTGATCTGGGGCTGGCGCAGGAAGTAGGTGACGCGCTGAATGTCGGGCCAGGGTTCGAACGGGTTCAGCAGCCCGGAGGCGGTGTGGAACTCGAACTGGGTTCCGCCGGAGGAGGCGAGCTCCAGTGACGTCGACATGTTGGTGGACAGGATGCCGCCCGGGATTGTCGCCGAGCGCAGGTCGCGCTTGATGATCGTCAGCGCCTGCTGGAGTTGGTGGACGCTGTGGAGCGATTCGGTTGTGCGTTTGCGCAGCTTCATGGCGCTGAAGAAGGCTCCGCTCAGCGCGGCCATGATGATGGAGAACATGGCGGCGGCGACGAGGAGCTCCATCAGGGTGAAGGCGGATTGGCGTCCGGGGCATTCAGGTTTCATTGCGGAGGCTCCGTTTCCTCCGTCTCGGGAACGAGGGTGGTCAGTTGAATCGTTTGGCGGCGTTGTCGAATGGTGAAGCTGACCTCCATGCGGAGTTCGGTGACGCCGGCTTCGGTCCAGCCCTCACTCACGACGGACCATTCATAGTCTTCCCAAGGCTCGGGAAAGGTTCCGGAGTTCTGACCGCGCCGCCATTCATCCGTGGCGGCGAGTTCGCTGAGCCGGGATTCGCCGAGTTGGGTCGCGGTGATTCTTCGCTGGGAGATCGAGCCGGCGTCGCCGGCCAGCCGGATGCCGTGGATTGCCGCGGGAAGGACGAGCGCGACAAAGAGCATGGCGGCGAGGACCTCCGCGAACGTGAAGCCTGCGCCTCGCTCAATTGAGTTTTTCTTTGCGCGTAATTTCAAAACTCAGGCGGTTGGTGGTGAGGCCGATCCAGAGGCGTTCGTCGTTGGGGCGCTCGATCCAGAGATTGGTGATGCTGCCTTCGCCGATGCCGCCATCCGGGTGGAAGAAGATCTCGGGGCGCGTCGGTTCCAGTGTCGCGTTGTCCTGGTAGTCCAGTTGGAGCGCCTGGTTGACGCGATAGACACGTCCGGTCTCCTGGGTGAGCGCGAAGGTCGCGGCTTCCCGAAGGCCGTAGATCTGGTTGTCGGTGTCGATCCACAGGCTCATGGGGACGCCCTCGCTGGTGGCGCGGTTCTGGGCGTGTTGCGTGAGCGCAACGAGGCGGTAGGCCTCATCGTCGAGCTTGCGACCCTTGAAGAATCCGGCCATGCGCGGGGTGACGACGCCGGCGATGACGACCAGCAGCGCCATCACGACAATCAGTTCAATCAACGTGAAGGCGCGGCGGGCCCCGCGATCAGTTGCCGGTCGACCAGTTGGTGATGTCGTCTTCATTCCCAGGTTGTCCGTCAGGGCCGGCGGACGAGATGTCGTAGCCGGAGGTGTTGACCTTGCCGGGGCTCTCGTAGATGTAGGGGTTGCCCCAGGGGTCCAGCGGGACCTCCTTCACGTAGGGGCCGTTCCACTCCTGCGCATTGCCGGGCTGGCTGACGAGCTCGTTCAGCCCGTTGGCGCCGCTGGGGTAGTAGCCGTTGTCCACCTCGAACACATCCAGCGCCGTCTCGAAGTTGTCGATCTGGGTGACGGCGGCGGTGACCTTGGCCTGCTTTCCTCGATTGGCGAACTTGGGCACCACGACCGCGGCCAGGGCGGCCAGGATCACGAGCACAAGCAGGAGTTCGACGAGGGTGAAACCGGCGCGGCGTCGACGCGCGGCCGGGAGGGTGGTTCGGTTGGTTCTGAGTTTCATAAGCGTTGGGGTTGTCTGGTTGAATTCGTCAAAAATGCGGTTCTAAAGCTCCACATTTCACTTGATGTGATCCTGCAATGAGAAAATGGGAAGCACCATGCCGATGAAGATGGTTCCGATGAAGCCGGCGATAAAGAAGAGCATCAGCGGTTCGGTCAGGGCCACGGCGGTCTTGAGTTGACGGTCGAGGTCGGTTTCGGCGACATCGGCGATGCGGACGAGCTCTTCATCCAGGCGGCCGCTTTCTTCGGCGACGCCGATCATTTCCAGGATGGAGCCGGGGAACAGGTCCTTGCTCGAACCAAGACTTGGTCCCAATGCGCCGCCTTTCTTCACGGCGTCGATGGAGGAGGTGATGGTGTCGGTCAGGATCTGGTTGCCGATGGCCTTGCTGGCGACGGTGAGGGCGTTGATCAGGGAGACGCCGGCGCCGAGCAGTGTGCCGAGCATGCGGCAGAACCGGGCCATGGCATAGCGCGCGACCAGATTGCCGATGACGGGAAACCTGAGAATGGCGTGCTCACGCGAGCGGCGGCCCGCGTCCGAGGTCAGCCACTTGCGGAGGCCGACGAAGGCCAGGACCATGCCGACCACGCCCCAGGCCGCATAGGCGGAGGTCATGAAATCGCTGGTTCCCACGATGACGCGCGTCAACCAGGGCAGTTCGGCGCCGAAGCCTTCGAACAGGGTCTGAAAGCGCGGGATGAAGAAGACCATCAGGAACACCAGCACACCCAAGGCCATCAGCAACAGGATTGCGGGGTAGAGGAGCGCGGTCATGACCTTCGCCTTCATCTCCTTTTCCCGGGCCTGGAAATCCGCGATCTGGTTGAGGACGAGGTCCAGGAAGCCGCCGGTCTCGCCGGCCTGCACCATGGCGGTATAGATTTTCGGGAAGGTGTCCGGCGACTTGGCCATGGCCTCGTTCAACGCCATGCCGTCGATGACGAGGTCGTGGATTTCCTTCCACTTTGCCTTGGCGGTTGGGGAGCCTGCCTCCTTGTGGAGGATCGTCAACGCGCGGCTCAACGGGAGGCCGGCGGAGAGCAGGCTGGAAAGCAGGCGGGTGAAGTTCTCCAACATCGAAGGCGTGACTCTCTTCGATTGCCAGGGGAGTCCGGCGCCGTCCTCCTTCTTTTTCGCGCCGCCCCTGCCGGCTCCTTCGATGACTTTCAGCGGATCGAGGCCCTGTTTCTCCAGTTGGCGGATGGCTTCCGCGCGGCCGCCGGCGTCGATCGTTCCTTCCGTGACGCCGCCGCCCGTCGCAATCGCTTTGTAGGTGAAGACGGCCATCGGATTAAATCCCAATCTCCAAGCTCCAAGCTCCAAAAAAGCTCCCAATCTCAAGCTTCAAAGGGGCTTGCGAGATCGTGTGCCGTTGGATCGGGCAAACGACTGGATGGGAAAGAGCATGTCCCCGACTCTTCCATGACTGATTTGGCGGGGATTGATTTGGAATTGGGAGCTTGGAGCTTGGAGCTTGGCGCTTATCCCCGCCTGGAGCTTGAGATTTGGAGCCTGAGATTTGGAGCTTCATCTAGTCTCCTGTCTGGTCCTTGGTGACGCGCATGACCTCGTAAGGCGTGGTGACGCCCTTGGCGACCAGGCGCCAGCCGTCGTCGTTCAGGGTGCGCATGCCTTTCCTGATGGCGGCTTCCTTGAGTTGGCCGGAGGAGACCTCCTCCAAAATCATCTCCCGGATCTCCGGGCTGAGGTCCATGAGTTCGAAAATGGCGTGACGACCGGCGTAGCCCGTGTTGCGGCAGGCTTCGCAGCCCGCATCCTTGTAAATGGTCGATCCTTCCAGCCCGGGAATACGGCGTTTCAAGGCCTCGGTTTCGGCGGCGGTATCCTCAACCTTGCATTTTGGGCAGAGCACGCGCACGAGACGTTGCGCGAGGACCGCTTCGAGGGACGAGGCGACCAGGTAGGGTTCGACGCCCATGTCGACCAGTCGGGTCAGGGCGCTGGGCGCGTCGTTGGTATGTAGCGTGGAGAACACCAGGTGCCCGGTGAGGGAGGCTTGGACCGCGATCTGCGCGGTCTCCTTGTCGCGGATCTCGCCCACGAGCACGACGTCCGGGTCGTGGCGCAGGATGGAGCGCAGCCCGCGGGCGAAGGTGAGTCCGGCTTTCTCCGAGACCTGGATCTGGTTGACGCCCTTGAGCTGATACTCGACCGGATCCTCGATGGTGATGATCTTGCGGACGGAGTCGTTGATCTGGTTCAGGGCGGTGTAAAGCGTTGAGGTTTTGCCGCTGCCGGTGGGGCCGGTGACGAGCGCGATGCCGTGCGGCAGGCCGAGCACCTTGTTGAAGACCTCGATCTCCCGCGCCCCCATGCCGAGCTCGGTCATCGGGCGCAATGAGGAATCCTGTCGCAGGAGACGCATGACCACCGCCTCGCCATGCAGCATGGGAATGACGGAGACGCGGACGTCCACATCGTAGTCGCCGGTGCGCAGCTTGATGCGACCGTCCTGGGGAAGCCGCTTTTCAGCGATGTTCAACTGGCTGAGAATCTTGATGCGGGAAACGATTGCGGGCTGGAACCGTTTGATCGTGGCGGGAACGGGGATGTCCTGCAGCACGCCGTCCACGCGGTAACGGATCCGGAACTCATCTTCGAACGGTTCCAGGTGAATGTCCGAGGTGTTGATCTCGATGGCGTCTTTCAGCACCTGGTTGACGAAGCGGATGATTGAGGCGTCCTCGGCGGCGCTGTCGAGATCGCCGTCGTCCGCGTCCTCGTCAGCGAGGACTTCGAAACCGGCTTCCTCTTCCAGTTGGTCGATGGTTTCAGCGCCGACGCCGAGTTGCTGCTTGATTTGTTTCCGTAGCGCCTCGGACGGGGCCAGCACGGGTTGGAGGTGCAGGCCGGTGAGGGACTTGAGGGTATCGATGCCCTCGGTGTGAAAGAGTTTGCTGGTGGCGATGCGGACGGCGTCGTTCTCGCGCCCGATGGGCAACAATTCCTGACGGGTCAGCACGCGGGCCGGGAAGGCGGCAAGCAGGTCCTTGTCGGGCTCGAGTTCCTCGAGGTCGTTGAACTCCAGTTCGTATTCCGCCGCGAGCCATTGCAGCACGTGCTCCTCGGATTCCGGCGTCTTCTGGTCGCCGTTCTCGACCAGCGCGGTCAGGAGCCGGCCGTCGTCCTCGGACAACTGCCGCGCCTCGATCATTTCTATCAGGAGCTCCTTCATGCGGGGCGGGAATGGGGCGGGTTTCTGCGGGGCGCGGGCGCCGGTTGGCGGTTGGCGGCGATCGGGTCAGGGAGCAAGCGTGGGCGTCGGCAAGAATGACAGGGCGGGGTGGGAGATAAGGAAGGCGGCTCCGGTCGGAGCCGCCTTCCGGGGAATGGTGTTCGGTCAGCGGACGAGGCCCATCATCATGGCGATGCCTTCCTGCTTCACCGTGAGCAGTTCTTTCAGGTCGTCCTGGGCCTTCTCCAGCGCGGCCTGCTTGGAGGCGCGATCCTTGCGCAGGGATTCGAGCGCGGACTTGATCGAGCCTTCATTGCCGGATTCGACCGCTTTCTGCAGGGCTGCCACCTGCGGGCTGGGATCGCCGCCGAAACGGCTGCTGCCGCGTCCGCTCCGATCGCCGCCTCGGTCACCGCCTCGGTCACCGCCTCGGTCACCGCCTCGGGCTTGATCGCCTTCACGGTCGCCGCCGCGTCCGAAACTGCCGCGGTCGCCGCCCGGGCGTCCCCCGCGTCCGCCGAATCGGGAACCGCCGCGGGCGCCGCTTGAGGCCGCCGTGCGGGCCGCCATGACCCTGTCGATGCGTTCGCCAATGATGGCCCATTCATCGTCATTGGTGACTTCGAGGCGCTCGCGCATCATGTCCTTCATGCGCTTCATGAAGTCTTCGCGATTGAAGCCGCCGCGTTGCGGTTGAGCCATGGTCGAGGTTGCTGTCAACAGCGCGCAAACTGCGGCCGTGATTCCGATCATTTTCTTGAGTGTCTTGTTCATCAGTGTTTTGGTTGATGGCTTGAATTTGTTGTCAAAGTGAGTTGGCTTGACTGCGATGCCGCCGCGCCGCATCAGTTACTCAGAACGCGAGGCGGGCGAGCCGGGTTTCAACAAAATCCATGTTTTTCAGCGGGCTTCCCCGTCTGGGCGCTGTCTTCTCCTGGCCTGGTTGGGGCGTTACCAGACCTCGATCGGGCCTTTTGGCACGGGAATTTCGCCTTGGCGCACATGGGAGGGCAGCGATTCGTCCATGAATGTGGGTATCAACGGCGCAGGGCGATAATTGGGGCGAAGTTCGCCTTTCTCATCCAGGAACTGCCTTCTCCACTCCAGGTATTCGTCCAGCGACTCCTCGAAATCCGCCCGGCTCGAGATTTGCACGACGCGCTTGTTGAACGGTTTTGCCGGGCCAAACCGTTTGGCGTACCAGGGGGCGATCTTGCGGAACATCAGGCAGCCCCGGGTCTCGCCGAAGACAGCGATCATGCGATCGAAATGGCGTCGCATGATGCGCAGCCGTTCCTCGAATGGCGGCTCCGGCTCCGGTAGGCCCGATTGGAGGAAGGCCTGTGTCGCGCGAAAGATCCAGGGATTGTAGAAGGCGCCGCGGCCGATGCTCACACCGGCGCAGCCGGTGCGTTCCAGCATGAAACGGGCGGCTTCGGGAGTGGTGACGTCGCCGTTGCCAATCACCGGAATGGTCGTCACCGCCTCGACGACCGAACGAATGCCCTCGAGATTGACCGTTCCCTCGAACCCTTGGGCGCGGGTCCGGCCATGGACGAAGATGGCGGCGATGCCCGCATCCTCCAGAACCTTGGCCAGATCCGGGGCCGTCAGGTTGGTGTCGTCCCAACCCAGGCGCATCTTGGCGGTGACCGGTATTCGGACGGCGTCAACCATGGATCGGGCGAGTTTGGCTGTCTCGGGCAACTCGGTCATCATTGCCGAGCCGCCGCCGACCTTGCAGACCTTGGGCACCGGGCAGCCCATGTTGATATCGACCGAGGACATGCCCTGGTCCTCCAGCCGGACGGCGGCGTCCCGCATCTCCTCGGGCACGCCGCCGAACAATTGCACCGCCAGCGGCCGATCTTCCGGACAGGTTTCGATCAGCTTGAGGGCCTTGGGGTTCTTCTCAAGCAGAGAGCGGGCGTTGACAAGATCTGTGGTTGCAAGGTCCAGGCCGCCGATCTCCCTTACCGTGAGCCGGAAGGGCAGGTTCGTGTATCCCGCCAAGGGTGACAGGAACAAGTTGGACTTGAGTTTGAGTTCACCGAACTGCGTCATGCGGTGGAGACTATCGCACACGCCCGGCGACAAGTTCAATCCAAGGGGATGCGCCCTGGAATGAGCCAATCTTGTCCATTGTCGTTGATTCAGCGGTGGTGGGCGCAGCGGCTCTCGGGCGTCTGACGAAGGGACCGCTGCGCGCCGGGGGGCGCGTGGACGATTTGCCGCCAAAGACGGGCGCGACCAGAATAAACGTTGCCTCCATTCAGGAATTTGAGTAATAGCAACATCTAACGATCCGGAGCAGAGTGGTCGTTTCTTGCGAAGCGCGTTTGGCGCGGCAGGCTGCGTTAAACAGGATAACCGAATCATGCCTTATTCAGCGGAAATCAGTCGTTCCAATCCCAGCTGCTTTATCTTCCTGATTGACCAGTCGGGGTCGATGGTCGAGCCGATTTCGGGCGGCGACGGCAGGCGCAAGTGCGACGTTGTCTCCGACTCCATCAATCGCCTGTTGCACAACCTCATCATCAAGTGCGCCCGCGGTGAGGGGATTCGCGATTTTTATGAGCTTGCGGTGATCGGTTACGGCGCGCAGGTGGCTCCGGGATTCAGCGGTCCCTTGGCAGGACGTGATATTGTCGCTCTCAGCGAGGTCGCCAACAATCCGGCCCGGGTTGAGGAGCGGATCAAGGAGTTGGACGATGGGGCAGGCGGCGTCATCCAGCAGAAAACCAAGTTTCCGGTCTGGTTCGAGCCGGTGGCCAAGGGCACGACACCTATGGGCGGCGCCTTGGATCTGGCTCATCACCTGCTCTCCGGTTGGTGCCAGCAGCGCAACTACTCCTACCCGCCCATTGTGATCAATATTTCGGACGGTGAAGCAACCGACTTCGGGCCCGAGCCGCAGGCCGAGGCTCTGACCTCGCTGCATACCTCGGATGGCAATGTGTTGCTTCTCAACATCCACATTTCTGGCGAGAACATGACGCCGATCGTTTTCCCTGACACGGATGAGGATCTTTCGGATGAGTTTGCCAGGACCCTTTTCCAGGTATCGAGCGTCCTGCCGCCGGGCATGCGCGAGTTGGCCAAGAATGAAAGCCTTGACCTCAACGAGGGCGCCCGCGGATTCGCATTCAATGCGGACATGATCGAGCTGATTCGGTTCCTCGATATCGGCACGCGTTCCAGCACGATGCGCTAACAACTGAACCCCGCCGTGGAGTCCACCGTTCAAGTCTTCTGGACGCCAAAGAAGGGGAACACCCCGGACGAGTATGAGGACGCCTATGGCTGCGCCGTCGAAGAAGGCCGGTTTGCCATTGCGGACGGCGCCACGGAGTCGTCCTTTGCCGAGATCTGGTCCACGATCCTGACCCAGAAATTTGTCGCCACCCCGCCGGTGGGCGAACCTCCCGAATCGCAAGTCCTTCAGGATTGGGTCAATCCCCTGCAACGGGAGTGGCACGCCAACATCATGTGGGACCGCCTCCCTTGGTTTGCGGAGGAGAAGGCGCGCAAAGGAGCGTTTGCGACGTTTCTGGGAATTGAGTTCCTGGATGAGGACGAGGATGACGAGGGCGTCATGGACAAGCTTCTCTTCATGTTCAAGAAGCAGAAGACTGCCGGTCCGCGCTGGAGGGCGTTGACCATCGGGGACAGCAACCTCTACCAGATCCGCGATGATGAATTGATCACCTCCTGGCCCTTGACCAAGGGGATTCAGTTCACGCACCGTCCCACGCTGATCTCCAGCAATCCCAAGTGCAACGACGGCATCTGGGATCACTTTCAGTTTCACGTCGGAGAATATGAGGAGGGAGACACCTTCATTCTTGCCACCGACGCGATCGCCAAGTGGTTTCTGGACCGCGTCGAGTTGGGTGAAAAACCCTGGCATACGCTGGGGCAGCTGAAGTCGGAGCAGGATTTCGAGACGCTCGTCTCCGAATTGCGCTCCGGTTTGAAGATGCAGAACGACGACACGACCATCATTTCCATCGCATGGGAGGAATCTTCCGACGATGACGACTAGCGCTCTCCCTGCCGCAGCCCATTCCAAGCAACATGAACTGGCCAACACACACCGATTACCAAGACGCCATCCAGAATCCGCACATCTGTTTCGAGGATGCCTCCTTGAAGAGCGGCGAGGTCGGGTGCGACATGCTCGGCCTGCCCAAAGTGACCTCAGGTAACTTTGCCTGCGTGTACTCGTTGACCGCGGACGACGGCCGGTTTGCCATCCGTTGTTTTGTTCGGCAGGTTCTGGGACAGCAGGGTCGCTACGCAAGGTTGGCGCAGAACCTCCTCGGTCTCGGCCTCAACTGCATGGTCGATTTTGAGTATATCCTGCGCGGCATCAAGGTGGCGAACGAGTGGTATCCGATCTTGAAGATGCAATGGGTCGACGGCCTGCCCATCAACCAGTACATCGACGAGTATATTGACGACGCCAACCTCTTGAAGCAGTTGGTCGTCAAGTTTCCGCCGATGGTCAAGGAGCTCCGGGACAACGAGCTCGCGCACTGTGACTTGCAGCACGGCAATATCATGGTCACCCCGGACAACGAGTTCAAGCTGGTGGACTACGACGGCATGTATACGACCGCGTTTCGGGGCAAGAGCCCGGAGCTGGGTCACGCCAACTTTCAACACCCCCGCCGGACCCCTGATTTTTACAATGAGAACGTGGATGATTTCGGCGCGTTGGTCTGTTATCTGAGCCTGATGTCGATCTCGGAGAACCCGGATCTGTTCAAGAAGTATTACGCCGCGGACAATCTGTTGCTCACGGCGAATGATTATCGAAACCCGAGGGATTCCGAAGTAATCAAGGCGCTGAAGTCCCAATCCGATGAGAAGGTCAAGCAGTTGTCCATCCTGCTGGAGAAGTGCTGTCTGGTGGACGTGGCGAAGGTGCCGAATTTCCTGGAAGTGGTGGAAACATTGAAGACAGGCGATGTGACCGAGATGGTTGCCGCGGACGTCACGAGCTCCACTGCTCCGGCTGCAGGCGCCGGAGGAGGGGCCGGGGGCGCCGGTTGGTGGGATCAGGACGAAGAGGACAAGGACAAACCCGCCGCGCCGCTCAAACCCGCCGCTCCCTACAAGCCTGGCGCCGCCGCGCCAAAGCCGGCTGCAGCGGCCGCTTCGGCTTCGAATGTTTCCCGTGCGCCCAGTTACAAGCCCGCGGCCAAACCGGCCGCTGCGCAGCCCAAGACCCCGCCTCCGTCCATGCGGGCGGAACAGCCCAAACCAACCGCTCCGGCCCCGCCCCCGCCCCAGATGGCGCCAGCGGACGGGGATGGAAACACCAAGATGATGGCCATTTTCGGCGTGATTGCCGTCTTGGTCCTGATCCTTCTCTGGATGCTGGGCAAAGCCGCAAGCTGAGCCCGAACGGGGGAGGGTTTCGGCGCGCGGTCGTTCGCGGCCGGGGCTCGATGCTCAGTCGCTGCCTGCTTTGTCGGGAGGCTGGCACTGCTTGTTCTTGCAGGCGCCTTGGCTCTTCAGGTCCTCGCAATTGGCTGTGATCTGGATCGATTGACGGCGCAGGGAAAAACCGTGCCGGGAGGAGATCTCCTTCTCAATGGCCTCAATCTGCTCGCTCTCGAACTCGACGATCTTGTCGCAGTCCTCGCAGATGATGTGATTGTGGTTCGGGTGATCCGAGTAGTTGGGATCGTAATACTTGTAGTCCTTGCCGAAGTCCATTTCATGGACCAACCCGCTCTCGGTCAGCAGGGGAAGCGTGCGGTAGACCGTGGCGCGGGAGACGGACTTGTCCCGTTTCCGGGACCATTCGAGCAGTTGCTCCGCAGTGAAGTGCTCGTCCGTGCTGAAGACGGTGTCAATGATGGCCTGTCGAGGGGTCGTGACGCGAAGGCTCTTCGACGCCAGAAACTCCATGAATTTCCGCTTCGCTTCCGATTTCGCTTCTTCCGACCAAGGCATCGTTATTCGTGTCACTCACACCCGACGTCGAGTGTGGGTGAAATTAGCAATCCTGACCGCTTGAAACAACCCATTTTCGTTGGTCGGCCAGCCAAAAAAAGGGGCAGGCTCCTCAGGCGAAGATCTCCTTCAGTTCCTTGATGAGCGGGGGAATGGCCTGGTAGGGATCCGGTTTGGCCTCGTACTCGAGCACGACCGGCCCCTGGTAGTTGGCGTATCGGAGGATGCGGGCCAGGCGTTGAAGATTCGCGGGTTCGTGCGGCCGTCCCTTCGGCCGCATTTCGACCTTCAGTTGTACGTTGATCGAGTAGGGGGCGATCCGGGCCAGGTCGCGGTAGGGCCACTCGGTGTGGAAATTGCCGCTGTCGAGGTTCACCCCGAACCAGGGACTCTTGACCGCCTCGATGATTTCCAGCATGCCGTCCGCCTCGGCGACGATGCCGCCGTGGTTCTCGAGCCCGAGGCGAACGCCCCATTGACCGGCGTAATCGCAGCACTCCTCGATGGCGGCAATGCACATTCGGCGGGCTTCCGCGTCGCTGGTCCCGGTGGCCCGGCCGGCGAAGATGCGAATATGCGGGGCTCCCATGATCGCCGCGTTGTCAATCCAGCGCTTCACGTCGGCAATCTCCTGGTCCAAATCGGGCCCTTTGGGACGCGCGAAGTTGTTGCCGACTGCCGTGCCGCTGATCTGGATGCCGCGCTTCTGCGCGTGTTGGCGGATTTTGCCGAAGTATTCCGCTCCGGCGTCCGGCGGGAAGAAGTAGCTGGTGAGTTCCGTCCCGTCGAGACCCAGGTCCGCGCAGTAGTCGATGAACTTGAACATGTCCATCTTGCGGTCCGTGACCTCCCGTTTCTTGGTCCGCATGTATTCGAAGAAATTGCGGAAACTGTAGGCCGCAAGGCTGAGATCGAAACGCGGCCCGCCCGGGCGGGCCAGCGGCTCCATGGCGAGCGCTGTCGAGGCGCCCAGGCCGAGCGTGGCGGCGGATGAAGTCTTCAGGAATCGACGACGGGAGAGGGAGGACAATGACTTGGACATGGCGTGAAGTAAACAAAACACGTCGGACGAAAGGAACGAAAAAGTGAAGCGGGCATCCCGGACCTGCGATCTGTCCTGTCCCGTCGCCTCGTGCCCCGGACGGCGCGGCTGCGGCTGCCCGGGGCGCTACTTGAGCAATTCGATCCGGAAGTTCCTGAATCGCGCCTCGGTGGGGCCGCCGGAGTGAAGTTGGAAGGCGATGATGCCGCGCCGCGCGCCCTTGGGGTCATCGAGGTCGACGCACTTCTGTCCATTGATGAAGGTCTGCACCCTGGAACCATGGGCGAGGATCTCGTAGCGGTTCCATTCGCCCGGCTTCACGTGCTGTTCGCCGGATTCCTTCCAGAGCAGCGCGCGGCCGTGCTCTTCGTAGAGCTTGCCCCACCATCCCTTGCCGATGTCCGCCTGATAGCCGTCGACCATGCCGTTCGCTCGGGCGTGACTGCGGAACTGGATGCCGCTGTTGCCGCGGTTGTCGACCAGCTTCACTTCCAGCGTCAATTTGAAATCAGCCAGCTCCAGCGGGCCCACCAGCCATTCATTCTTTTTCAATCCGCCGCTTCGGCCGACGATCTCACCCTGTTCCACGCTCCAAAGTTCGGGATTGCCGGTCCAGCCATCGAGGTTCTCGCCGTTGAAGAAGGATTCGAGATTTTCCGGCAGTCCCAGCATGGGAACCTGGCCCTGATGGCGCAGGTAGGCGATCAGGTCGTGGGCGTCGTTGTCACTGAAGGTTGCCAGCAATCCCTCCGGCATCATGGAAAGGCTGCTTTGCTGGATGAAAGCGACGTCACTGCGCGGCAGGGTGAGTGTTTCATTCTGGGTGACCACGGTCAGGGTGCGGCTGTCTTGCCGGGTGATGATGCCGGTGATGACCCGGTCGTCCGTGGTGTCGATCGTGGAAGTCCGGTAGTCGTTGGGAATCTCGGCGTTGGGATCGAGGATATTGTGCAGGATGTAGCTGAGTTCGCTGCGGTTGGAGCCGGTGATGTCCGGGCCGACGGAGCCTCCGGTTCCGTAGAGCTTGTGGCATTGTTGGCAGGTTCTGGCGAACAACGCGCGGCCGTTGGACAAGTCGGGCTTTCTGGCGGACTTCGCCTCGATGAGCTTGGTGTATTTCTCGATTTCCTGGAGTTTGTCGGCGGCGCTTTCCCGGATCACGCCCCAGACCTCGGCGACGCTCTGATTGATATCCTCCGCTTTCAGATCGCGCAGTTGCCTCACGATGTCGGCGGAAAGATCCCGGGAGGGAACTGTTTTCTCCTGCACGGCTTTGAGGAGGGGGCGGGCAAAGGCGGCTCGGGAGGCGAGGGTGGACAGCGCCATGCGTCTCTCGTTGGTGTTCAGCTCGGGGTAGATCCTGAGTATTGCGGCGGGAATGTCGGCGTCCGCGTAACTGGCCAGTCCGGACAGCGCCCGGTCGCGTAGCGACTTGTCGTGCAACAGGGCTTTCAGCGCCCCACTCAACTGTGGGTCCTTCGCGCTGACCAATGCCGCCAAGGCCGCCCGACGCTCGGTCAGCGGCGTTTCCGCGTCGCGGAGCTTGCTGCGTAATGCCGCGAGGGCGTTCCTGCTGCCGAAGACCAACGACAAGGTTTGCGCGATCCGGCGCACATCCGGGTTGGGGCTCCGGGCAAGTTGTTTCTCCAGCGTGTCCCATCCCTTGGGCATGGCCACGTTGCGCCGGCCCTTGAGGCCTTCGCTCATGCCCTTGAGTATGTCGAGTTGAAATGCGGGATCGTCGACGTCGCCGAGGACCTGAACCAACGCGTCGAGGGCCTCATCGCCGGACTGGGCCTGGACTTGTCCCGGGAGCGAGGTCAACAGAATGGCTAGCGACAGGATGGCGGGCGGCAGGATTCGCTTGTTCATGGCTGTAAAGCCTCGAGGATTGAGCAGGCACGTGATGAAATCAATGCCGTAGATGGGACCGGTCGCCGGCCGCGATGCCGGGCTTTTTTGGTTTGCGCGCAGTCGCGCGTCTCCTATCCTCCTGACTACAACCAACCAAGGTAAACCAAACCGCTTAGCTTTATGTACATAGGAGCCGCTTATTATCCTGAACACTGGGTGTATCCTTATGACGGAACGGAGGAGGAACCGGAGTCGCGCTGGGCAATCGACGCTGAATTGATGGCCAAGGCCGGAATCAATGTTGTGCGTCTTGGGGAATTCAGCTGGGGTTTGTGCGAGCGAGAGGAGGGCAAGTTTGATTTTGGGTGGCTGAAGCGTTGCATGGATGTCATGCACGCGGCGGGCATCGAGGTGGTGTTGGGCACGCCGACCGCCGCGCCGCCTGTCTGGTTGTTGCAGAAGCATCCGGAAATTCTGCCGGTCGATGAGAACGGACAGATCCGACATGAGGGCACGCGTCGCGCCTACTGTCTCAACAGCGACAAGTATTGGGAGTATTCCCAGAAGATCGTGCGCGCCATGGCCGAGGCGTTGGGCCAACACGAATCCCTGATTGCCTGGCAGATTGACAACGGCGTCGGGCGCCATGACTCCGAGTATTCCTTCAACAGTGAGACCAGGCGCGATTGGCGCGCCTGGCTGAAAAGCAAGTACGAGACGATAGAAAACCTCAACGAGAAGCTGGGCCTGGCGGTCTGGGGGCAGGTCGTGAGCGACTGGGACCAGGTCTTCATGCCGATGCGCGCTCCGGCGGTGCACAATCCGGCGCTGGTCACGGATTGGCGTCGCTTCTCCAGCGACACCTGCGTGGCCTACGTGCGCATGCAGGCCGACCTGTTGCGGGAGTTGTCCCCCGGCAAGCCGGTCACCACCACCATGCGCGCTTTCGCGGCGGAGATCGACTGGTTTGACCTCGCCGACGCGATCGACTTTGTGTCCATCGACAGCCAGGCCGCCATGGGTGAACACGCGGCGGAGATCGCATTCGGCATCGACTTGATGCGCTGTCTGAAACAGGACGACGAAATCAAGGCGCCGGGCGACGACGACGGTTTCTGGGTCATGGAGCAGAAGGCCGGCTCAGCCGCCTGGGAGGGCGTCAACGCTTCGGTGCGCCCCGGGGTGATCCGGAAGTTCACGCACCAGTTGATTTCCCGGGGAGCCAATGGCGTCTGTTTCTTCTATTGGCGTCAACCGCTGATCGGCCCGGAGAAGTTCTATGGCGGCGTGTTGGATCACCGGGGCGACGGAAACAACCGCATGTACAAGGAAATCTGCCAGATCAGTGAAGAGATCAAGAAGCTGGATCCGATCCTGAAGGGCAGCCATGTGCATGCCGACACCTGCATCCTGATCAGTTTCGAGAACAACTGGGCAATCGACCAGCCGCTTGCGCGCAACCAGTTCTTCAAACAGAAGGACCACATCCTTGCCTACTACCACGCGCTGCACGACAAGAACATTCCGGTCGATTTTGCCCGACCGCCCTCGGATGACGAGGAGTTGGAGGAATTGAAGAAGTATCGCCTGGTCATTGCGCCCTCCCTGCATCTTCTGGATCCCGGTCAGGCCCAGCGGTTGGCCTGGTATGTCTATGAGGGCGGCACATTGATCGGCACCTGCAACACCGCGGGCATCGATGAGCACCACATCGCGCCGAAGGGCTATCCGCAGGAATTGATTGATGTCTTCGGGATGGAGGTGAAGGAGTCGGACATCCTGCCGCCGGGGCGGGAGAACGCGCTGCATTTCAAGGGCTCCTTCAAGACCAGCAAGCAGCACTTTGGTCGGCTGTGGTGCGACATCATTGAGCCGCTGGAGTGCGAGATCCTGGCGACGTTTACGCGGGAGTTCTACTCCGGCAGTCCGGCTGTGACCCTCAATGAATACGGCAGCGGCAAGGCCATCTACGTCGGCACCGTGGGGCAGGCCGAACTCTACAACGATCTGATGGCCTGGCTTCGTTCGCAATTGGGGCTCTACTCGCTGATCAAGGTGCCGGATACGGTCGAGGTCAGCATGCGGCAGAAGGATGAGTCGCGTATGTATTTCGTGATCAACCATACCGACGGCCCGGTCCGCATCAACTTCCTCAAGACCACCCACGATTTCTTGTCCGAGAAGAAATTCAGCGGCAACTATGACATGCCGGCGCATGGCGTGTTGATGATCGATGAGCGGTCGCGGTTCTAGACGCGGCGGCGGAGGCTGGAGCGATGCCCGGCGTCGCGCGCTCAGCGCGTGGCGGGGTGTGGATGTGACGTCGATGGAGCAGGCGCGGCGGCCCACCGCCCGCAGCGCTGCCGACGTGATGGCCAAGGCGCTCGCGGAGATCAACCTGGATCAGAAGCGTGCGGACGTGGAGATCCTCACGGTGTGGAAGGACCTCATGGATCCGGAAGTGGTGGCGCACGCCAAGCCGGCCAACCTTCACAAGGGCACCCTGTTTGTGGATGTGGACAGCAGTGTGTGGCTCGACGAGATTGTGCGTTATCGCCAACGCGACATTCTTCGGAATCTGCAGAACAGTTTCGGGCGGCAGAAGATCAGGAAGATCTCATTTCGGATCGGTTGATGCGCGCGCGTTTCGCGCGGGCGGCAAAGAGTCATGAACGCCGGCGACGCCAACAACGAGCAGCGGGCCGACGCGGTCATGCTGGGCAACCTGATGGACGGGTTGCCCTATCACGTTTATTTCAAGGATCGAGAGTCCCGTTTCACGCGGGTCAACCGCGTCATGAGCCTGCGTCTTGGCCTGGCGAGCGAGGCCGAAGCTGTGGGACGCTCGGATCTTGATTTTTTCGATCGCGAGCATGCCCTGCAGGCCATGGAAGATGAGCGTCGGATCATGGAGACCGGCGAGGGAATCCGCGACAAGGAGGAATCCGAGATTGGTCCCGATGGCGCCCGGCGGTGGGTCATGACGACCAAACTTCCTCTGCGCGGCCCGGCCGGAGACATCGTCGGCACGTTCGGCTTCTCCCGCGATATCACAGAGCGGAGGCGCAGCGAGAAGGCCTTGATCGAGTCGGAGTCGCTCTATCACACCCTGGTCGAGAATCTGCCCCTGAATGTGTTTCGCAAGGACCGGGATGGCCGGTTTGTATTCTGCAACCAGCGGTTGTGCGAGTCTCTGGGCGAACCGCCGGAAGCGATCATGGGCCGGACGGACCACGACTTCTTTCCGAGTGAGTTGAGCGACAAGTATCGGGCGGACGATCTGCGGATCATGGAAACGGGCGATGTGTTCGAGGATGTGGAGCAGTATCTCGACGCCTATGGCAGTCGACGGTTCATCCACGTGATGAAGACCGCGGTTCGGGATCATGAGGATCGGGTCACCGGGATCCAGGGTGTTTTTCTGGACATTACCGCGGAACGGGAGGCGGAGCAGGCCTTGCGCCAGAATGAGCAACGCTATCGCGCGCTGATGGAAACGTCGCGGGTCGCCATCGTCACGGCGACGGATGAGGACCGTATCTTCGATTGCAATCCAGCGGCGGAAGCCATGTTCGGCTATACGATGGCGGAGTTGCAGGGTGTTTCGTTGACGCGCTTGATGCCGGAACGGTATCGGGAGAAGCATCGCAGGGCCTTTCGGCGCTTCATTGAAACGGGCGGGCCTTCCATTGCCGGGGCCACGGTGGAGATTCACGGGCAGAGGCGAGACGGAACGGAGTTTCCCCTTGAGCTCTCCATTGCGAGTTGGCGCAGTCCGGAAGGTCGTGTCTGGTTTGCCGGCATCATGCGGGATGTGACCGAGCGTTCGAAGTCCGAGCAGGCGATCAAGGACTCCGAGGCTCTTTACCACTCGCTGGTGGAAAGCCTCCCCCTGAATGTGCTGCGCAAGGACGTCGAAGGTCGGATCACGTTCGGCAATCAGCGATTCTTCGAGTTCGCCGACATGGAGCCCGCGGCGACGATAGGGAAAACGGACCACGATCTCTATCCCTCGGCGCTGGCCGACCAGTATCGCGCGGATGACCTCCGAGTGATTGCAACCGGGGAGATTCTTGAACGCGTGGAGGCGCACCACACACCGAATGGCCGGACCGTGTATGTGGAGGTGTTCAAGGCGCCGGTGCGCGCCGCGGATGGATCGATTGTCGGCGTTCAGATCCTGTTCTGGGACGTGACCGAGCGCAAGGAAGCGGAGGACGCCCTCAGGAATGCCCGCACGGATCTGGAACAGCGGGTTCAGCAAAGGACGGTCATGCTGACCCGGGCCAACGAGGCGTTGCGCGCGGGAAACGCCGAACTTGCGCGGGCCAACGCCGAGTTGCAGGACTTTGCCTACATTGCGTCCCATGATCTCCAGGAGCCGTTGCGCAAGATTCAATCCTTCAGTCAACGCATCAAGGACAAGTTTTCTGACGCCATCCCGGAGCAGGGGAGGGACTACCTGGATCGCCTGCACAATGCGGCCAGCCGCATGTCCGGCCTCATCTCGGACTTGTTGGAATTGTCCCGGGTGACCACGAAGGCGAAGCCCTTCTCCCGGGTGGACTTGAAGGCGTTGGCGCAAGACGTGGTCGGGGATCTTGAGGCGCGCCTGGAGATGGCCGGGGGGCGGGTCGAGGTCGGTGAGCTTCCGGTCCTCGAAGGGGATCCGACCCAGCTGCGGCAGCTGCTGCAGAACCTGATCGGCAACGCCTTGAAGTTTCATCGAAAGGGTGTCGCGCCGGTCGTGCTGATCGCGGGGGAGTCAGATCCGGCCGCGGGCAGTTGCCGGGTGTCGGTCGCCGACAACGGAATCGGATTTGACGAAAAGTATGCGTCGCGCATATTTGCTGTGTTCCAGCGATTGCATGGAAAAAGCGCCTACGAAGGCACGGGAATCGGGCTGGCCATTTGTCGCAAGGTGGTGGAGCGTCATCGCGGCGAGATTGTGGCCCACAGCGAGGAAGGCGAGGGCGCGACCTTCGTCATCACGCTTCCGCTGAGCCAGTCCGAGCCCGCGGAACCCACCGGTCCATGAAGCGAACATTCAACATCCTGCTGGCGGAAGACGACGCGGACGACCGGCTCCTGGCGAAAGAGGCCCTGGAGGAGAGCCGGATATCCGGTTCGCTCCATTGCGTGGAGGATGGCGAGGAATTGCTCGACTATTTGCGTTGTCGCGGCCGCTACTCGGCCCGCGCCCGGGCGCCTCGGCCGGATATCATCCTGCTCGACCTGAACATGCCGCGCAAAGACGGCCGCGAAGCCCTGCGTGAGATCAAGGCCGATCCGGAGTTGAGAAGGATACCCGTGATCGCGCTGACGACGTCCAAGGAGAAGGAAGACGTCCGGAAGACCTACGATCTGGGCGCCAGTTCCTACATCAAGAAACCCTCCTCGTTCGATGGGTTGGTCGATGTCATGCGGACGCTTGGCAAGTACTGGTCCGAGATGGTGGAGTTGCCCGCCGAGTGAGGACGGCGACGCCGCCGTTCCGCGTTTGTGCGTCTCTGCGGTCGGCCGCTGCCCATCGCGTTGTTCGTTCAGGCTGAAAAATGGGCGAAGCGGTCCACATTCGCTTTGCGACGACAGCGGGACAATGCCCGTTGCCCAGCGTTCGAGCGCGGCGCAGCCCTGTGTGTTCGGCGTTTTTTGAGCCGTCTGTTTTCTGAGCTGCGTCGCGTCGTCGGCGGCTTTCCCCGCTGGACAAACATCCATCCCGCGCCAAGACTCCGTCCCATGCAGAAAAGAGAAGTCAAGTCCCCCCAACCGCTTTCCCGTCGTTCCTTTGGCCGATTGGCCGGCGTGTCTGCGGCGGCCACGTTCGGATTTCAGTTCATCCCCAGTCATGCCTGGGGGCAGTTGACCAAGCCGGCGTTGGCGGGCATTGGCTCCGGCGGCAAAGGCAAGGCGGACATCACGGGTTCGGACTACGCGGGGTTCAAGGTCGTTGCGCTGGCGGACGTGGTGGTCGGCAGGAAGGTGAAGAACCCAACGCGGAAGCTGAAGTCTGTCGCCGAGATGCAGGAACGCTACAATCAGGCGAAGCTCTACAGCGACTACCGCGAGATGCTGGATGCGATGGGCGACAAGATTGACGCGGTCACGGTCTCGACGCCGGACCATCACCATTTTCACGCGTCCATCCAGGCGATGAAGGCGGGCAAGCACGTGTATTGCCAGAAGCCGCTTTGCCACGGGATCTGGGAGGCGCGGATGATGGCCAAAGTGGCGAAGGAAACGGGGGTCAAGACCCAGATGGGCAACCAGGCCCACGCCAACGATCACATGCGCCGTTGCGTGGAGCTGATCCGCTCCGGCGTGATCGGCAAGGTGAAGGAAGTTCACGCCTGGACCAATCGACCCGTCTGGCCGCAGGGATTCAAGACGGCGCCCGAGAAGCAGCCCGTGCCGGAGTGGCTGGATTGGGAGCAGTGGGTCGGTCCTTCGCCCTGGGTTGATTACAATGAGGTCATTGCCCCCTTTGCCTGGCGCGGTTGGTGGGACTACGGCACCGGCGCGCTCGGCGACATGGCCTGCCACATCATGGACATGGGCTATTGGGCCCTCATGCCCGGCGCCCCCAAGAGCGTCAAGGCAAGGCAGAACGGAGCAACCGAGCTTTCGCCGCCCATCAATTCCATCATCGAGTGGGAATTCGGCCCGAGCCAGCACACCTCAAAAAGCGGATTCAAGTACTTCTGGTACGACGGCTACATCGACGCCTCCTTCGATCGTGAAAGTTGGACGCTCAAGAAGGCGAGCAATGAATACAATCATCCGGGAGCGGATGTCCTCGAAGGCAAGAGCTTCAAGGACTTCGGCAGCGTGATCATTGGCGAAGAGGGCAAGCTGTTCTTCCATCGCCAACGCAATAATTGGATTGTCGAGAGCTCCCATAAGATTGACGGGTTCGAATGGCCGGAGAAATCCATTCATCGCGCGGGCGGACCGGAGGACCGAAACGCCAACTACGTCGAGTGGATGGATGCAATCAACGGGCGCCTCAGGGATGGGCTCTCAGGCTTCGGTCACGCCGGACCGTTCACGGAGGTGGTGCTTCTCGGCGTGATCGCCCAGCGCAACGGAGGCCAGAAGCTGCAATGGGACTCCCGCAAGATGGAGATCAAGGGGCGTCCCGACCTGAAAAAGCTCATCAAGCGCGACTACCGCAAGGGCTGGGAAATCAAGGTGTGAGCGGAACGTCGCGCGGTGGGGGATGGAGCGCCGAAGCGATGCGTCGGCGGTCGTTGTCGGTCGTCGCCCCTGCCTTGCGCGCTACGCCAGCACGTCCTTAACCACATGTCCATGCACACTGGTCAGGCGTCGGTCGAGGCCATTGTAGTAGTAGCTGAGTCGATCGAAGTCCAAGCCCATCAAGTGAAGGATGGTGGCGTTGAACTCGTGCACGGTGACCGGATCCACGGCCGTCTTGAAGCCGAACTCGTCGCTGGAGCCGTAGCTGAACCCCTTCTTGACCCCGGCCCCGGCGAGAAAACAGGTGAAGCTGTCGGGGTTGTGATCGCGTCCGGTGCCGTTGCCTTGCAGAAAGGGCATGCGACCGAACTCCGTGCACCAGACGACGAGGGTGTCCTCCAGCATGCCGCGTCGTTTGAGGTCGCCGATCAGCGCGGCGGTGGGTTGATCCATGATCTCGGCCTGCATGGCATGGGTCTTGAGGATGTTGGCGTGCGAGTCCCAGTTGGTGACGCCGTTCCCGCCTGAGGGGTCGCTGCCGTTGAAAAGCTGGACGACGCGGACGCCCTTCTCAAGCAGGCGGCGGGCGAGGATGCAATTCCTGGCGTATTCGCGTTTCAGGTCGCTGCCGGAGTTCGTTCCGTATTCGTCCTGAATGTAATCGGGCTCGTTGGAGACCTCCATCACTTCGGGAACGGACGTTTGCATCCGGCCGGCAAGTTCGTAGCTGGCGACGCGCGCGGCCAGATTGGCGTCGCCAGGGTAGCGCGCGAGGTGTCGGTCGTTGAGGCGGGCGAGCAGGTCGTTGGTCGCGCGGTCATCCGCGGCGGTGTAGGCGGCGGGCCGGCCCAGGTTGGCGGGCGGATTCTTGGCGTTGAAATCCGTTCCCTGAAAGGCGGCGGGCAGAAAGCCGCTGCCGAAATTGTTCTTGCCGGAGCGCGCCAGTCCTCGTGGATCGTTGATGGCGACGAAAGCGGGCAGGTCCGCGTTCTCCGATCCCAAGGCGTAGGTCACCCAGGCTCCGAAGGATGGGAAGCCTTCCATGGTCATCCCCGTATGGAAAAAGTTTTCTCCTTGGGGGTGGGCGCTGGTGTCGGTGTGCAGGGAGTGGAAGAAGCAGAATTCATCCGCCAGGGCTCCGAGGCGGGGCAGCAGTTCCGAGGTCATCTTGCCGCTCTGGCCGCGGGCCTTGAAATCCCAGAAGGGCTTGGCGACGTTGCCCGGAGGGCCCTCGAAGGTCACCGCCGGAATGAAGGGGGCCTTTTGTCCGTGCAACCTTGTCAGCGACGGCTTGTAATCGAAGGTGTCCACCGCGCTGACCGCGCCGGGGCAGAAGATCACCAGGACCTTGTTGGCCGCGGTCGGGAAATGAGGCGGTCGCGGCGTGTAGGGATTGTTCGGATCGATGTCCGGGTGAATGGCGCCGCTCGTGGAATCGGCGGCCAGGAGGCCGTCCTGTTCCAGCAGTCCGGCGAGGCCCAGCGCGCCCAAGGCGCCGCCGGTGTTGCGCAGGAAATTTCGGCGGTCGAAGAGCCTGCGGCCGTGGGGCGAGATGTGTTCAGAGGAGTTCATGTTGGCTCGGTTGGCGGGCGCATTGGCGTTGTTGGTCTCTGTTTCCCCGCTATTTGAGGAACTGCTCCAAGCGTCGGGTCAACTGCGTCACCACGGCCGGCTTCGTGGCTGCCACGTTGCGTGATTCGGTCGGGTCGGTCTGGTGATCGTAGAGTTCGACGAACAGGGCCGGGGCTTGCTTGTTCCGGTGATCGCGCCAGGAAACCAGACGGTAGCGATCCGTGCGCATGGAATAACCCATGAGATGCTTCTCAAACAACTCGCGGTCCCAGGTGTCTCCCTGCTGTTGGATGATGCGTTTCTCGACATCCTTGATCAACGGACCGAAGAAGGTCTCGCGCATGCCGGGAGAGAGCGGGTTCGCGGCCCATTCCCGCAGCGCGGGATTGGGGAATTGACTGAGCGCGGCCGGCTTCCACGGTAGGTTCGGATCGTCGAGCAGCGGGGCGAAGCTCCGGCCTTCCAGGTGTTTCGGCCGGGGCGCGCCCGCGAGTTCGCAGAGGGTGGGGTAGATGTCCAGCAGTTCCACCAAGGCCTTGCTTTTCCGACCCCGGGCCTTCATGTCCGGCGTCCAGATGAGCAGCGGCACGCGGGCGGCAATTTCGTAGTTGGTGGCTTTACCCCAGACGCCCATCTCGCCGAGATGCCACCCGTGGTCACCCCAGACGATGATGATGGTGTCGTCTCGGATTCCCAGTTCCTCCAAGGCCGCCACCATTTTGCCAATCTGGGCGTCGACGTAGCTGACACAGGCGTAGTATGCGTGCAACAAGGTGCGCGATAGATCCTCGCCGATCGGACCGTATTTGGGGATGCCGTGACGGACGCGCAGTTCAAACGACGCGTGGATTCCGGTGGCCGCCCCGTTCTTGGGCGACTGTGTCTGGGTGGCGAGTTGGATGTCCTTCGGGTCGTAGAGATCCCAGTATTTCTTGGGCGCGACAAAGTTCAGGTGCGGGCGGACGAAGCCGAGTCCGAGGAAGAGCGGCTTGTCGGGCTTCCAACTGAGGTGGGACTTGAGGGTTGCAATGGCGAGTTCGGTGTTGAAGCCGTCGCCGTAAACATGGTCCTCGACATCGGCCGCCTCGTAGGCGGGGCCCTGGATCAGTCCATAGGATGCCTGGTCGCCATATTTGGCCGTCATCTTCTTCCGGTTCTCCTCGCGAATCCGCTGGTTCTCCGGCAGCGCGTAGCCGCCGGGTGTCGGCGTCCGCTTGATTTTCATCTTGTTCCATGCCGGGCCGCGACTCCACGACTTCTCCTTGTCCGTCATCTTGCCGTGGTAGATCTTGCCGCAATAGGCGGTCTCGTACCCGTGCGCGATCAGATGCTGGGGCAGGGTGACGATGCCAGGATTCAGCTCCCGGAAGTAGGCGGTGTTCTCCACCACGCCGATCGAGTCCGGTCGGGCGCCGGTCATCAGGCTGGCGCGCGATGGACTGCAGATGGCCTGTTGGCAATAGGCGCGTTCGAACAACATTCCGTCGGCCGCCAAGGCGTCAAGGTGCGGGCTCTTGGCGATCGGGGAGCCGTAGCATCCCAACTCCGGGCGCAAGTCATCGATGGCGATGAACAGGATGTGGGGTTGCTTCGCCGCGACGGCCTGGGTCAAGAGCAGGTGGAGACTGATGAGCCAAATCAATGGCCGCAGTCTGCGTGGCGGCGTTGGCGCGGCGGTTGAGTTGTCTGAGCCCGGCTTCATGCAAATTTCGGTCGTGTTTCTGGTTGCTTTGTCATATTGCTACTTCCGTCCCCGGTAAAATCCAACATCCGGCTGGGGAAAAGGTTGCCGCCGCCCCATGAATGAAGGCGGCGATCGGTTCGATCAACCATGAATTCCATGAAACGAGTTTCTCGACAGGCTTGGTTGTGGGCGCTTGTCCGGTTGGTTGGCGAGGGCGTGGCAGGAGCGGTTGACGCGTCGACGTTGACCGGCAAGGTCATGTGCGGCGACCAGGGATGGTTCAACCCGCCGGATGACGGCATGGGGCTGAAATGGACCCAGTGAACGCGGAAGCGCGGCGCCGACCACTGAGGCATTGCCGGACCGCGCGGAAAGAGAATAACCAACGTATGAAGACCATCAGTCCCCAGGAACTGCACAAGCGCATGGAAGCCGGATTGCCGGCGGCATTGATCGACGTTCGAACCCCCGCTGAATTTGGCGCCGTTCACGCCACCGGGGCGCGCAACGCGCCCTTGGAGTCGTTGCGACCGGAGGAGTTTGCGAAACAATTGGATGAGGACGGCCGACAACCGGTCTACGTGATCTGCCAAAGCGGCGCTCGATCGGCCCAGGCCTGCGAGAAACTGACTGCCGCCGGAGTTGGCGAGGTCCACAATGTCGAGGGAGGGACCACAGCGTGGGTGGCGGCTGGACTGCCGGCTGAGCGCGGTCGCAAGGCGTTGCCCCTGGAACGGCAAGTCCGGATCGTCGCCGGTTTCATGGTCGTCGCCGGCACGGCCCTGGGTTGGCGCGTGAATGAATACTTCTATCTCCTGCCCGCTTTTGTTGGCGCGGGATTGATGGTTGCCGGCATCACCGGTCGGTGCGGCATGGCCATGCTGCTGGCGGTCATGCCTTGGAATCAACGCGCGTGATTCTTCCTGCATTGAGTCGCTGCTTCCAACCCGCCATGAGTACGTTGAATTCGGTCTTCTGGAATCGTCTCGTTGCAACCTGGGCGCTCTTCCTTGTTGCATTTGATCTCGCGCTCGTGGTTCCAGGCGACGCCATGGCCGCCCCGTCCCCGTCGACAGGCAAACCCAACATCGTTCTGCTTTTCATCGACGACTGGGCCTGGAATGGCTCGCCCGTGCCGATGGACGATGCGATGGCCAATTCGAAGATGCCGGTTGCGGAGATGCCGAATCTGGAGAAGCTCGCGCGGCAGGGGATGAAGTTCCGCAACGCCTATTCCGGCGCGCCGCAGTGCTCCCCGTCGCGCGTCTGCCTGCAGACCGGCAAGTCCTCCGCGCGTTCCGGCTACACCGTCTATCTGGGTAGAACGAAGGACGATTACTACGACACCCGTCGCCAGTATCAGAAGCTGCCGCTCGTTCCCAACGTTTCCGACGGAACCATCGACGCCGACGCCGTCACGATCCCCGAGGCGTTGAAACCGCTCGGCTACACCTGCGCGCACATCGGCAAATGGCACATGGGCGGGGACCCGGGTGACGAGGGTTATGTCCTGCACGACGGCGACACCAACAACGATCCCGGCAACACTGTCGGCAGGGTCGCGCGGTTGCCCAAGGACCTGACCGATCCGAAACTCATGTTCAGCGTCACCGAAAAGGCGATCGGCTTCATGAAGGAACAGGCCAAGGCCAAGCGGCCCTTCTATCTGCAGGTCTCTCATTATGCCATGCACGAGGGGCGTGAATGCCTGGACAAGACCCGTGAAAAGTACGTGAAGCATCCGCTGGTGCAGGCCTACTACAAGAAGGCCAACAAAACCGCGGACAACATCAACCGCAAGCAGGATCCCGCCATCTGGCTGGGCATGGCCGAGGATCTCGACGGCCGCATCGGCGCCGTGCTGGACGAAATTAAACGCCTCGGCATTGAGGAGAACACCTACGTCATCGTCGTCGCCGACAACGGCTACCGCCACAAGTTCTACCCCGGTTTGACGCAGCCGCTGCACGCCACCAAGTGGTGGGTCTGGCAGGGCGGCCTGCGCGTGCCGATGATCGTCCGCGGACCCGGCGTCAAGGCGGGCGCGGTATTCAAAGAGAACGTCGTGAACTACGACTTCCTGCCCACCTTCGTCGAATGGGCCGGCGGCGATCCCAAGTCATTGGAGGACATCGACGGCGTCAGCCTCGCGGGCTACCTGCGCGGCGAAGAACCCGGCGACGCTTTCAGGAACCGCTATCTCTATTTCCACTATCCCCATTACCGCACGACCATGCCGCACTCCGCGATCGTGTCGGGGACGAAGAAGGTCATGCATTTCTATGAACGTCCGGACATTCCGATGCTCTTCGACATCGGCGACGACGAACGCGAAGTTGTCAACGTCGTCGCCCGCCGACCCGCCCAGCACAGGAAACTCTTCGGCGAGATGATGCGTTATCTGAAGGAGGTCGACGCCCGCATCCCCAAGGTGAATCCGGATTACGATCCCGAGTTCTACAGGCAGACCAAGGAATACGAGGCGCGCATGAACTGGGGGCCGTTCGAAGGACGACGCGAACTCGATGAGGACGAACGCCCCGGCCGCGCGGAGCGGAAACTGGAGCGATGATGCCGGGAAGCGAAAGTTTCTTCCGGAGAGCGCACGCGCCCTCGCGTGCTTTCATCGGCGCCTCGCCGATGAGTGGGGCGGACCTGCGCATTCAATGGGGAGAGTATTTTGTTCGTCACAATGGGCCGCCCAGGCAGGCTGAACGCGGCGGGCGAGTCGCCGATCACCATGCCACGACCGCGCGCAACAGCGATCGGCGAGGGCGCCGATCGCGACACGCGAGGCGCGTGTGCTCCCCTGAAGTCGTCGCACGCCGGTCGGTTGCCGGACAGCGCGGAGTAATGCGGAGTCGGCTCCGTGAAGCATCACAAACATCAGATCCATCCCAATGAAGACGCAGACCATTCTGACAAAGACTTTCATTCTCATGGCTGGCATTTGCTTCGGCGCCAGTTTGATCCCGGTGAATGCCGCCGCCGCTGATCAGCGCCCGCCCAACATCGTCTTCATGTTCGCCGACGACCTCGGCTGGGGCGACCTCGGCTGCTACGGGCATCCCTATGCCGAGACGCCGGCCATCGACAAGCTCGCCAGCGAAGGGACGCGCTTCACGCAGTTTTACGTCACCGGCGTCACCTGCTGTCCCAGCCGCACCGGCTTCATGACCGGAATCCATCCCGCGCGTTTCCAGAAATACCCGGCGGATCACGGCTTCGGCGATCGCGTCACCATCACCGACCTGCTCAAAAAGCGCGGCTATCGCACGGGCCATTTCGGCAAGTGGCACATCGGCCCGGACGCCCGATCCGGCCTCTACGGCCTCGATGAGTATGCCGGAGGCGCCAACACCAAGGGGACGCCGCGCGGTCGCGACGCGGGCCTGTTCGACAACGCGATCAAGTTCATCAAGGCCAACGCCGACAAGCCCTTCTACGTGAACGTCTGGGGCCACGCCACGCACTATCCCGTCAACGTCCACCCCGAACTGGAAGCGCGGTTCAACGACGTCACCGTCAACCGCAGGGACTTCTCCGCGCCGATGCAGGAGAAGTTCGACGAATGCGTGAAGATCGGCGGCGATCTGAACAAGGCCATGCGCCAATACCTCGGCGATGTCTGGGCCATCGACAAGAACGTCAAACGCCTGCTCGCGACCCTCGACGAACTCGGCCTGCGCGAGAACACCATCGTTGTCTTCTCCAGCGACCACGGCCCCGCGCCCGTGCTGCTGGGCGCGAAGAAGGAATCCAAGGAATTCTCCCACAACATGCTCGGCTACGCCGGCGAACTGCGCGGAGGGAAGCACAATCAATTGGAAGGCGGCGTCCGCGCGCCCTTCATCATCCGCTGGCCCGGTCGCATCAAGGCCGGGCACATCGACACCCGCAGCGTCACCTCCGGCATGGATTGGATGCCCACCCTCTGCCGCCTTGCGGGCATCGACGATCTCCCCGAACTCATCGACGGCGAGGATGTCTCAGACATCTGGCTCGGCAAGGCGCGGGATCGAAGGACGCCACTTTTCTGGCGGACCAGTTCGCCCGGAGCCGCACCGGCCATTCGCGAAGGCAAATGGAAATACCACCACAACCCCAAACGCGGCGGCGGCCCCGCGCTTTACGATCTGTCAACAGATCCGGCCGAGAACAGGAATCTGGTTGAAAGGAATCCGGAAGTTGCCGCGCGATTAAGGAAGACCCTGAACGCCTGGGTCAGCGAACTGCCGAAAACCTACGAGAAATCGGATCAGAAGAAGAAGCGGGAGCGGAAGAATCGCGGGAACCGGAAGGGGAAGGCGGGGAAGTAGATCGTAGGTGAAGGTGAAAGCCAGCGCCGCGCTATCCGACGCCAAAGGTAAGCCCCTGCGAACCCACCCCGACTTGTCGCGCCGAAGTTGGATGTAGGCGGATTCGCCCCTCAACGCAAAGCGTTCGTAGCGAATATCCCCTCCGTCGGAGGGGATCAGCGCGTTGGATTCCCGGACGCCAACGCCCGACACTCACCCAGACTTGGCCCCGTCGCCGCCCCCTTGCTACGCTCCCCGCCATGCGCATTCTCGTTTCGTTGTCTCTGCTCCTCTCCGCAGCCATCGCCTCAGCCGCCAATCCCGATGCGGAAACGCGCCCCCTCCAACCCGGCATCACACTCTCCCTCGTCGCTGAGAATCCCGATGTCGCCACACCCACCGGCGTCGATGTCGACGCACAAGGCCGCGTCTGGACGGTTTCCTGCCACACGCACTTCCGACCGGAGGATTACCAAGGCCCGCCCAAGGACGAGGTGGTCGTGTTTGAGGACAAGGACGGCGATGGGAACTATGAGGCCCGAACCGTCTTCTACGCCGCGACCGAGGCCACCATGGATCTGGAACTGGGGCCGGACGGCTGGGTCTACCTGGCGGAGCGCGACCGCGTCCTGCGCGTCAAGGATACCGATGGCGACGGCCGTGGCGATCTGGAGGAAAACATCGCCGTCCTGGAAACCACGTCGAACTACCCGCACAATGCGGTCGCCGGCCTGACCTGGGCTCCGGGCGGCGATCTGGTGTTCGGTCTCGGCGAGAACATGAACAAGCCTTGGACCCTCACGGGCACGGACGGGAAATACGTTCGAGGAACAGGTGAAGGCGGCATCTTCCGTTGTCGGCCGGACGGGACGAAGCTTCGACGCATCGCCCGCGGATTCTGGAATCCTTTCGCGGTGTGCGTCCGCAACGACGGCGAGATCTTTGCGGCGGACAATGATCCGGGCGCCCGCCCGCCCTGTCGTTTGCTGCACGTGGTCGAAGGCGGGGACTATGGCTTTCAGCGGCTCTACGGCAACGCCGCGCACCATCCCTTCGTCTGCTGGAACGGCGAACGACGCGGGACCCTGCCCATGCTTCACGCCAGCGGCGAAGCGCCCTGCGGACTGCTGCCCCTCGACGGCGGGTTGCTCGGCCTTACCTGGAGCGAACACCGGCTGGATTACTATCCGTTGACCCCGGAAGGCGCCAGTTATCGGACGGAACGCATTCCTCTTGTCCAGGGCGGACGCTACTTCCGTCCGGTCTGCATCGCCCGGTCCGACGCCGAATCGAACGCGGATCGCGAAGTCTTCTATTTCACGGACTGGGTCAAGGTGCACTACAAGATCCACGGCTTCGGCAGGGTCTGGAAATTGACCATCGATCGCAACGCGGCGAGATGGCTGGCTCCGGCGTCCCTGGCGAAGCGCGGTCCCGAGGGACTTCGGGCCGCGGCCCTCCGCGCCGGTCGCATCAAGGCCGACCTGCCGGCGCTGTATCGCGACGCCAATGCCGACGATCCCTTTCTCGCCCAAGCGGCGTTGCGGGAACTGTCCCGTATCGCGCCCAAATTCACCCCCGCGCAGGTCGGCAAACTGCCAGCAGCGCAACGTCCGGCGGCGCTGCTGGCGTTGAAGCTCGCCACCGACGACACCCATTCGGACCGGATGGGCGCGGAACGAACAAACCTGCGCAACACCTGGATCCAACGCTTCGCAAAGGACGCAGATCCTGCCGTGCAGTTCGAGACGTTGCGCTGGATCGCGGATACGCAGGCCAAGGAATTCCTGCCGCACGTGGAATCCGTCCTGAATCGACGCGGCGTGGATTTCACCTTGTTCGAAGCCGCCGTCGCCGCGTGGAACACCTTGAACGACAAACCGCGCGCCGGGACGCAGAATCGCGAACTGCTGCTGGCCAAGGTCCTGGACAAGGGGGCCGCGCCCGAGATTCGCGCCCACGCGCTCCGGCTGTTGCCCGAGGCGCCGGTGAAGGAGCCGAAGGAGGGTGAGGCCGCGGCAAGTCGCTACCCCCGGGGCCTGAACGCGCGCGTTCTGGAAGACCTGATCCGACTCGGCGATGAAGGCCTGTCCATCGCCGCCACGCGAACACTGGCCCAGAATCCGGAAGTCGGCTCGCCAGCCCTCGCCCGCGTGGCCGCCGATGCCAACGCGTCCGTCCGCCTGCGCGCGGAAGCCGCTGCCGGTCTCGCATCCGTCGCCGACGAACACGCGGCGCGCTTGGTCGGTTTGGCGGAAGATTCAGCGCCGTCCGTGCGTCGGGAGGCCCTCCGGGCATTGCGATCCGTGGAGTTGAACGACAGGCAGGTCGAACGCCTTAAGGCGCTCGCGAAAACCGACCCTGCGGACCGCGAACTCATGGACGCGATCCTCCGACCATCCTCCCTGGTCGAAGGCCGCCCGCCTCTCGATGACATCAAGGCTTGGTCCAAGAGACTCGATTCGCTCCCCGGCGATCCGGACATCGAAGCGGGCCGCCGCATCTTTCATCACCCACGCGTGGCGCTTTGTTCGACCTGCCATCGGCATTCGGACCGCGGCCGATTCCTCGGCCCGGACCTGACCGGGATCGGTTCGCAGGGAAGTCGCGGGCAACTCCTCGAATCGCTGCTCAAGCCGAGTCGTTCCGTGGCGCCGGAATACCAGGCGCGCCTGTTGACGCTGAAGGACGGCTCCACCTTTCACGGGATCCACCTGCGCACCGGCGGCGGCGGCGACAGCGAAACCCTGATGAACGGATCGGGACTCGAAGTGCGTATCAAGCGCGACGACATTGTCACCGACGCACAATCCACGCTTTCCCTGATGCCCGAAGGGTTGGTCTATTCACTCACGGATCATGAGCTCCGGGATCTGCTGGCATTTCTGGAAGCGTCCAAGGGCGGCTTGAGTCGCGATTGAAGAACGGGGGCGCCGGAGAACGTTCCTTGTTTACTCAATGAAGTATGCAGGCGGGAACTGCCGGACAGCCCTTGAGGTAGTTAGGATCAGCGGAGGGTCTTGGCCTGACCGTCAAAGATTCGAAGCGTCCAGTCGGTGAATTTATAGGGGCTTTCCCGGCACCAGATACTTGTGTATGGAACATTTGGAAACTCGGGGTGCGGTTCATTTACAGTTTTCCCGATGGAGTCGAGGTCGCCCGACCATGAGCCTGCCATCTGACCATTGATCATTACGACCACCTTGGAATCAACGCCGCCTGTCGGCTCGACCCGCGCTACGACCCGGCCATTGAGCATGCTCGCCAAAGATGGGATATTGCCGATCGTCACGTGTTCCAGAACCAACTTGGTTCGATCCTGGCCTATGGCCAAGGGAACGATCAGATCAGAGCGAAGTGGCAGGTCGATGTGAAAACCGGTGTTCACCGCCGTGCGGGTAAAAGCGACTTCAATTTCATAACTGCGGGCGGCCATTGCGACCGGGGCGGCGATCTTGCCGGACTTGCCGTCTGCCCGGAAGGAGAGGGCCCCTTCAGCCTTGATCCAGAGATTACTCCCCCGGCGAACTTGCCGACGCCGGGTATCCGGTCCTTCACCGGGGCGGTGAGGGCGAGTAGATCAAAGGTCTGAATCGGTCGGCTTGGCTCCTTGCTCGATGCGGTCCCTGTTTTTGGAGCGGCACGCGTGAATTCCCCCTTGCCGGTGACCTCGCGAACTTCAATGCGCTCGAAAACCACATGGCCGTTGTCATTGCCGACCCCGATATGTGAATCATCCCTCAGCTTCCAATTGCTGGTGAGTTGGAACTTCGTGTAATCGGTTGGCCACTCGACAGCCAGAGCTCCATCAACGATGGAGCGGACCACGTTGTTCCGGACCTGCACGACGACATCATACTTCCTTCCTGATTCGATCCCGCGTGACAGCGATGCAAGATGATCGGCAGGACTCGTTCGGCCGGCAAAATAGAAGCCCCACTTGGTGTTGTCGAATCCGCCCATACTCCAAACGAAAGAGCGGCCCTTCTTGGAGAATATCATCTCAACGCTTTTTTCGCCGCTTTGCCGGGTGAATGTGACATGGAAGTCGTATTCCTCGGGCGGATGGTAAGGCAGTTCGAGATTGGCTGACTTGAATGGGCGGGAGAAGAGTCGGGAATCCTTCAATTCCCACGTTCCCTTGATTGCGTCCTTGTTCACATCCACCAATGGCATCAGATCGATCGCGCCGCTTGGCGCATCCGCGTTGGCGTGGGGCGTCTCTTCGGGGGCTGCCCTTGCTCTCTGTCCGGAATGAACTTCATTGCCCCCAGCCCCACGATGAGCAGCGCCATGACGATCGCTCCCCATTTCCAAGCGCCTCCAGAGCTTCGTTCAGAAGCCGGTTCGTTCTCCGGATCCTCTGGAGCCGCATCGGCATCGACAAGATCATGCGAAACGGCGGGCACAGTGACCGCTTCTTCGTCGAACGCTTCCGCCTCCGCCGGAACGCTCAAGGCGGACACGCTGCCCGAGGGATGGATCTCCAGGCCGATCCACTCGGCCACCGCCGCGGCGCTGGGCGGCCGTTGCTCCGGTTGCTTGGCCAAACAAGCCATGACCAGGGCGGCGACATCAGCGGGAATCGGGTTGTCCAGTTCCAGGTGAGCCAGCCGCTCATCCATCGGGGTGGGAGCTTCCTCGCGAACCTGATATGGGATGTCACCGGTGTAGAAGGGCGGCTTGCTGGTGAGCAGTTCGTAGAGCGTGGCTCCCAGTGAATAGATGTCATCCGCCACTTTGGGCGGTTGTCCGCGCAGTTGCTGCGGACTCATGTAGGGAGGCGTGCCGCTGGAGCCAAGGTCTTTAGACAGCCGGCTCATGGAGTCCGCCGCGGAGGCCGCCAGTCCGAAATCCGCGAGCTTCAGCGCGCCAGTGGAGTCCACCATCATATTGCCGGGTTTGAGATCGCGGTGAATGATCTTCTGCCCATGGGCGTAATCCAGCGCCGCGCACAGTTGCCGCACGAGCGGCATGAGGTATCCCCACGAAAATAATCGGTGAGGCTGCTCGGCCTTGAAGGTGTTCAGCGCCTTGCCGTCGATGAATTCCATGGAGATGAAGGGCAATTCGCCCTCGCTCTCGAAGAGGTCATGGATGCGGATGATGTTGGGGTGGGAAAGTTTGCGGCTCTTGAGTGTCTCCCGCCGCATGTCGCCCAAGGCCTCGGCGTCGTGGCTGATCTCACCCGCGAGAAACTTGAGCGCGAGCTCCTCTTCGAGGCGCTCGTCCCGGGCCAGCCAGACGACGCCCATGCCGCCCTTGCCGAGAAAGCGGGTGAGGGTGTAGCGCCCGAAGCCGACCTTCTGGCCGGGCTCCAGTGGGCCTTGAAGGCCGGCTGATTGATCCCCACTCATGGCATTTCTTTGGCTGGACGGGTGAGGTCTTACCAGAGGGGCAACCAGGCGGCAATCGTTTGCCCCTGCCAAAGGGTCCGACCTCGCCAACATGAAGCAGTCCCGGCGCCAATGCTTGACCGCGAATCCGCCAAACATCGTCAATAGCAGCTCGCAGCCGCTGGAACAGAACGAAGGACCGCGATCAGTCAGAACCAGGCAGACCGTTCGCATCCGAATCAACAACCTTGCGATGAACTTTGTCTGCGATAATTCTCCCGGCATGAAACGACTCTTTCCGACTTTGGTTCTTTTCCTTTTCCTGCAGACCTGTCCCGCGGCGATTCAAGTTGCCGCCGATCGCAAGGATGCAATCTACGACGTGGGAGACCCGGTCACGTTTACGATCACTGTCAGCGAGGGCAAGAAGCCCGTTCAGGAGGGCGAGATCAGTTATGCGTTGAGCGAGGACGGAATGAAGACCATCCGCTCCGGAAAGCTGCAGCTGGACGGCGGGCCCGTGACCGTGACCGGAAGCCTGTCTCGCCCCGGATTTCTCAGGTGCACCGTGACGCTGACCATCAAGGGATCGAAGCCGATACGGAAGCTGGCCGCCGCCGCCATCGCCCCCGAGGAAATCGGAGTGAGCCGGGAGGCCCCGGAAGATTTCGACGAATTCTGGACGCGACAAAAGGCGGCGCTCGCGGCGATCCCGATGGAGGCCGAGTTGACGGAAGTTCCGGGGCGCGACTTGCCGGTGTTCGACGTCCAGATCAAGAGTCTTGGCGAACCCGTGTCCGGCTATTACGCCAGGCCGAAAGGAGCCAAACCCAAGTCCTGCCCAATCATCCTGTGGGTGCACGGCGCGGGCGTGCGCAGCTCCAGCCTCGGGAACGCGGTCACCGGCGCCCAGAAAGGAATGCTTTCCATGGACATCAACGCCCACGGCCTGCCCAACGGCAAGCCAGCCGAATTCTACAAGCAAGAGGCGGCGGGCCGGCTTCGAGGCTATTCCCACCACGGCCGTGAAAGCCGGGACACCGTCTACTTCAAGGGCATGTTCTTGCGGCTCGTTCGGGCCATTGATTTCCTGACCGCCCAGCCCGAATGGGATGGGCGCACGGTGGCGGTGGTCGGCCACAGCCAGGGCGGTTACCAGGCGCTCGTCGCCGGCGGACTGGATCCCCGGGTCACCTTCATCGGGACCGGCGTTCCCGCGGGCTGTGATCACTCCGGCAACGCAGCAGGCCGCATCGCTGGCTGGCCCAAGATCGTTCCGTTGTCCGATGGCAAGCCGGACGCAAAGATCCTCCAGGCCGCGCGCTACGTTGACGCCGTCAGCTTTGCGGCCCGATGCAAGGCCGAGGCGATCATGAGCGTCGGCTTCATCGACACCGTCTGCCCGCCGACAAGCTGCTATGCCGCTTACAATCAACTGAAGGGCGCAAAGCAGGTGATCAATGAAATCGCCATGGGGCACGCCGCCCCCGCCCACATCAAGAAAGCCTTTCTCGACGCCGCCCTGAAACATGCCTCACGGAAGCAGTGATGCTTGAGGGGGCGATTGCAACCGGGATGAGCTGATCTGGGGGCGGGGAAGAGATCGAGGCTGGCATTCCGGGCAGAGGGCCTGGTTGATTTTGCAATCGCGCCCGGTTGAGGGCGCCATTCAGCTCCGCGCTTGATCCGCCCCGTGGTTGAATGCGAAGTTGGCGACATGAAGCGCATTTTTCTCTCTTCGCTGGCCTTGGTCTGCTTTTTCGTCTCCAACCTCTCCGCCGCGAACAAGCAGCCGGAAGGTTTCAAGCATCTCGAAATCGGCGAACCTGCGCCGGACTTTTCCCTCAAGGGCGTGGACGGCAAGCGCTACACGCTCGACAGCTTCAAGGAACCCAAGGTCTTGATGATCCTGTTCACCGGCACACATTGCCCCGTTTCGCACGCCATCGAGAAGCGCCTGCAGACGCTGGTGGACGACATGAAGGGAAAGGACTTCGGCATCGTTGCGATCAATCCCAACCACCCCAGCGGCCTCAGCCCCGACGAACTCGGCTACACCGCCTACACCGAAAGCTTCGAGGACTCGCGACGCTATGCGAAGGACCTCGGCTGGACCTTTCCGTTTCTCTACGACGGCGACAAGCAGACCACCGCCCGCGCTTACGGCTGCCTGGCCACGCCGCACGTGTTCATCTTCGATCGCGAACGCAAGCTGCGCTACAACGGCCGCTTCGACGATTCACGCTATGCGGCGTTGTCGACTGTGCAGCATCACGACACGCGCAACGCCATCGAGGCGCTGCTTGCGGAGAAGCCCGTTCCCGTCGCCAAGACCCGCCCCTTCGGCTGCTCCACCAAGTGGAAGGAACGCAGCGAACACGTGGCGAACGTCGCAAGGAAATGGAATGCCCTGCCCGCCACACTGGAGGAGATCGACGCCGAGGCGGTGGCGAAGCTGCGGAAGAACGGCTCGGAGAAACTGCGACTCATCAACGTTTGGGCGACCTGGTGCGGCCCCTGCGTGAAGGAATTTCCCGACCTCAGCGCCGTCGCCAACAAGTTCAGTCGACGCAAGTTCGAACTGATCACGATCTCGCTCGACGACAAAAAGGACATGGCCAAGGCGAAACGCTTTCTCGGTCAACACCGCGCCGTCATGAGCGACCGCCTGCGGAAGACAGTCGAGGCCGAAGGTCGGACCTCCAACAATTACCTCTACACCGGCGCCAGTGTCGATGAGCTCGCCGACGCCTTGGATCCTGAGTGGAAAGGAGCCTTGCCCTTTTCCGTGCTCATCGATCAGCAGGGCAGGGTTCTCTACCGCGTCGAGGGGATGATCGATCGGGACAAGGTTGTGGACGAGGTTCTGAACGCCATCTCACCCTATTACACCCCGGACAAGTAAACGGGCGATGGGGGCGACGCCTTCAGCTTGGATTCCTTGGGTGTTCTAACGAAACGGCGTGGCGTGTGTTTGACTCCTTCGCCGGTTGGTTCCTTCGTAGGAAGGGTCCATGTAGATTCCCTCGGTTTTCGAAAAGGGGTTGGCGATCAGCTCCTCCTCGCCGTTGTTGGCGGGACCGGTGGCGCATCCGGTTGTCATGGCCAGGGCGCATCCCAGCGCCATGGCACCAAGGAGCGCCCCGAAGGATGATTTGGTCCGTTGCATGCGACTGAAATACCTTGGGGGAGTCGGTCCACACAACTCCAAACCGGCGCTTTGAGCCGGAGAGCTGATCGGAAGGCATGATTCGGATTTCGCGCTGACAAACAGCAACCTGAGTCAAAGCGTCGCCAAGGCGCGGTTGGCGGGGCGCGCCGGCTTCAGCCTATCCTGAATCAGAGATGAGGGGCAGCGCCACAGATGGAGTAGGGTTGATCAGGACGAAAAGTCATCGGCTCCGGCGCGCGTTGATCCTGGCAGCCTTGTTGGCGGGGTTGTTCTCCTCCTGGAGTTGTTCCCGAACCGTCGCCGCCAGCGATTTCCAAACCTGGCAGTGGCTCACGGTGCGGGTCTGGAAGACGAATGATTTTCGCGTGACCTTGTACGGCGACAACCGGATGGCCGAGGACAGCAGCCGGCAGAAGCTTTTCATCCTCGGTCCGCGCGTCGCCCAACGCATCTCCCCGAACTGGAATCTCGGAGCGGGTTACCTTTTCCTGGATATCCACAAGCTCGCCAACAATCGTTGGCGCCATGAGCATCGACTGGATTTTGCCGTATCACCCAATCTCCCGATCACGGAGAAACTTTCCCTGCACTCCCGCAACCGGATCGAGTTGCGTTGGCTGGAGCGTTCAAAAGGAGCGATCCCGCGCGCGCGGCACCGGTTGCAGTTGCGCCAACGCATCAACAAGGGGCGGATCGAAAGCGTCTACTGTAACAACGAATTCCTTATCGACTATCGGCAGGGGGAATACAGTGAAAACCGGATCGTGCCCGTCGGTGTCGGCCTGCGACTCCACGAACATGCGTCAGTGGACCTATTCTACATGCTGCAGTCCGTGAGGAAGGCTGCCGGCGGATGGCACAACAACCACATCTTGGGAACGCACCTGCGGGTGAGGTTCTGAGGGCGGCGTTGCGCTCTTTAGGCGCGCGGGCTTGCTTTACCGTTTCCCGAAGTGGCGGTCTGCGAAGTTGAGGTATTGCTCCCAGTCGTAGTCGGTTACGTCGTGTTTGCCGGTTCGATAGTGGTAGCCGACGTAGTCGCCCACCGGGGTATTGAGCTCGGGCTGCAGTTGGACGCCCACTCCCTTCTTGCCAAAGAGCTGGTAGACCGGGCCTGCCAGCTTGCCGGAAAGAAACTCGCCGTTGGGGTCGGCCCACTTGTCCTGCTCCGCGCTGGCAATGTAGACCGGGCGCGGCGCCATCAGGGCGATCAACATGTGTTGATCGACCGGCAACTCGTTCTCCCTGTCGTTGAACTTGACGTGGTTGTCGTTGAACCAATGGGGGAAGGAGGTGTTGATCCGGGCGACCGTCTCGCCGAAGCGCCGCCGCGCCAAGGCCGCGCCGCCGCAGCCCGAGTTGTTCGAAATGACAATCGCGAAGCGCTCGTCCTGCGCGCCCGCCCAAAGCGAGGTCTTGCCCAACCGGGAATGGCCGATGACGGCGACCTTGCCCTGATCAATCGCCTCGTCCGTTTCGAAGTAGTCCATTGCGCGGCTCAATCCCCAGGACCAGGCGCCGATGGAGCCCCATTCGCCTTTCTTCGGCTTGGTCTGGCCTTCGCGGTAAAACAAGGGGTGGATGCCGTTCTGGAAGCCATCGTCGAAGTCGGGGTCGATGTCGCCGTAATAGATCGTCGCCAGGCCATAGCCTCGATCGAGAATCTTGCCGATGGCCCAGCGGCTGGATGAGGTCCCGCGTGACGCCTCGGACGCGCGGTGGTCCTGATTTCCGTTCCTGGAGCTGTTGCGCATCCAGCCCGGGTTCAGGCGGATCGAGGGATCAGCGCTGACGGTGTGATTGCCGTGGAAGTTGAGTCCCACGAAAAGCGGCGCAGGACCGCTGGTCACATTGGGAAGGTAGATCAGGATGTCCATGTGCGCGCGCTTTCCGTTGCCGGTGAAATGCGCGCGCACCTCCTTGCGCGTCGCCTTGCCGCCGAAGGCATTGCGGTAGCGCGAGAGCGTTTCGAAGCGGACCTCGACAGGGGTATTCGGCGTCCGGCCGTAAACGTAGGTTTCGAACAACTCGAGAATCTCGCCGCGCCGCTGGTTCGTCCAGGTCGCGGCGTCCTTCACCGGCTTGCCGGATTGATCCAGAAGAGGATCGGGCAGCGAGTAGCTGGGGACCTTGGATTCGTCGTAGTTGAAGCCCTTGGGTTGGGCGAGGATGGCGCCCGGCGCGACGAGGCCGGTCAGTGTCGCGAGGATTGTGAGGGCGGCGCCCCGAAGGTGGCTCTGGATCATGGCGCGACCTTAGGGCGCCGCCTTGGCGCGCTGCAAGCGTGGTTTGATTGGCTCAATCCGGGACGGGGCCTGATCGTGGCTCCGGCGCGCGTCGGGGCCTGCTCACGGAACCTTGCGAATCTCCGGATTGACCACCCCTACGGCCAACGCAACGCCCTCGAACAGGGTCGCAGGCGAGTCGGCAAGGCCCGCGTTCACCTCGATTCGATTCGTGCCCGGCTCGCTCTGCAAGATGAAGTCGATCTCGACCGGGGCGCCGGGTTCCAGCGGGCCTTCGACAAGAACTTGTCCATTGTGGCGAATCTGCACGTTCCTGTGGCTCAGGGTTTCGAGCTCGCAGATAAAGCGATGGCGTCCGGCCTTCGGCTCGGAGATCTCGTAGGCAAGGCTGAAATCGCCTGCCGACCAGAAGCGCGCCGCCGCCTCGTTACGATCCCAGCGCGCCAGTTCCGGTTCAGCCTTGAAGGGGGTGAATTCTCCCGGGGCAGGCAGGGCGGCGGGCGATTGAGGCTGCAGCAGGATCAACGTTCGATTCCCGGATGCATCCGTGATGGATTGGGTGCGCCCGACCCGCTTGAGATGGCTGATCAGCGACGCGCCCCGATCAGAGAAGGCGTTGCGATGAATCAGCAGTCCCGCAAAGCCGAATCGCTCCAGTTGATCAACCAATTCCTTGGCGGAGGCGTTTTCCAGGACAAGTTGCCAATCCTCCTGCCAGCGTCCGCGGTTCGAACCGTGCGAGAAGCGGAGCCTCGTCGAATGCAGGTAGGGTCGCAGCAACTCGTAGGGTTCCAGTCCCTCGATCGGCGCCGCCTCTGGAAAGGAAACCACCGGAACCTGGAAGATCATGGAATGCTCCGGCAACGCGGATTCCAACCTGGCGATGAATTGCCTGTCCTCCTTCAGCCGCGCCTGATGCCGCGCGATTTCGGGTTCCCGTTCGGGAAAAGGGACCTGATCCCACAGTCCGACGAGGGTCAGCGCGGCGGCCAGGGCCAGGCTGTGTTTCCGTGGGCGCCGCCGCGTCCAACGCGACAACCGCGCCGCGAGGAACATCAACAGCAGCGCTGAAATGTAGATGCTGAAGCGATTCGAGGCGCGGAACAGCAGCAGTCCTCCGAACGCGGCCAGGCAGTTGACGCCGCCGATTGAGGCGTAAGCCTGGATCCAGGCAATCTGCGCCAACTGGGGCGCGGGCTTCGCCCGATGTCGCGCCGAAGACATTCTTGCCACGCTTTCAACAATCAACCACGCCAGCCCGCACAAGGCCGCCATTCCCAGGTAGGGAGAATGCACCTCGCCCGTGATCTTGTGCAGTCCGCCATAGGCCTGTCCCAGGTCTGCGAGCAAGGAGAGGTTGTGGGTCGCTGGCGGCAGGACGCACTCCAGCAACTTCAGGCCATACTGTTCCGACTCGTAGTAGTTGCGCACGATTCCGGCCGGGTTGGCGCCGTGCTGGAATCGATAGATAAACGTGCCTGCGTTGACGATGACGAAGGATCCGATTGCGGCTCCCAGGCTCATGACTCCGATACGCAGGTTGTCGGGTCGGCGCGCCGACAGCCACTGCGCCAACAGGGCAAAGGTCATCAGCTGAAGATACATGTATAGGTTGTAGGGATTGGAAACGCCCATGACGCACGCGATCGCCAGGCAGAATCGCCCCGAGCTGTTTCCGGGGCGCGCGCGCGAGCCTTTCGCGACGATGGCGCAGCACAGCAGGGCTGGCGGCAGCGTCCAGGTGAATGCGAGCAGCAGGTGCTGTAATCCGCGCCAGCAGTTGTAGTGGGCGAAACCGAAGAGCAGAGCGCCGGCGAACGACCATTCCCAACGATGTCTCAGGAAGCGACAGACCAGGTAGAAGGACATCGCCGCCGACACATGCGCCAGCAGGACGGCCGCGTTCCCCGCGGCAAAGACTCCCAAGGGCAAAGCCAGCAGCCCAAGCAGGACGGTCAGGCATTTCTCGTACATCGGGAAGTCATTCCAATTGGCCCCGAAGGGCGCGCCGAGCCGGTCGATCCTGACGGGCAGCCCGGGATAATAGTCGCCCTCCGATGCGGCCTTGATCCAGGTCAGGATCTGGACGGCGTCCCCCTCGTAATTGACAGGCGTTCCCCAGCGGTCCGGCGTGGTCAAGGCATGTGACCAGACGAAGACCAGGGTGGAAACGGCGAGCAGGGCGACAAGACGCCTCCATTCCGCCCGGGCCAGCCTGTTCAAGCAAGCGAATGCGCCGGGCGCGGGCTCTGTCTCCGGCGAAATCGGAGCGCTCTTCGACTCTGGACCATGCCTCGCGGACACGAGCGAATTTTTGATTCCTTTGCGGCGGTTGACAAGAGCAAGTGAGCGGCTTGTTCATGGGGCTCCCCGGGCCGGCGATTGGTTGGGCAGGATTCCTGCGGCCTGGTGTAACAGTTCTCCCAGCGCCCGAAATTGGCCTTTCCTCCTGCGGCCCAGTCCGGAAGATTCGCAGCGTAGCCATGTCCGAATCCGCTCACCCCATCCTGCTGGCCCACGGCATCGCGCGCTTTGACATCCTGCGCGCCCAATTGCGGCGGTTCTGGAAAGTTCCGTTCCTGGCCAAGGGCGACAAGTATCACTACTTCAAGGGCATCAAGAGCCGCCTGCGCCGACATGGCTTCGACGCCTATCACTCCCATGTCGCCTTTGCGGCCAGTGTGGCAGACCGCGCCAGCGAGTTGGGGGCGGAGGTGCGCCGGATTCTCGCCAAGAGCGGGGCGGAACGGGTTCATATCGTTGCGCACAGCATGGGCGGACTGGACGCGCGCCGCATGATCGTGGACTGCCCCGAAATGGCGGGGGCGGTGGCCAGCCTTTCCACCATCGGCACGCCGCACAATGGAACCTCGTTTGCCGATGTCGGTCTCGCCATGGGCGGCGGGAAGATCATCGACGCCCTGGCCAGGGTTGTCTCGCTTGAGGGCTACAAGGACCTGTCGCGCGCGGCCTGCGCCTCGTTCAACGACCGGGTCGAGGCGATCGAGGCGCGGAACGGGGTCGTCTACCAGACCTGGAGCAGCGTGGAGCCGGAGGAAAGCAATGTCTTCATGACCTTGACCGTCCCTTGGCGCATCATCAACCGGGAGGAGGGCGCCAACGATGGCCTGGTCTCGGAAGCGTCGCAGAGCTGGACCGGGGAGTTGCGCGATGGCGCTGCCGTGAAGGTCGTCAAGCGGCATCGTTTTCCTTTTGCCGCCGACCATTGGAATCAAGTCGGGTGGTGGCATGTGAATCGGTGGAGCCGCGCGGATGGCTGGCGTGGGTTGAGCGCCGCCATCGACGAGTATGAGAACCGGGTGGGGGAGGTTTACCTCGATATCGCGCGGTCCGTGGCGGATCTGGCCTGACGATCGTCCGTTTGTTGAAGGGCCTCTCGGGGCGATTGAACGCGAGGGCGACGCGGTTCAAGGCCTTGAGAACGTTGTTTCTACAGTTTCTTCATGGCCCGGGGCGGGTCGCCTCGCCTGTTTCCGTGGATTGTTGAGTCGAACTGCGCCCGTGCCCCCTTCAGCGGTGAAAGGCCGCGCAGCCGTCCGAAACGGTTTGCCGGCGGGGTGCGGCAGTCCTAGAGTGCCGGCTTGCGTCGGCGCCCGTTCTAAGCAAGCTTGTGCGCCCATTCTGATCGTGTCCGAGAACGAATCCAATCAAGTGTCGCCGGAGTTGCCGGAAGAGCTGCGGGCGCAGTTTGCCGAGGTGGAGCGTCGGCTCTGGCGCAAGGAGACGACCGTGGCCGTTTCAGGCGCCGCCGTCGCCTTGCTTCTCTCGTACACGCTGTTGTTTGTTTCGGATCGGTTCTGGGACACGCCGGTCGCATTGCGGGTTGCCCTGACGGTGGCCGCGGCGGGGGTGTTGGCCGGTTTCGGAATCCGCTGGCTGCGCCTCTGGGTTTGGCGGCGCCGGGACCTGAAGGCCTTTGCCCGGGTCGTGCAGAAACATCATCGCCGCTTGGGAGACCGGTTGTTGGGCATCGTCGAGCTGGCGCGGGAGGGAGCCTCGTCCGCCAACATGTCGCCCGCCTTGCGCGAGGCCGCCATTCGGCAAGTGGCGAAGGAGGCGGCGGCAATGGATTTCAAGGCGGCGGTCAGCCTCGCGCAGGCGACGCGTTGGTTGATTGTGGCCTTGGCGTTGTCGTGCCTGGTTGCCGCGCCCTTCGCCATCGTGCCGCAGGCGGGATGGAGCGCGTTCAAGCGCTGGGTGGCTCCGGTGTCAGGGGCGGAGCGTTTTACCTTCGTTGAACTGGGGCGGCTGCCGGGGAAGATGATCGTCCCTCACGGAGAAGAGTTCACCGCCTCGGTTTCATTGAACTACCGGTCGTTCTGGCGACCGGCGTCGGTGTCGGGCGTGATCGGCGAGCAAACGCCGATCCTGGCCGCGGTCGCCGAAGGCGAGGCCCGTTTCGAGGTTCCCGGGCAGGCGGTGGACGGAACGTTCGAGATCCGCGCGGGCGATGCGAAAGGGGCGCTCAGAATCGTGCCGACGCATCGGCCTTTGGTGAAGGATGTCGAGGCGCGGATTGAGTTTCCCGATTATCTGAAGTATCCGCGAACCACGCAGACCGTGCAGAATGCCAGCCTTGCCGTCCTGGCCGGGAGTCGGGCGGTATTGAGCGGCGCCGGCAACCGGGAACTCGACTCGGTGGTCATGACCTTGGCGGACGGCCGTGGGCAGGCGCTGGCCGCAACGGCGGAGGGGCGCTTTGAAACAGGCGTTCTCTCGCTGGAAGAGCATGCGCACCTCACCTTTTCAATCGAGGACAAGCTGGGCCTGACGAACAAGGCCCCCTATTCGTTGGCGATTCGGCAGATTCAGGATTTTGCGCCGAATGTCGATCTGCCGGAACTGCAGAGCGAGAGCGCCATCCTGGAATCGGATATCGTGGACTTGACCGCCGTGGCCCGCGACGACTACGGGGTGAAGGACATCGGCGTGGAATGGGAACTGGTGTCCACCCCGGGCGAGACCAACCGCCTGGTCGAAACGGGATTCCACTTTGATTCCTCGTTGCCGGATGAAACCGAGTTGCGCGAATCGTTCCTCTTCAGCCCATCTGTGGCGGGCGCGCCGCCGGAGTCGGTCGTCGAGTTGCGCGCCTATTCGACGGATTATTACCCGGGGCGGGCAAAGTCCCTCTCCATGGTCTATCGCCTGCATGTGATCGGGTTGGTCGAGCATGCGGAATGGACGAAGCAAACCTTCGAAGATCTGTTTGCCCGGCTGGAGGAACTCGCTCGTTCCGAGGAGGAGGTCGCCGCCGGCGCGCGCGACCTGAAGAACCTGCCGCAGTCCGACATGGAGTCGGAGGAGACATCGGACGAGATCGGCGAACGCGCGGACGAGCAGGGCGAAAACAATCGCGAGTTGGATCAGATCGTGCGCGAGGGAGCCAATGCCCTGAAGGAGGCGATGCGCAATCCGACCTTTGATGAAAAGACCCTCGAGCAATGGGCCGGGACCTTGAGCCAGATGAAGGAGCTCTCCGAGAATGAGATGAGCGCTGCGAAGCAATCCCTGCAACAGGCTCAACAGCAATCGTCGGGAGAGCAGCGTGAACAGGAATTGTCGGAGGCCTTGGAAAGCATCGAGCAGGCCTTGGACAAATTGGCGGAGATCCAGGAGCGCATGGACGAGGGATTGGACAACCTGGAGGCGTTGACCCTGGCTCAACGGCTCAGGGAAGCCGCCAAATCCGAACGGGGAATCGAGCGAACGTTGTTGTC